>DATDGX010000151.1:0-18160 GCA_036521875.1 Binataceae bacterium (SeqCode)
AGGCGATATTGCAGCCCGCAAAGGGCGCCGCCGCGGCGGGCAAAACCGAGTAGCACATCAAACTTGCGAAACCCCTCACGGGTTTCGCGCTTCCTGTCGGTCCAGGTGCGGCACCTGGACCGGTGCTTGGGATGCGCGCTACGCGCTTTCAGAACTAGTCGTCGCGATGCTCGCGGCGCTCGCTATGGTCGCGGCTCTGGTGGTTCCGGTGATGGTGTCCACTGCCAGGGCCGTTGCGGCTCTTCTCCGAACTGTCTTGATGTCCGCCCTTGGTACCGGGCTTCAGCATCGGAAGCTCGGCCCGCCGGCTCCGGAAGTAGCGGCGTAGCTGGCGTTGGAGGGCGCGGCGGCGATGACGAAGGGTAAGCAGGATGTCATCGTAGATGAGTTTCCGGATCTGATAGCCCTCACCGTAGAGCCGCGGCCGGGCGCCGCGCCGCTTGGAACGCGTATATCGATATACCTGGATTCCATTCCACCAGGTCGGCGAGTGGTTGCGCGGGGTGCGGAGGTCGAGCACCAGATCGAAGTGGTCGACCTGGCGCGCGAACAGCGCATTGGCGGCACGCGCGGCGCGCTTGTTGGTATCGTCGACGATTACGATCGCGTCGGAGGCCAGATGCGGCAGCGCGTAGACCAGTCCTTCGTACTGGTCCCGGAACGAATGGCCGCCATCGTAGAAGTAAGCGCCGATGCTGCGCGGGTCCCACGGCGAGGTGTCCATCATGACGCGAAAATCCGAATCGAAGAACGAGACCTGCCCCGGCGGCGTGTAGCGGGCGAGCGTGACGCCGAGCTTCTCGGCGACGCCGTCGAACTGCGAGAAATTGTCGCAGGCGTAGAGCCGCGCGTCAGGATGGCCGAGCGCGGCACCGACCAGGCTCGCGCCCCGGTAACATCCGACCTCGACGTAGACTTCGTTTTCGGCGAGACATTCGACCGCGATGTTAAGCAGCTTGAGCTTGTTCTCGGTCGCCATCCCGGGAATTTCTTTGAGCACCTCCGACAGAGAACGATCGGACGGATGGCGCGCGCGGGACAGATTGCGGCGGTCGCCGAACTGAGGCCATTCGGCGAAGCATCGCGCAGTGAACTGGTCGAACTTCATCCCCCGCTAGTCCGAACGCGAATCGATCAAAACACCATTCCCGGACCGACGAAGCCCAGCCCGTAGGGATTGAACTGCTCCATCTGCAGGTCCATCTGCTCCTGCTGATAGCCCGCGAGGTTCTGGCGCGACGAGGTCAGCGATGCCTCCCGCGCCGAGTCCGACTCGAGCTTCATATTTTCATACCGCTGGTAAGCCTGCTCGGTGCCGTGGAACAAACAGTGACACGAAAACGGGTCTGCCATCCAGTAGTGGAGTTTGCCAGTCTTGCCGACGTAGTAGCTTACCTTGAGCGGAACCAGCGACTGGAGCTGCGCGCGCTTCTCGTCGGTGTCGGCGGGAAGCTGCACGAAACCCGCCTCGGAGAGCATCGTCTCGAGCTGCTGCGCGACCGCCTCGGGCGACGGAGTGGGACGAAGCTTCTGGCGCATCTGGGGAATCGAAGTGCCGCAGCCGCCCGCATCGATAGCGAGGGCGGCCATAATCGCGAGAAACGAAAGTGCGGCAATTCCAATTGGGCGCATCGTGGCTGAAGGCGGTCCGATCAGATCAGGCCAGGCCAAGTCAGGCCAGTTCAGGTCAGTTTAATGCGTCGCTATTGTCCACGCGCGCATCGGGACAATCAAGCTGGAATCCGAATTCGCGGCGCGCGCGCGAGCACCACGCAGACTATGGCTGCAGTGTCGCGCGAGTATTTCCGTGCGGCGATTCGATCAGGGCACTCCCGAGATCACTTTGCCGCTCGGATCGAACAGCGACAGCGAGCCGGCACCGTCGGCATTGAGGGTGAGCGCCGCGCGGGTGGCGCCGTTGGTGCCGAGCATCGCGAGGCCGGGACGTCCGTCGGAGGTGAGATCGAGACCGAGCCGCGGGCCGTTCTGGTCGAGGAGGCGCAGCGTCGGAGTGCCGTCGGTAGCGATGTCGACTGACGCGCGCACCTTGCCTGATTTGTCCATCAGCGCGAGCGCCGGGTCGCCGTCGGCAGTAACGCCGAGTGCGGCTTGCGGAGTGCCCGCGGTGTCGAAGAGGCGCAGGCGCGCGGTGCCGCCGCCGAGCGCGAGCTCGGCGCGCGTCTTGCCGTCCTTGCCGTAGAGGCCAAGCCCGGGCGCGCCATCGGCGGCAACGCCGAGGCCGCCGCGCAGGCGCCCGTCGCCATCGAAGACCGCGACCTCCGCGACGCCCTTGTCGGTTACATCAAGCTGGGCGCGGGTTTTGCCGTGCGCATCGACCAGCATGAACTTCTGCGCAGTGATTTGCTTGGGAGCGGCGGCAGCGGCCTGAACCGCGGAGGCGGTCATCAAGCGGCCCGAGAGTGCGCCGCCGATCATTGCCGATACTACCGTGATCGCGATCCATCCAAGACGGTTTTCTTCGCCGAGACGTTTTTTTCTGCCGAAGCGTTCTTTTGTCTTCACGATTAGCCTGCTCATGATTCGCGGTCTCCTTTCGTCCGGGGAGACGGGTTACCGGGCAACATTAGCAGGCGAGCGCCGAGCGGTTCAAAGCATCGCGGGGGCGGGAGTTGCCTGACAACCCAAGCTACAGATAGCCGAGATTTACTCATTTTAGAGGTATTCTATTATCGTTTGAAAAGGTCTATTGTAATCTTACAGTCACACTCGGAACGCATTTGACATCCATCCGGGTCCGGTAAGGGGGTACGGATGCCGTCGAAGGCGCGCACGCCTTCTCCCGTCTCACGATTATTTGCGGCTATCGCCGTGGCGATCGTCGCTACCTGCGCGATCGTAGAAATGCTGGCCGCCTCGCCCGGCAACTTGAGCGCGAGTCACGTCCTCGGCCAGCTCGGCTTCACTAACAGTACCGCTAACTTGGTCGATGGCGCCGGAGTCTCGCTTCCGCGCGCGATCGCGATCGACACCGTCGCGACGCCGAATCACGTGTTCGTCGCCGACTACGACAACAGCCGGGTGCTGGGATGGTACGACGTCGCCGCGTTTTCTGCCTCAGCACCTCCGCCTGCCGATATCGTGATCGGCCAGCCCGACTTCAATTCGCACGCGTGCAATGGAACTACTCACGCGCCCGACGCGGCCACGCTGTGCAATCCTGCGAGCGTCGCGGTCGACGCATCGCATAATCTCTATGTCAGCGACAGCCTCAACAATCGGGTGCTGGTTTTCGATAATCCCTTCGCCGGATTCGTACCCGCCGGGAGCAATCAGACGAGCGGCTTCGAGGCCGCGGCAGTATTCGGACAGGGCGGGAGCATGTCGTCGAATATCGAAAACCTGGGCGGCCTCAGCGCCGACAGTCTGTGGGATCCGCAGGGAGTCGGGGTCGACGCGCAGGGCAATCTGTTCGTCGCTGACGTGCTCAACAATCGCGTGCTCGAGTATTTCGATCCGATCCCGATGAGCGGCGCTCCGCCCAGTGGGCCGGGCTCAGCCGGAGATTCGACCGCGGACGTCGTCATCGGCCAGACGAGCTTTGACGCCGGCGTGTGCAATCAGGGCGGCCTCGCGACGACCTCGACGCTATGTCTCGATCCCGGCGATTTTCACGGGATCGGTGTCGCGCTCGACAACCTCGACAATCTCTTCGTCGCTGACTTCGGCAACACTCGGGCGCTGGAGTTCAACGGCCCGTTCGGCATCGACCAGAACAACAGTATCAGTGCGAATCTGGTGTTCAGCGGCAACGGGCTTGGAAATCCGATGGGGGTCGCCGTCGACTCGAACGGAAATTTCTTTCTGTCGTCGTCGGCGACCAACCAGATTTTCATCTATGAGTCCGCGGTCTCGCTGCAAAACGTGACGCCGCAAATGAAGATCGGCCCGGGCGCGTTCAATCCGAACGGAGCATCGCTGCAACTCAACGAGGGGCTGGCGGTCGACTCGCTCAACCGCCTCTATGCCGCCGACACCGGCAACCATCGCGTCTTGCAGTACTCGATTCCGACTTCGAGGATCGCCAGCGGCGTCGTGGCGCAGCACGACTTCGCGCACAATGTAGCGAACTTCGTCGACGGCCGCGGGATGAACCTGCCGACCGGCGTCGCGATCGATTCGACCGGCGCCGTTGGCCATCCCGGTCTGTACGTCGCCGACCCGCCCAACAACCGCGTGCTCGGATGGAAGGACCTGAGTTCGTTCACCAATGGCGAGGTCGCGGATGTCGTTATCGGACAAGTCGACCTGTACTCCTATCGCGCCAACCAGGGCGGGACGCCGAGCGGGTCGACGCTCGACGATCCCACCAGCACCGCTGTCGACGGCTCGGGGAATCTCTACATCGCCGACTCGGGCAATAACCGGGTGCTGGAATACACCGCGCCTTTTCTCGCTGGCATGCCCGCGGGCCTCGCGGCGAGCCGGGTTTTCGGTCAGGGCGCGATCAACAATTTCAGCGGCAACGGATGCAACGGCGGCGGCGCCGGACTGGGCACGCTATGCGGCCCGGCGGGCGTCGCGCTCGACGCGCAGGGACATCTATATGTCGCCGACACCCTGAACAATCGCGCGCTCGAATTCGACAGTCCCCTCGCCGGCCTCACCAGCGCGAATCACGTCTTTGGCCAGGACAACAGCCCGAGCACGACTGCATGCAACGACGGAACGGCGGCGGGCGACTCGAGCGGCCTCGGCGCGGACAGCCTGTGCGCCCCGGCCGGAATCGCGGCGGACGCATCGGGCAACATCTATATAGCCGACCACGGCAACAATCGCGCGCTCGAGTACAACCTCCCACTCACCACTGACACTAACGCGGACCTGGTGTTCGGTCAGCCGGACATGAATTCCAAGGTGGCAAACAACGGCGGTCTTTCGCGCGCGAGCCTCGCTGCGCCCGCTGCCGTCGCGGTTGATTCTGGCCCGAATCTCTACGTCGCCGACACCGGCAATAACCGCCTGCTTGTATATGACACCCCGCTCAACGCCTCGAGTGGAGAAAGCGGCGCGGGCGATAACCTCGCCGACTATGTCTTCGGACAGAACGGTGAATTCACCACCGCGCTCGTGAACGCCGGCACCGCGGCAGGCGATGTGAACGGCCTGGGGCCGGACAGCCTGAACGGGCCGGCTGGAGTCGCTATTGATTCGACGGGAAACTTGTACGTCGCGGACACCAACAACAACCGCGTGCTCGCATATGAGATGCCGGTTGCGATCGCGACAGCCACGCCTACCCCGACTATGACTGCAACGCCGACCGCTACCCCGACCTCGACGCCGACTGCGACCCGCACTGCGACGCCAACCCTCACGGTCACCAGGACGCCCACCCCGACGCTGACCCCGACCGTCACCAGAACGCCTACCGCGACGCCGACTTCGCACAAGACGCCGACTCGCACGGCCACGCGACGGCGCACGGCAACGCGCTCTCCGACTCGCACGCCGACCCACACGCCGACTCCGGCTCACACCGTAACTAGCACACCGACTCCGGATCCCACGTCAACCTCGTCTCATAGCCCTACGAAGACGCCGACTCGAACGCGCACGCCCACCCGCACGCCTACCCGAAGGCGCACGCCTACCCGCAGGCGCACTCCGACCGTGACGCCGACTCCATAGCGATAAAATCGCGCGTAGAAGCTCGGCAGCGACTTCGTCGAAGACCGTTTCGCTCGCTCTCGTGGCCGATGACCGCCGGGTCTGATATACCGGCGCAGTAGGCAATCAGAGTGAGCGTCATCGAGCAGGCCCGCGCGTGGATCGAACGCCGGGAGGAGCACATCCGGGCGTGGTTTCACCGCGCCGCCGCGCACGCGACCACGGCGAGCGCTCGCGCGGTGAGATTCAGCCGCGCGCGATGGCCCCGCAGGATAGGCATCGGCGTGCTTACCGTTTTCGTCCTGTTCGGGCTGTTCGGTTTCTTCGGCGTACCGCCGATTCTGCGGCACATCATGACCCGGCAAGTGGCTGACAGTCTGAAACGCCCGGTCAGCGTGGGTCATATCGGTTTCAATCCATACACGCTGCGCCTCGACGTCGATCAGTTGCACATCGGCGACCGCACCGCGCCCAAACCCTTTGTCGATCTAGGGCACCTGCGCGTCAAAGCTTCGTGGACTTCGCTATTCCGGCTCGCGCCGGTGGTCAACGAAGTATCGATCGATAAGCCGTCGATTCACCTGGTGCGGATGGCGGAACAGAACTTCAACTTCTCCGATCTGATCGCACCAGGCCCCACGCCCGCGAAGCCGGCGCCTCCCGGCAAGCCATTTCGCTTCGCCGTTTCCAATATTCAACTGCGCGACGGCGAAGTGCGGCTCGACGATCAGATGCTCGGCGAGCAGCACAGCATCGAGCACCTCCAGGTAGGCGTGCCATTCATTGCCAACTTGCCTTCCTACGCCGATATCTTCGTGCAGCCGCTCTTGCAGATGGTGGTCGATGGCAGTCCGGTGTTGATCAGCGGCAAATCCAAGCCGTTTACTTCGACGCGTGAGTCGATAGTCGACTTGGATCTTCATCGGCTCGATCTCGCCCGTTATCTCGGCTACGTACCGCGGAAACTGGCGATCAAAGTTCCCAATGGAACGATGTCATGCGCGCTGCAGGTGCATTTCGTCAGTGCGCCGTCCGGCCTGATCATCGCCATCAATGGACCGGTGTCGCTGGATAAGGTCGACGTGCGCGACGCGGCCAACGCGCCGCTGCTCGCGCTTAATCACGCGGTCGCGGAGTTGAACGACGTGGAGCCGCTGGAGAACGTCGCGCACCTGGAGAGGATTTATATCGACGGCCTGAACTCTCATCTGGTGCTCAATGCGGACGGCACTACCAATTTAACCGCGCTGATGGGTGGTAGCCCGGCAGCCGCTGCCCCTGCGACGCAGACCAGCGCCGATCGGACCAAGCTCGCCGACGCGACCAGGTCCAACCCGCCCACCACTGCGTCCGGCTCGAGCTCAATTGTCGCGCAGTCGGCTGCCCCCCCCGCTCCCCCCGGGGCGTCCATCGCGCAGGGCACGCCGAACGCCGCTCAAACGCCGGCGCCCACGATGCCGCTGACGACCGCTGTCCAGGAGCCCGCTCCCACCGATTTTTCGCTGGCGACGTTCCAGCTATCCAACAGCGCGGTCAACCTCACCGACTTGAGCGGCCCTTCGCCTGCGGTTGTCGCGTTGAACGGAATCCATATCGGGCTTAAGGACTTGCGCACGCTCGGCCAGACGCAGCCAGCGCCATTCGATATGGGCGCGACCTTTGGCGGCGGCGGAACCCTTACCATCAAGGGCGGCCTCGATCTGGCGGGGTCGCAGGTGACCACCGACGTCGCGCTCGAGCAGATTGACCTGCCCGCGCTGCAGGGCTTCGCGCAGACGGTGCTCGCGGCCAACATCCCGTCGGGAAAACTGACGGCGAACGCCAAAGTCCAGACTCATTTCAAAAGTGGGCAGTTCAATGTGCACGCCGAACCGGCGAGCGTCTCGCTCGACAACTTCGAGCTGCGCGCGCCGGGTCAAAGCGAAGCGCCGGTCGGATGGACGAAGCTCAGCGTATCGATCGGACAAGTCGATCTCGCCTCGCATCAGGCGGTCGTCAAAGAGGTGCGCACCGACGGACTGCATCTGTATGTCCGCCGCGCGCCTGACGGCGCGCTTAGCCTCACCTCGCTGATGCGCACCGCGACGACGCCGCGGTCCCCGGCGCCTGCCGGCGTCGAACCCGCGTCGCATGAGCGTGCGCAATCAAAATTGTCAGCGCGCCAGCGCCGCGAAGAATTGGCAGAGCGCAGACGGCGCGAGGAATTGACGGCACGGCAGCGGCGCGAAGAAGCGGCGCGAAAACGGCGCGAGGAAATTGCCGCGCGCAGACACCATGCGCCGGGGGCGGAGACGGCGGCGGCTTCAGGCGCGCCCGCGGCGCCCGCGTGGAAATATCAGATCGAATCAGTCGCGCTGGAAAAAACCGCCGCCCACTTCGTCGATGACTCCGCGCCGCAGCCCCTGGACCTCACCGTCGCGCCGCTCAACCTTCATGTGAAGGATGTTTCGAGCGACTTCGCGAAACCATTCACGCTCGCCCTCGATGGGACGCTCAACCACAAGGGCAGCTTCGAGACCAATGGCAGCGTGGCGATCACTCCGCTGAAGGCCGACTTGCACGTAGTCACCAAGGCGCTCGACCTCGCCCCGGCGAATCCGTACGTGAGCAGCCGTCTCAACACCACCATCACCAGCGCGGCGCTGTCGATGAATGGCGCGGTCGCGCTGGAAAACCCGCGCAACATTTTTCACGCCTCTTATCGCGGCGACGCGACGCTCGGCAACGTGCGGATGCTCGACAAGCTGACCGGCGACCCGTTCGTCAGATGGAATGCTTTCAGTTTCAGCCGTATCGATGCGGACTTCGGCGGCGACAAGCCAAAAGTGCATATCGGCGGAATCGCGCTGTCCAACTTTTATGCGCGCGTCATCCTCAATGCCGACGGCAAGCTGAACCTCAATGACATCACCTCGAACCCGCAAGCGGCGCCTGAATCACTGACCCGCGCCAAGGGCGAAGTGGGCGCCACGGGACCAGCGCCCAACCCTGCTGCCCCGCCCACTCCGGCCGCAGCGCCGAGCCCGGCTGCTGCGCCGAGCCCGGCCGTCCCAACGACGACAACCGGGACGACGACCTCGGCCGGCGGGGAGACCACCACGGCTACAGTCGCGCCGGCTCCAAAGCCAATCAACGCCGACATCGCGATCGGGCGAGTCACGCTGGAAGGCGGACGCATCAATTACACCGACAACTTCATCAAACCAAACTACACGGCAAACTTCACCGACGTCGCCGGCAAGGTCGGCGCATTCGGTACCAGCTCCACCGAGCCTGCGGAGGTCTCGCTGGAGGGTCAGATCAACGGAAGCTCGCCGGTCACTTTGAGCGGATCGCTGAACCCATTGGTGCCCATGGCTTACGTCGATCTCAAGGCGAAGGCGGACGGCGTCGAGCTGACCGGACTGTCGGCTTACTCTACCAAGTACACCGGGTATCCGATCCTGAAAGGGACGCTCACGGTCAACGTCGCGTACCTTCTCGACCAGGGCAAGCTGACAGCGGACAACCATATCTTCATCGATCAGCTCACCTTCGGCGATCATGTCGCCAGTCCGACTGCGAGCAATCTGCCGATCCGGCTCGCGGTCGCGCTACTCAAAAATTCGCAAGGCCAAATCGATCTCGACATTCCCATTTCCGGCTCGCTCTCCGATCCACAGTTCAGTCTCGGCGGCGTCATCTGGCATGCGGTTCTCAATATTATCCTCAAGGCCGCGACCTCGCCTTTTTCCCTGGTGGCTGCAGCGGTCGGCGGAATAACCGGTGGCGGCGGCGAGGAGCTGGGATACGTGGAGTTTGCTCCCGGCTATTCGACGTTGACTCCGGATAGCGAGAAGAAACTGACTACGGTGGCCGCGGTGTTGAAAGAAAAGAGCGGCTTGCGCCTCGACATCGCGGGTCGAATTGATCCGGCATTCGACAAGAACGGCATGCGCGACGCCAAGGTCGACCATCTGGTCAAGGTGCAGAAAGTTAAGGACGAGGGAAAAGGAGACACGAGAAGCGTCACTCTGACTCCGGACGAGTACAACAAATATCTCAAACAGGTTTACAAGGCCGCGAAGTTTCCCAAGCCGCGCGACCTGGTCGGGCTCGACAAGTCGATTCCGCCCGATCAGATGAAGAAGCTCCTCGTCACCAACACCACGGTGAACGATCAGGATCTTCAGCAGCTCGCCAACGACCGGGCCAACCAGGTGCGCGCATACCTCAGCAAGAGCGTCGACGCGGCGCGGCTGTTCACGACGGCGCCGAAGCTCGACACCAACGGAATCCAGGACAAGGGCAAGACTACGCGCGTCGACCTGTCACTCGAGTGACGAGGCGGCGGGCCGATTTCAGGAAGTGATTCGTTCAGGAAGCGAGTTTGGCTAGCGGAGCTTCGGAGGCGGCGGGAATAACGCGCGCTGACCTCAGCTCCGCGCGGTCGGTGCCAATCGTTTTGAGCGTGGGCAGCAGGACGTGCTCGACAAAATTCCGCGAGCTGATTCCCGCGCCGCTGGACTTGAGCCTCTGCTGATAGTTCGGAATCAACCCGTCGGCCGGCATTTTGAACTGGCTTATCACCAATGCGAGATCCGCCAGCGTTCCCGCGCGGTCCTCGGCGAGTTCGAGCTCGATGACTTTACGATAGAAGCCCCAGTGCGCAGCCTCGTCGCGTCCGACGAAGTTGAAGATCGCGCTCAGTACCGAATCGCCGGCGAGGTCCGCCTTGTCCTTCTGCGTTTTGTACGCGAGATAGGTAGCTCCCTCCTGCAACGCGGCGTAACAGTACATCCGGCGCGGCGTTCCGAAGGGTGGCTGCCAGGTTTTCGAGAATACTAATTTCTCGAGCGCCTCGAATTCCGCCTCCGAGCGCATCCCCGATCTAACCAGGTATTCGCGGAAGACCAGGCCGTGCTTCGACTCCTCGAGACTCCAGCGCGCGTGAAACCACGCCATCCCGAAAGAGCTCCGCACGATTTCCATCCCGCGCGAACTATAGTCCGGCAAATATAGTTCTTCGGCACAGAAGGTTTCGATACAAATCGCCTTCTTGTGACTATTCAGTGACGAATCGAGCTTGTCCCACGGAATATCGCCAAATAGATTCCAGTTTCGTTTCTGCTCGGCGATCTCGAAAAACTCCATCGCGGAGCGATAGACTTTCTCGCGCATGGTCGGTACTGCGCCCATAGATTCAGTCAAATCCCACTCCCGATAAACTCACACAACCGCCGCGAGCGACTGCCGCGAACCTTGCAAGTGTTAGCCTTTTGAGTAACTGCAGAAGAGGCAGGACGAGGGTCTGCTGGGGCGAACCCTAAGGCAGCTTGACTCCGCCAACAGAGCCAGTGTCACCGGCGCGCCAACTAGAGTCAAGCTAGTGGGTCACATTCCGTTCAGGTTAACCCAGAGTCTCGAATTGAGATCGGAGAGTGGCGAACAAACCGCCCGGGCGCAAAGCTCAGGAGCGGGCGCTGGTGTCGGCGGCGAGCGAGCCGGGGGCGCGCGCGATGTGCTCCTGGATCATCTGAAGCTTGCGCGTCTGCTCGTTATAGAGCTGCGCGTAAACACCGCCGTGCTCTAGCAACTCGGCATGCGTGCCGCTCTCGACGAGGCATCCGCGTTCCAGCACCACGATGATGTCCGCATCGACCGCGCTCGCGAGCCGATGCGCGATCAGGAACGAGGTGCGCCCGCGCATCAGGCGGCGAACGGCATCATGGATCAGATTCTCGACTTCGGAATCGAGTCCGGAAGTCGCCTCGTCGAGAATCAGCACCGGCGGATCTTTGAGGAACACGCGCGCGAGCGCGAGCCGTTGGCGCTGGCCGGTGGAGGGCTTCACTCCACCCTCGCCGATCATGGTGCCGAGACCCGCGGGCAGCGAGTCGACGAACTCGCGGATGTTGGCGCATTCGAGCGCGCGGCGCACGTCAGCATCGGAAGCGCCCGGGCGGCCGTACTGCACGTTCTCGCGAATCGACGCGCTGAACAGCACCGCGTCCTGCGGCACGATACCGATCGAATCGCGCAGCGACTTGAGCGAGACGTTCGCGATGTCGACGCCGTCGATCAGGATGCGCCCGGCCGACGGCTCATAGAAGCGCGGGATCAGGCTCGCGAGCGTGGTCTTGCCCGCGCCCGAGCGCCCGACCAGCGCAACCGTGGTGCCGGCCGCGACGTTCAGGTTGACGCGATCCAACACCGTCCGTGGCGGCCCGCCGTCGTTGGGCCGGTAGGCGAAGCTCAGATTTTCAAGCGCGACGTCGCCGCGGCTGACCTTGAGCGCGCGCGCGCCCGGCGGGTCGCTGACCTCCGGCTCCTCGTCGAGGAAGTGGAAGATACGCTCGATGGCGGCCAGTGAGCTCGCGACGATCACCGACAATTCCGAGAAGCGCTGCAGCGGCAGGTAGAGCGCGCCCAGGAACGCGTAGAACGCGACCATCGTGCCGAGCGTCATCTTCCCGTGCAGGATGAACAGCGCGCCCGCCCAGATCACCATCAGCGGCGCGGCGCGCGTGATGAACTCGGTGAACATCTGATGGCGCGACGCGAGCTTCACGCTCACAATCGTCAGATCGTAAAGTTCGGTGGTGCGGTCGTGGAAGCGGCGCGCCTCCTCGGCCTCGCGCGCGAACGATTTGACCGTCGCCGCGCCGGCAATCCGCTCCTGGAGCTCGCCGGAGAACTCCTCGACGACCTCCTGCAGCTCGTGGCTGGCTTCCTTGATGCGCGGCGAGAGGATCCGGATCACGGTCACATAGAACGGCACCACGATCAGCGAGATCCACGCGAGGCGCGAGTCGAGCTCGAACAGGATCCACACCACGATCCCGAGCGACGCGCTGTCCATCCAGATGTTCACCATCGCGGAGCCCACGAAGTTCTGCGCGAGCTGGATGTCGGAGGTGAAGCGCGAGACGATACCGCCCGAAGCGGTGCGATCGAAGAACGAATGCGAAAGCCGCTGCATGTGCAGGAACAGCGCGTAACGGAGATCGTGGATGAGACGATACCCCGCCATGCTCGCCCAGTAGTTGCGGTAGTAGGTCGCGACCGCCTGCACCAGGAAGAGTGCGAACAGCGCGGCGGTCAGCGCTTCCAGCTTTGCCGCGGGGCCGGCGCCCAGGTGGAACCATCCCGCGATCGCGATGCACCAATCGTCGATCAGCCGGTTGAAGCGTTCCATCCGCGGCTGCGGAACCAGCAGGACGTCGAACACGTAGCGGAAGGCCAGCGGGAACGCGAGCGGGAGCGTGAATTTGAGGATTCCCATCACCGAGCCGCCGGCGACGAGCCACAAGTACGGGCGCACGTAGGCGAGAAAGCGGAACAGCGGAGTGTGCGGAAATAAACGCGCGGCCCGCGAGCGTGAATCTGCGGCGGCACTCGTCCTCATCGTCGTCCTCGCCTCCACCCGCTCGCCCGCCACACTCGCCTCAATCTCATCGATCGCGCTTCGCGCCTGCTCGCCCTCAGCGTCATCGCCCGGTGCCACCGAGCCGCCCGCGCCGATTCCCGGCACGGGCGAGATATCGCCCTCGTCGTCGGGCGCGCTGCCAGTCTCCATCGCGCGATCGGAACATTCCGGCGTCATCCGATCGCCGGATTCGGAAGAACCTTGATTTTGGGGCACCCCGGTATTTTAGCAGCGCGCTCCAAACCAGCAAAGATGTCCGACCAAGCACCTGCCCGACAGCGAACCACGGAACCGGTTCGACTTGAATTGCAAAGCTCGTTGCGAAAACGCCGCCGGCGCGCCAGATTGAAAGGAACGGACTGAACTCGCGATGCCGATCTACGAGTACCAATGCAAGAAGTGCAAGCGCCTCACCAGCGTGCTGACCACCCGCGTCAGCGCGAAGGTCGACGCGGTGTGCCGGCATTGCGGGAGCTCGCGGATGAGCCGGATAATGTCACGCTTCGCGATGCCGAAGAGCGAAGAGGCGCGGCTCGACTCGCTGACTGACCCGTCGCATCTCGGCGGCTTCGATGAGAATGATCCGAAGAGCGTCGCGCGGATGATGCGCAAGATGGGCAAGGAAATGGGCGACGAATTCAGCTCGGCGGAGTTCGACGAAGCTGTCGAGGACCTCGAGTCAGGTGGCGGCGCGGCGGGCGGCAGAGACGACTCCGGCGACGACGATCTCTGATCGCTACGGCGGCTGATTCGGGTCGCCTGCGGCTAGTCCGACTCGAGCATCACGATTGCGGCCGCGGCCATCCCATCGCCGCGTCCGAGCGCGCCCATGCCCTCGGGGCTCGAGGCCTTGACGTTCACCAGCGCGCGATCCGCCCCGAGCACCGCCGCCATCCGCTCGCGCATCTCGTCGAGATACGGCTTCAGCTTGGGCGCTTGCGCAAAGATCGTGAGATCGGCGTTGCCAAGGCGCCATCCGCGGCTGCGCGCGAGATTCCACACCTCGGCGAGGAGTTTCCGGCTGTCAGCGTTCGCGTAGCGCGGATCGGTATCGGGAAAATGGCGCCCGAGATCGCCCTCCCCGATCGCGCCGAGGATCGCGTTGGCGAGTGCGTGTGCTGCCACGTCGGCGTCCGAATGGCCGCGTAATCCGCGCTCGTGCGGAACTTCGACGCCGCCCAGAACGAGGCGGCGCCCCGCTTCCAGCGGATGAAAGTCGAACCCCTGGCCGACTCGATACTGCATCTGCTGTCAAGGGTAGCTTTCGGCGGACGCATTTTCGATGGGGTGAGCATCAGCCCGCTGGTGGTTTCAAATCACAGATCGCCGACCAGCATGTGCGCCACCGCAGTTGGATTTGCGCGTTGACAAGGGGGCGGGCGACAGCCAAGCTTTTCTCTTCGAGGAGCCCGCAATGCCCGCATTCGTCAAAACTCCCAGGTTCATCGTCGGCACGATCCTCGTCCTGTGGGTGGCGTACGTCCTCTACGCGAATTTCCAGCTCGACCCGGTCCGCTTCTACCTGTTGCCGTTTCACATCCTGGAGTTGCAGCTCAGGCTGTCGGCGGTTGTGATCGGCGCCGCTGTCTTCGGTGCAATTGTGACGTTCGTGACTCAGTGGCTGTGGCGGCGCTCGAAGAACGATTCGCCGGTGACCGTGGTGAGCAGCAGGACAGTTCCCTGAGCGCCGGCGCGAAGCATCGTCTCAGCCGCGGGACCGATCAACAACCCGTCGGCGCGCGACAGCGAGCTTAAAATTCCGGAGCCCTGGTTTCCGGTCGGCGCGGCGAATGTCTCGCCGTCGCGGCGCTCGAGTTTAACGCGCACGAACTCGGTTAGATCCTTCGCGAGCTTGATGTCGACGGCGCATCGCGCCTGCACTCGCGCCAGGCCAACCTCGCGCCGCCCCTCCATCTTGAGGAGCGCGGGCCGCACGTAGAGATAGAAACACACCAAGGTCGAAACCGGATTTCCCGGCAATCCGAACACCGGGTGCGCATGGATAGTTCCGAACTTGAGCGGACGTCCGGGCTTCTGCGCGACGCCGTGGAACAGCGGCTGCATCCCGAGTTCGTCGAGCACGACTTTCACGTGATCGAACTGGCCGACTGACACGCCCCCGGTCGAGAGCACCACGTCGAAAGCGAGCGCTTCCGAAAGTCGCGCGCGGACCTCGGCGGGTGTGTCGCGCGCGACCTTGAGCATCACGGGCTCGGCGCCCGCCTCGCGGATCGCGCCGGCGAGCGCGTATGCGCTCGAGTTCACGACTTGCGCGCCGGCCGGAATCTGATCGACGTCGACCAGCTCGTCGCCAGTTGCGACGATCGCGACTCGCGGCTGCCGATACACCTCGACCATCGAACGGTTGAGCGACGCGAGGGTGCCGAGGTCGGCGGGTGCGAGCATCTTTCCCGCCGTCATCGCGACTTCGCCCTTGCGCAGGTCCTCGCCGCGCGGTCGCACGAACGCGTGCGGCTCCACGGCGGCGAGGAATTCCACGACCTCGTCGTCGGCGCTGCCTCGCGTCCGTTCGACCGGGATGATGGCATCGGCCCCGGTGGCGATCGGAGCGCCGGTCATCGTGCGCGCCGCTTCGCCCGGCCCGACACTGCGCTGGGGCATCGTGCCCGCCGGCACCGTCTCGATGACGCGCAGTCTAACCGGGTTCGCCTCGCTGGATTTTGCGAGATCGGCGGCGCGCACCGCGTATCCGTCCATCGCAGAGTTGTCGAACAGGGGGACATCGCGCGGCGAGCGGATCTCCTCGGCCAGCACACGCCCGAGCGCGTCCAGCAGCGCGATGCGCTCGACGCCAAGCGGTGTCGCGTGCTCGAGGACTATGCGGAGCGCTTTGTCAGGGGTGATCACTTATTTTGTACTGTGTTTGCAGCTTCTCTGACATTCTATGGGCGACGGAGCTCACCCCATCGGAGGTCCACGCCGCTCAGAATATCCACGATTCTGTCGCAAACAAAGTGCGGGGACCGGTCGGGAACAAAATGGTCCCGGCGAGCGGGAAAGACGGTCTAAGATTTGTGACTGGAGAAGTGGAGGCTCAGAACGACGATACCGAGTGCAGCGGCACGCGCAGCGAGTAGTTGCGCGCGTCGAGCGGGATGCGATCGTTCAGCAGCGCCGGGTTTAATTCGCGCAGCCGCGACAGCGTGGTGCCGTTGAGCGTCGCGACGCGGCTCAGAATCGAACCGCCTTTCACGAGGATCTGCTGATACACAGGATGCTCGGTGTAGTCGACCGGCGCGAGTCCGTACGCGTTCGCGTGATGCGCGATAAAAGCCACCGCCATGAACCGGCCGAGCAGCGTGCGCGTGCGGCGCGGGAGGCGGCTCGCGAAACGGCTGAAGTTCTGCCCGCGCAGCGACCAGTAGCGATCGATCGCGCCCTCGCCCGCGTTCCATCCGACCACCGCGAGACGCCAATCGTAGCCGGCCGCGTCGTGCAGGTCGGCCAGGTACTCGGCCGCCGCGCGCGTCGAGAGTATCGGATCGCGCCGCTCATCGAGGTCCGAGTCGACCCGCAGTCCGTAACGCCGTGCCGTGTTGGCGTCGAACTGCCACGGCCCTCGGCCCTCGCGCGAGAACAGGCTCTCGGCGAAAGCGAGGTAGACCAGGTCTTCGGGTACGCCACGCGACCGCAGCTCTCTCATCATATCTTTGAGATAGGGCTGGCTGCGGTCGAAGGTATCCTGGAGCTGATCGGGCTGGCTCAGAAAGTCGCTGACGTAATGTTGAACGGCTCGATTGAGGAGAATCGGGAATGGTGCCGCAGGCTCGGGTGCGGCAACGATGAAGGGTGACGCATCGCGAAATGGGTCAGCCGGGATGCGGTCGAGGTCGTTTGCAAGAAGGTGTGGTTCGGTCAGGACCGGCAGAGTCGGCGAGGAAGAGCCAAGCGACGACGCATCAGCGGAAGGCTCGTGCGCCAACGCCGGTCCGCTGCCGATAACCCCGATAAACACTGCGACCCAGAAAAAAATCGCAGTAATTACGGACCTTTCGCCTTCATCCCCGCTCAACACTTCGGTCACCCTAACCGCCCGAGCGGGCAGGATCAACCCGTCACGAGCGTTTATCGAATTAAAAATCCTAATGCAACTTTGACGCGATTGTTCATAAGTCTAGCGGCCGGATAGGCCATGGGACGCTGCCACGTCCTACTTCGCGACATGTCAACCTGGTCGCCCTCGTCCGTCCGGTTGGGGATCCGTCGCCATCGCTCGGATCCTTTGTCACCCTTTGTAACTGGCCTTGTGGTAAGTTGAGTTCGATTCTCGCCCGGTACCCGGGACCGTCTGACGCGATGTGCCGGCGACGCGATTTGAGCCTCTGGCGCGACATCATAGATAGCCTGACCGACGCGATTATCGTGGTGTCGGGGGCGGCGGAACCGCGCCTGGTAAATCCCGCCGCAGAGACGATGCTCGGTGCGTCGCAGGTGAGCAGCGCCACCATCGCCGAGATCATGCGGCAGAACGAATGGCTCGCGCGCATGGTTCGCTCGTGCCTGGAGAGCGGCCAGAACCTGGCCATCCCGGAGACCGCGCTGGTACTGGGGCCGCGCGAGCTGCTGGTCGCCGCCAACGTCGCCCCGCTGATGAACTCCGAGGCGCGCCTCGATGCGGCGATAATCATGCTCCATGACCTGTCGCACCAGAAGAGCGCCGAGCATTCGACGCCCGGCGGCGAGGCATCGCTCCGGCTGTCACCCGCGGGCCTCGCGCACGAAGTGAAAAATCCGCTCACTGGAATCAAGGGCGCGGCCGAGTTGCTCGCCACGATGTTTCCGGACCAGGACCGCGCGCAACAATATTGTGGATTGATTCTGGATGGTGTGAACCGAATCACCTCGCTGGTCGAGCAGGTGCTCGCAGTGAGCGCGCCGCAGCGCTTCGCACAGGATGCGATCAATATCCACCAGGTGCTGCACCAGGCTTTGCGGCTCGGCGGCCTCTACCCGAATCCGCCCGACGGCGTCGCTATCGAGCAGGACTTCGATCCGAGCCTGCCCGACGTGACCGGCGACGCGGCCGCGCTCGAGCGCGCGTTCCTGAACCTGGTCAAGAACGCGCACGAGGCGATCGGCGCGGCGGGCACGATTCGACTCCAT
>DATDGX010000152.1:0-1993 GCA_036521875.1 Binataceae bacterium (SeqCode)
GGTTTCGGCAAGTTCGGTTGTTGGTAAAAGTAAAGGGACCAGGAAAATCGGGAGCGATGAAGGAACAACTCGAAGAGATTAGACGCCGCGCGATGGCGGAGCTCGGCGACGACGCCGGCGAGTCGTCGATCGAAGCAGTGCGGGTGCGCGTGCTGGGACGCTCCGGCGAGCTTACCGAGATCATGCGCGGAATGCGCGAGGTGCCGCAGGCGGAACGCCCCGCTATCGGACAGCTCATCAATCAAATCAAGCGCGAAGTCGAGACGCGAATCGAAGCGCTGCAGGAGCGGCTCCAGCGCGCAAATCTGGAACGCTCGCTCGGCGCGGCGCGAATTGACGTGACGATTCCGGGGATGCGAATTGCGCGCGGACGGATTCATCCGGTAACGCAGATCATGGAGCGGATGCTCGACATCTTCGTCGGGATGGGCTTCGAAATCGCGATGACCCGCGACATCGAGGACGACTTCCACAACTTCCAGGCGCTCAACTTCCCGCTCGACCATCCCGCGCGCCAGATGCAGGACACCTTTTACCTGGGCGGCGGACTGTTGCTGCGCACCCACACCTCGAACGGACAGATCCGAGTGATGGAGGCGCGCAAGCCGCCACTGGCGGTGGTTTGCCCGGGCCGCTGCTACCGCCGCGACGAGCTGAGCGTGCGCGGCTCGCCGATGTTCAACCAAATCGAAGGCTTCATGGTCGACAAGCGCGGGCGCGTCACCATGGCGCATCTGAAGGGCGTGCTGACGGAGTTCCTGCGCGCGTTCTACGGTCCCGAAACGCGGGTGCGCATCCGCGCGAGCTACTTCCCGTTCACCGAGCCGAGCGCCGAAGCAGACATTCATTGCGTGCTGTGCGGCGGCTCGGGATGCGCGGTGTGCAAGCACAGCGGATGGGTGGAAATCCTAGGCTCGGGAATGATCCATCCCAACGTGCTGCGTGCGGTCAACTACGACCCCAATGAGTACGCGGGCTTCGCCTTCGGCTTCGGCGTCGAGCGCCCCGCCCTGCTCAAGCTCGGGGTCGACGACATGCGGCTGTTCTTCGAAAACGATCTCCGCTTCCTGGGCCAGTTCCCGGCGCTCAGCACAGGTGCGTCGTGAAGTTGCCACTGAGCTGGCTCCGCGAGTTCGTCACTATCGACGCCACCGTCGAGGAGCTATCGCGCCGCCTGAGCGTGGCGGGCCTGGTGGTCGAGGGCGTCGAGCGCCTGCAGCCGTCATTCTCCGGCGTGGTGATCGCAAAGGTGCTGAAGGTGGATCGGCATCCCAATGCCGACCGCCTGAGTCTCTGCGAAGTCGACGCGGGCGGGGTAGGCAAATTCACGGTGGTGTGCGGCGCGCCCAACGTAAAAGCCGGGATGACCGCGGCGTTCGCGACGGTGGGAGCGCGGCTGCTGAGCGGCGGCCATGGCGGCGACAGTGGTGGGACGGCGGCTCTGGAAGCCGCACCGCCGCTAGAGGCGGCGGTGATTCGCGGCATCCGCTCCGAGGGGATGCTGTGCTCGGAGCGCGAGCTTGGCCTCAGCGGCGACCATCAGGGGATCCTCGCGCTCGGCACCGACGCCGTGCCCGGCAGCGACGCGGCGCGCTACCTGGGGCTGGAGGATATCGTTCTGGAAATCGAGGTCACCGCAAATCGCGGCGACTGCCTTTCAATTCGCGGACTCGCGCGCGACGTCGCAGCGCTGTTCGGTGCGAAGCTCCGCGAGCGGAAGCCGCGCGTGCTGAAAGCGCCCGCCGACGGCGAGCGCGTCGCGTTCTCGGTAGACATCGAAGCACCGGACGGATGCCTGCGTTACGCCGCCCTTGCGATGTCCGTGCGGATGGGCCCGTCGCCAATCTGGCTCCGCCGGCGGCTCGAACTATGCGGAATGCGCGCGCTCAACAACGTCGTCGACGCGACCAACTACATAATGCTGGAGCTGGGACAGCCGCTGCACGCCTTCGACCTCGCGAAAATCGCGGGCGGGAAAATTATCGTGCGCCGC
>DATDGX010000153.1:0-3495 GCA_036521875.1 Binataceae bacterium (SeqCode)
GGAGTCACACCGAAGCCGATGCTGTCCACCACTCCGGAGAATCGAACGGTCGGTTTAGAGAGGACATAAACATCCGCCGGCATTCCGGGAGTGATGTGCTGCAAATCTCCTTCCCGGAAATTGCCGATCGCCCACCAGGTGCGTGCGTCGATCAGAGTGAAGACCTGCTGGCCGACGTGCGCGTAAGCTCCCTCGGAGATCGTCAGATCGGTCACGCGAGCGTCGAACGGCGCATACACACGGCAGTTGTTGAAGTTGTAGCGGGCATCCCTTACCGCCGACGCTCTCGCGCCGCGCTGGTTGACCAGCGGCTCGAGCGTGGTGACGGCGTGCTGCGCCTGTTCATGCTGGGCCTGGCTCTGCGTGACCACGACGCGTGCGTGTTGCTCCTGCGCAAGCGCAGACTGCAATCCGGCCTGGGCTAACGCCAGTTGAGATTGCGCCTGCTTCAGGGCCTCGGCCTCGGCGACCTCCGACGTCCTGGCTCGATCCACCTGATCCACGGTGACGAACTGCCTCGAGAGCAGCGGCTCCAGCCGATTGAGGTTGTTGTTCGCATAGTTCCACTCCGCTCTGGTGCGGCTGACGCCTTGCTCGGCGTTCGCCACGTCGGCACGCGCCTGATCGACCGCCGCGGCCGACCGGGTAACGTCGGCTTCGCTGGCTTGAATGTTCGCCTGCGCAACCGACACGGCGCTCACTTGCGCGGCGATGATTCGCGTCTCGTCGTTAATCTGCCCTTCGAGAGTCGCTTGCTCCGAGATGGCCCTTTCGAGGGCATAGCGATATGGCCTGTCGTCGATTTCGTAAAGCAGGTCTCCTCGCTTGACGAACTGATTATCGTGCACATTCAAATGAGTGATCGGCCCTTCCACCTGTGGCGCGATGCCGATGAAATTCGCGAAGATCTCGCAGTCGTCGGTTCGGGGTTGACGGTGCACTTGGTAGAGCACGATCAGCCCCAGCACGAGCGCACCTATGACGATCGCGGCGCTGAGCGCGCCACCGATCGTCTTTCCGAGATTCGTATCTTGATTGGACGGCATAACATTTCCTTGCTATCGAAAGAAGGCGAGCCATAGAGCGAACGTAAACAGCGCCGCCAGGCTCGGATAAGTAAGAATCGGGACCGCAATCACGATTCGCATACGGGCGAGCAGCCATCGGGCGACGGCCGTGAGCACGATGGCCAATGCCAGACACACCAGCCAAGCCGGAAAAAAAGAGCCGACAATATCGAAAGAAGGCGCGCGTTCGCAAGCGGTCAACAGCAGCAGTGCGAGGCACAACGAAATCCGCGCGAGCGCACAGGCCGCCGGGCGCGGCGTCAAACGAATGACAAACTCGGGCGAAGTGGC
This sequence comes from Binataceae bacterium (SeqCode), assembly GCA_036521875.1. Lineage (GTDB taxonomy): Bacteria > Desulfobacterota > Binatia > Binatales > Binataceae > DATDGX01. The sequence goes on from DATDGX010000153.1 coordinate 1,359, forward strand.
CGCGCCCGGCGAGTCCGTTGTGCGCGAGTTTACCCAAAGACTCATGGCTGCCGTCTCGCGTTGACTTGAATGGAATCGGCGACGCGGAAGGCCAGATCGGCAAGCGTGGCGAGGATCTGGGTTCGCGCCGTGACGTCCGTGGAACGGGCCTCCGCCAGCACTTTTTGCGCTGCCGTCACGTCCAACAAGCTGCGAACGCCGTAATTGTAGGATTCGAGCGCGGCGGCGTAGGATTGGGTCGCGGCAGTAAGAAAAGCCGTAGCGGCCTCGCGCTGGCGAAAAGCCGTATCTAGATTCGAGTATGCGGTCCAGACCTCGTCTTCTACTTGATCTCGCGTTGCGCTGACCTGCGCTTCCGCCCGCCGCACTTCCGCTTCTGCCTGCGCGAGCCGGTTTTTTCGCGCGCCGCCGTCAAATACGGTCCAGTTCAGGGAGATGGACATCTCGCCGGTCAAATCCGCGGTGTGTCCCCAAGGAAGGTTCTGCTGCTGGAAATATAGAGACTGCGCCGTGGGCTTGATTCCGACATCCAACTTCGGGTAATATGCGGCCCGCGCCTGTTTCCGCTGAGCATCGGCTTCCCGCACTTTTGCCAGCGTCGCCACGAGATCGGGCCGCTGATAGAGGGCGCGCGAGATCGCCTGCTCGACCGTCTCGCCGATCGACTCCGGAGTGGGAATTTCGTTCAGCGGCTGGACGCGAATGAAGACCGCAGCGCGCGCTCCCAAGGCGGTAGCCAGGTCGCCGCGGGTCGCTTGCTCCACTCCTAAGATCGCCTGGAGATTGTATTGGGCCTGCGCGGTCGCGCTGCGCGCTTCGAGAACATCGGGCAGCGTCGCCAAGCCGTTTTGGAGGCGATCTTCAGCCGCCTGCTGCACCGTTTGCGCATTGGCCAGACTGGCCCGCGCCGCGTCCTCTTGACCGAGCGCGTTCAACAGTCGATAGTAGGCCTGCTGAACGCGATACACGATCGTCCGATGAACGTCGTTGAACTGAAAGTTTGCGGCGAGCAAGCGCGAGCTCTCCTCGGCGATCCGGCCGCGCCGCGCGCCGAAATCGAAGACCGTATACGTGAGCTCCAGGGCCGCCTCAAACCCCGGAATTGTAAAACGGTAGAACTGCACTCCCAACGGTACTTCATCTCGCTCCACGGAGGCGATTGCCGCCGCGGACAAAAGCGGGAAGAGTTCACTGCGCGCGATTCCGACTGCTGCGGCTTGAGCGCGGGCGCTCTCCCACGCGACGCGCGTCTCGGGATTGTGCGCTTCCGCCAGATCGACCAGCTCCGCTAACGAATAGGTCCGGACGGGATCGATTTGAAACTCGCGTTGAGCAAAGAGCTTTGCATCGTTCGTGATTTTCTGCTCCGCGGCAGAATGCCACGGGCGATCCGGAGAAGCGGGTGGACTTTGAGCGACCGCGAGAATGGGAGCGACTAGCGTCAACAACAGTTTCGCTGCGCAAGGACAAGCCTTCGATCTTCGCTGCGATTTCACCATGCGGGGTCCTTCTTTCGCGAGTTAGCGCGATGAGGGACGATCGCTGTCGCCCCAATCAGGCGTCCACCACCGGGACTTGACTACGCTGTCTTCGGGGAAAAACCGACTGCATTAGCGAACACTTCCGGCGTTCGCGCCGCTAGCCCATCGTTAGATGACATAAGCGACACTTGCGTTTCTTTTCCAGTGCACCCTCACGCCGGGTGATACGCAGTTCTGGAGCGCTCAAGCTATCACGATCAACGGGCAAAGGCATTTGTTTGCCAGAAGTCAAGCCGGAGTAAAATGGTCGATTGAAGGTTCGCGACCTCGTGCGATTGTTGGAATCTCACGGCTGGACGCTCCGCAGAATCAAAGGCAGCCATCGCCAGTTAAGCACGCGAGGACTGGTGCGGTGGTTACAGGGCCGGGCAAGCCGGCTCCGCTGCGGAGGCATCACCGCTTCTCCACCATCTTCCTTACACGGTCCAATTCCTGGCGCAGGCGGCGATTGCGTGAGGTGAGCGTGAGGACATAGATCACGATAATAATCCAGGCGGCGCAGAAGCCGGCGAAGACGAACTGAAATTCGCGCGGGTCCATTCTTAATAGGCGTGGGCCGCCCGGCGGAGGGAGTCGATTTCCCGCGCGACCTCCTC
>DATDGX010000154.1:0-5107 GCA_036521875.1 Binataceae bacterium (SeqCode)
CTCGGCGAGCTGCCGCAGCGCCTCAAGGAACTGCCCGAGGGGGACACGCTTGTGTTAATCTGTCATCACGGCGTGCGAAGCCTGCAGGCGGCGGCTTGGCTGCGCCGAAACGCATTCGATGGCGCGGTCAGCTTGTGGGGCGGGATCGATGCGTGGGCCACGGAAGTCGACCCCGGAATGGGGCGCTATTGATGACGAGTGCGCGGCGCGCGATATCTGTCCGGTTTTGTGCCGTCCGTTCTGTTGCCTTCGTGCTCGCGCTGGCCGGTGCGGGTGCGATATGCGCGGATCCGGCGCGGGCGCAAAGCCTGACGGATGCGCTCGTCTTGGCCTATCAGAACAATCCCAATATTCTTTCCCAGCGCGCCCAGCTCCGCAGCCAGGACGAGGCGGTCAACCAGGCGCTTTCGGGCTGGCGCCCGACGGTCACGGTGAATGGGCAGGCCGGGCGGTCGTGGATCAATGCGAAACCCTCAACCGGCGGGCCGTATATTTCGTCGACCCAATGGCCGCGCGAAGGAACGCTGACCGTCACCCAGAACCTCTATACCGGCGGGAAGACCGAGGCGCAGACGCGCGTCGCCGATTTCAACGTGCTCGTCCAGCGCTCGCAGCTCGACGTCGTCGAGCAGGCCACCCTGCATGCGGCGGCCGTCTCCTACAACGATGTCGTGTTGGCTCAGGCGGTCCTCGGGCTCGACATCAATAACGAGCAGGTGCTGGCGCGCCAGCTCGAGGCCACAAACGATCGCTTCACGGTGGGCGAGGTGACGCGCACGGACGTGTCCCAGGCCGAGGCAGCGCTCTCGGCCGCCAAGGCCGCCCGCGAAGCAGCGGCGAACCAGCTTCAAATCACCCGCGCCGCCTACCGCACCACGGTCGGCGAGACGCCGGGTGAGCTCAGCGATCCCGGCGAGCCGAAGGGCCTGCCGGCCACGCGCGACGAATCGCTCAGCGAGGCGCAGAATCAAAATCCCAACGTGCTTGTCGCGGTCTATACCGAGCGTTCGGCGATCGCGAATGTCGACGCGCAATTCGGCGGTCTGTTGCCGCAACTGTCGGCCCAAGGTACTTTGGCAAAGAGCACGAACCAGACTAGCCGGATCGACGACACCGACGCAGCACAGATCCTCGCGATCCTCTCGGTCCCGATCTACACCGGTGGCCTGGTCGAGTCGCAAGTGCGTGCGGCGAAACAGGTCGTGGGACAGCGCCGACAACAGCTCGAGCAGGCGCAGCGCCAGGCGATCCAGGACGCGACGACGGCGTGGGAGAGCCTGCAAAGTGCGCGCGCCCAAGCGGTCTCGTTCGCGGATCAGATCAAGGCGAACGAAGTGGCCCTCGAAGGCGTGCAGCAGGAAGCCCAGGCGGGCCTGCGAACCGTGCTCGACATCCTCAATGCCCAACAGGCCCTCCTGCAGTCCGAGGTCAGCCTCGCCCAGGCCCATCACGACACGATCACGGCCGGCTATGACCTTTTGCTTGCGGTCGGCCACCTCTCGGCGCGCGACCGGCAATTGCCGGTCGATTACTACGATCCGACCGCGCACTATGAAGAAGTGCGCGAGCAATGGTTCGGAGTCGGCGGCCCCGTGCAATAGGGCTGTTGCCGGATCTGTCGATCGAGGCGATTCTGCCCTCGATTCGCCGGCTGTTCGAAACGTTCCTCCTACGCGCGGACCTCGGTGATTTCCGATCACGGTTCAGGTGCGGGATCGGAGCGATCCTGCGTGAAGTTCAAGATGAATCCGATAATGTCGTTGAAACTCCAAGACGACGGTTCGTCGCCGGTCTCGCGCCCTGGCGGGGGCGCTGAAGCCGCCGCCGGTTCTGTCGCGGCGGTCGCCCGCACACTGATGTTCTCCGCGATCCGCTCGGCCATGTAGGGGAAGAACGGGTTGGAAGCGACGCGGAGCAATGCGTCCAGGCTCGCGATAAGGACGTTTCGCTCTCCACGCGGCGCAAGCACGCCAAGGTTGATACCGAAGTTTTCCGTGGGATCGGGCGTCAACCCATACAAAGCATCGGTCATCGGAAACGGCAGGGCAACATGTGAAAGCGAAAAGAGATCCGCTGGATAGCTCAACCCTAACGCGCGGGTTTGTTCGGTCACCGAGCCGGCCTCGGTCGTCCGCTCGACGACTTCGGCGCTATCAGCATTGGCGTTGGTGATGACCGTGGTTCGGTAGGATCGCGCGCCGGCGGGCAACAGCCGCGCCAGCGCTGTATCCGCGGTAGGGCGCAGAAGCAGGCCAAACTTGACGGTCCGGTTCACATCGAACAGCACGAGCTCGCTGCCATTCGACGGAAGGTGCGCATAAAACGCCGAAATGATCGCGGACGTGCTGACCGTGAAGTCGATGACGGATTGGAAGGTCAAGATCGGCGGCAGATGATCCAGTTGGCCGGTGCGGCCGTAGAGTGCGATCTGGTGCTGCAGGACTCTCGTCAACCGATACGATTGAACGGCGCCATTGATCGGAAATGAGTTGTACTTGAACGGATTGAATTCCGGCACCAAGCTGAGCCACGCGGCCTTGGCGAACGGCGGGAACACGGCGGGAAGACCGGCGATCCCCGCAAACCGCGCAAACCGCGTGATTCCGATCATTGGCGAAATCAAGACAATGCGGTCCGGCCGAGCCTCTTGCGGGTCTGCAATCGCGTCCAGCGCATATTTGAGCGCGAGCGCGCCGCCATTGGAGAATCCAACCAGATGCAACGGTGCTGGCGGTGGAACGCGCCGACGCGCTTCCCTTACCGCGAGCCGCGTCGCAGCCTGCCAGTCTTGCCACTTGACGTCGGTCAAGGCCGCTGGAACCGTGCCGTGCGCGGGCAACCTGATCACGATCGCGACAAAGCCATGGTCACGATAAATCTGCGCGATATGCCGCTGGCTGTAGGGTGAGTCCGTCAGGCCGTGCAGCAGCACCACGACTCCGACAGGAGTGCCCTTGGGCTCCAGGATGTACGAGCGGTTGAAGTCCTGGGAAAAGTGCGCCGGATACACCGGGCTGCCTTCGAAATACCGATTCACCGGTACGCGGTCATCGGGATCGAGTTTTTGCGTTACCTCGGTCCGGACGGACTCGAATATCTTGGCTTCCTCAGCAAGATATTGGCTCCAATCGGCGGCATCGAGTTCCTTCGCACTCAATTCATGCGGTACATAGATGTGCCACGGAGCGAGAGGTGGGCCGCGTTGAGTGTCGTAGACACGGATCGTGAAGAAGGTGATTGCGACGACCGCAAACAGCAGCAAAGCTCGCTTAATACCCTTGAAGATACGGCTTCGCATTTTTTGCCCGTTTTATCGCTTACAAGCAGATCGGCCGTCAAATACCTCCCCCACTCCACCGCTTCATGTCCGCTGCACTTGTCAGACAGAGGCAGGGGTTTTTGTCGACGGACTTGGATCGGCCGCACCTTCCTCGCCGCGGAACCAGGTCACGTACAGCGTTGGCAAGAAAACGAGGGTGAGCACCGAGGCGACGAGCAACCCGCCCATGATGGCAAAGGCCATAGGACCCCAGAACACCGTAGGTGCAATCGGTATCAGGCCGAGAACCGTGGAGCCCGCCGTCAGTAAGATCGGACGGACACGCGAACTGCTCGCGCTGATTACGGCCTCCCATATCGCTTGGCCCTCGGCACGGTCGGCTTCGATCTGCGTGAGCAGAATAACCCCGTTCTTCGCGACCATGCCAAGCAGCGACAGGATGCCGAGAATGGCCACGAAACCGAGCGGCCGATTGAACAGGAGCAGGGATGCGACAACGCCGATCAAGCCGAGCGGCACCACTGCGAGGACCAGGATCACACGCTGGAAGCTCTTCAGGTGGAACATCAGAACCATCAGCGTCAGCAGTATCATGACGGGCACGACCGCAAGGACGGAGGCGCGTGACTGCGCGCTCTCCTCCACGATCCCACCTGTATCGATGCGATAGGGATTTCGCAGTTCGCCATTCAGTGCGGCAATGTCAGGTGCGATTTCGGAGACGACGGGCTCAGCGAGCGCGCCGTGGGCCACGTCGGCGCGTACGGTAAGCGTCGGGACACGATCGCGCCGCCAAATAAGCGGCAGCTCTTGACCGAAATTGAAGGTCGCAAATTGGCTCAGCGCTACAGTGCGGCCGCTCGGTAGAGGTACTTGGAGGTTGCGCAGGGTGTCGACGGAGATCCGCTCGTCCGCCGTGGCGCGCGCGACGACGTCGACGAGGTAGATGCCGTCCCTCACCTGCGTGATTGTGGCGCCAACGACGGCGGCGTTCAGCGTTGCCGCAAGGCTCTGTGAGCTCACTCCAAGCTGGCGTGCCTGATCCTGGTCAATGCGCACGCGTAATTGTCGCTTTGGTTCCATCCAATCGTAGTTGATGTTGCGCACACTCGCGTGGCCAGCGAGTGTCTGCGCCACGCGGAGTGCGATCGCCCGCACCTGTTCGGGATCGGGTCCATGCACTCTATACTGGATCGGCCAGCCGACCGGGGGCCCGAGCTCGAGCGGATAGACCCGGCTCACGACATCCGGGAATTTTTCGGCCAGGACCTGCTCCAGCCGGGCGTGCAGGCGCTCGCGCGCGGCGACGTCCTTTGCGATGATCACAACCTGCGAGAAAAATTCGTTCGGCAACTGGACATTGAGCGGAAGGTAGAAGCGTATTGCGCCGCGACCGACATAGGTGCTCCACTGCGCAACGTCGGAGTCGTCCTTGAGGATCGCATCCAAACGCTCCGCGGTTGCTTCGCTCGCGAAAATCGAGGCGCTTTGAGGCAGGGTGAGGTCCACAACGAGCTCCGGCCGGTCGGAAGCCGGGAAGAATTGCTGCGGTATGAACCGCACCGCAAAGAGTGCGAGTGCGAAGGCCGCGACGGTCAGCGCAATGGTCAGCCAGCGCATGCGCATCGCAGTCCGCAGGATCGGCGTGTAGACCCGCTGGATAAAATCCGGCCGGTCGGTAGCCTTAGCCTTCGGCGCCCTCACAATCGCCTTGCCGATCACAGGTGCAAAGATGACGGCGACGAACCACGACACGACCAGCGCAATGGCGACGACGGCGAATATCGAGAACGTATATTCTCCTGCTCCACTCTTCGCGAATCCGAT
>DATDGX010000155.1:0-21722 GCA_036521875.1 Binataceae bacterium (SeqCode)
TGTACTGGTACTGTAAAGCGCCTGAAGAGTTGACGCCGCCCAGTACCGAGCCGAGTGCGTCATGGATAGGAACGATGCCCGCAATCGAGAGGATCTCGTTGGAATCCGGCATCGCCACGATATTGGTCGTGGTGCTTCCGGCGGTGATCTCACTTCATACCCGAAGTCTGCAAACGACCGTCCATGTGATCTTGCCGCGGCGGTATGCACGCCCGTTGCAACTTGTCCCATCGCTGTCGGATGTCCGCCGTTCCGAGGTCAGGATGTTCATTTCTGATCGAACCAAGCTGGTTACATGCGGCGAAAGTATTCCCTGCCAGAAAATAGCCTTTGGCGAGGTTCAACTGTGCTTCGTACCAAACAGATTCGGGCGGTTCACTCAGGTCGGCAATACGGCTCCAAAGCGCGGCGGCGACATTAGGGCGGTCCTCGGTTTCTGCCAGTTGCTCCAACATTTGCAGAGCCGGCTCCCTGGTGGTCGCTCGAACACCGAGTTGGCTTCTAGGCAGCGATGGAATCAGATCAAAAGCCTCGTCTAAGCTCGCTATGGCATTGTCGCGCAAGCGATGGCTGTTCAACTCTTTCGTGCCAGACTGGTTTGCTCGATTAATCAAATGAATATAGCACGCAGCTGCCCTAAGCCTCGCGGTCATGATGTAGTAGTTATTAGAAGTGACTTTGTCGTATTCGGCGATAGCAAGACTGAAATGTTCCTTGCGCTCGAAAAACTCTCCGATTCGATAGTACGCTTCGAACGAGTGAGTGGAATGCGGGTATCGTCGGACATATTCCTCTGCTGCGACTTTCCATTCATTTTCTATCTGAGGTTCTTTCATGTTGTACTGTTCCCACTCTTCCAACCGGACTTCGAACAACATGTATGACGCCCATTCACAAAGGCGCTCGTCATCATGTTTCAAAAGCTGGGAAGCGAGTTCGCAAGCTGTATCGTAGCGATGCATGGCATAGTACAGGTCAATCGCCTGCTTATAGTCTTCTGGGTAGAATCCGGTCTGCGCGGCCTTTGCGAAGTACGCGGCAGCATCGCCTACCGAGCCGCGCGCGTATAGGGAGAGTGCATGAGCGTGGAGTTCGTCAGCTGCCGCGCGATGCGGTTGAGGATCCGTGCTCTGAAATGCGACCATCGTGGTAGGCCTGAAGATGTCGCTCCCTACCCTTTCCACGCCTAAGCCAGAATACGCTCGGACCGTCGCTGGCCAGAACATGACCGCGCTAAAGAAGAATCTAAACGCCAAGATGTTAGCAAGCTGCGACATACATCAGCGTCGACATAGATTGTTATTGCGGTGGTGTAACTGGGAACGTCGGTGGATATGACTGTCTGGGATATGGCGTCAACGCTTCCGCTTCTTCGCGCATTCAGCTACTTGCTCGATTTAGAACTCACCCTGCGGTGGTTAAGCCACCCAGCGCACCGAGTCCCAGCATGAAACCACAGTCGTACCACCATCCGCTATTAGGGAACGCATATATGCGGATGTCAAGAAAAAGACCGCCGATTAACGAAAACGGCGAAGTCACGCCATGCAACAAGCCAGACCAGAAACCGGGTACATCCAGGGCGTCAGGCATGGGCTGGGTGGCGCAGGCTGCTACGAGGACCGCTAGGCCAATCACAAGGCCTAATCTCATGTATCCGCGCATCGTATCCTCCAGCCGCGCGCCCTAGGCTAGCGCTTCCGGTACTCAGCGCCCGGCGCTTTATTTCTGCGCTGCTCCCGTTCATGCTGGACCATCGCGTCGTACCGAGACGCGAGCGCCAGCATCATCGACGGGTGACGACGTTCTTCGTCAGTCTATGTAGATGGACCTGGCGCACGCCTATCGACCATGGGCTTTATGATCGCTGTCCGGTCACCCAGTTCATAGCGCGAAACGAGGCTCTCGAACGTCTGGGCTTCAAGAACATACTAAGTGTAGAACCAAAACTCCCTTTTAGAGACCTTCTCCGCAAGCCTCGCGCGCAGTTGGTCCAAGGTCAAGTCTCGAATTGCCTGATGAGAAAAGTGCTTCCCTTGGTCAAGGCTAAACCAACTGTCTTTCGAACCCTTCGTCAGGAAACCTGCGGCCTTCAACCGTTGCGTGCCTCAAGCCGTTTCTCATCGTCGGTCATAGGCGGCCATTCTTCTTTTTCGCAAAAATAGAGAGCGGCTGCGGAGTCTAGCGAGTGGTGTCAACAGGACACAATCACCGCGCATTGGGTTAGTTTGATTTTATGCAATCGTAGATCGCCCGGTATCCTTCCATGTGGGTGAATCGTGCTACCTTGCCATACTTCTGGCAGTGTTTGTCCGCTAACGGTAGGCCGTCCATTTCATTCCAGACATCGGAAACAGTTACGTAGGCTTCATTGCCGACCACGTCTTGTCCGAAGAGTCCGAGTGGATATATGTGTGCGTCGGACGCACAACCCGCGACGAAAAGCGCTATGCCGAATGCCAAAAGTTTCGGCCATTTTGTTCTCACTCGACGCTCTTCTCCCATTCGTCCACGAGCGCGACCCGATCTTTAAATGACCAGAGCAGATCACTTACGCCCAGTCCATCGCGGGGCGTGACCCGAGGTGTCTGATGGATACCGCGAAAATATAGTGCATGAAGTAGATCGAGAGCGAAACTGAGACCCACCACCAATCACCGAAACTCCCTCCCCCTCCGCTACGGCGATTGATAGGGTTCTCACCGCATCAGCTCTCGTTGAGCGAAGGCAGCCGGAGTCCCATTCGGCAGGCTGAAGGCAGGCTCCAGATCCGGATACTGAAACCTCACCGAGGTTTCAGGCTTCCCCTTTGGCCAGGATGCGCGCTTCGCGCTGTTAGATCTTCAGTGCCGATTCGGCGGCGCCTGGGAGCGGCAAGTGCCGGCGCGTATCGGATTGAGCTGCGCAAAGGCCCTCGCTCCTCACCTTGGTGCCGGGTCTGGCCCCTGCGGTCGAGCCGGGGTGTCGACGCCGCAGCGCATCCATGCCGGTAGCTGGCGGGCGTGGCCGCGGCCCGCGATGCGCCGGCCGCGCGGCTCGGGGCGTGAGCCTTAGGCTGGGCGTCAGCGTTTGGATCTGGCTGCCTCCGCGAGGGTTGCGCGGTCGCCCGGTGGATGTGGCAGACTCGGGGAGCCGTCGCCACCATCTAACTAATCGCGAGGAAGCCCACATGAAGCGCAGCACCAAGCGAATCCTCACCACTCATACCGGCAGCCTGCCGCGCCCCCAGGGCCTGCTGACCATGTTGCTGGCCAGCGAAGCGGGTCAGCCGGTAGATCGCCCCGCGTTCGATGCGAACGTTCGCGCGGCGGTCGACGAAACTATTCGCAAGCAGATCGCCGCCGGCGTCGATGTGATCAACGACGGCGAGATGAGCAAGCCCGGCTACTCGACGTATATCAAAGATCGCCTGAGCGGCTTCGGCGGCGAAAATGTTCCCCTGGGCAGATCGACGAGGCTCGGCGATCTCGCGGAATTTCCCGACTATGCCGCCCGGATGTTTGCCGAACGCCCCCTCACCACCATCAAGATGCCCGCCTGCAATGGCCCGGTTGCCTATCGCAATACGCACGACCTCGAGCTCGACCTCGCCAACCTCAAGACCGCCACCGATGGGGTCAAGGCGGAGGAGGTTTTCATGAGCGCCGCGTCGCCCGGCGTCGTCTCGCTCTTTCTAACCGACCAGCATTATGGCAGCCACGAGAAGTACCTGGCGGCGATCGCGGACGCGATGAAGACCGAGTACGACGCGATCCATCGCGCGGGTTTCCTGCTGCAGGTCGACTGCCCCGACCTCGCGATGGGCCGCCATATTCAGTTCGCCGATTTGAGCGTGTCCGAATTTCGCAAGATGGCCGCGATGCATGTCGAGGCGCTCAACCACGCGCTCGCCGACGTGCCCGCCGACGCGGTCCGGATGCATCTGTGCTGGGGCAACTACGAGGGCCCGCATCATCGCGACGTGGCGCTCAAGGACATCGTCGACGTGGTGCTCAGGGCCAAGCCCGCGGCGATTTCGTTCGAGGCCTCGAATCCGCGCCACGAACATGAATGGAAGGTGTGGCAGGGGGCGAAGCTGCCGGCCGGCGGTAAAGTGTTGATCCCGGGCGTGCTCGACTCGTCGACGAACTTTATCGAACATCCCGAGCTGGTCGCGGAACGAATCGTGCGCTTCGCGAACGTGGTGGGGCGCGAGAACGTGATCGCGGGAACCGATTGCGGGTTTTCCACCTTCGCGGGAATGACCCTGGTCGATCCCGCGATTACCTGGGCAAAGCTAGCGTCGATGGCGGAAGGCGCGCGGCTCGCCTCGCGCGAATTATGGCGTCGCGCGAGCCGCCCCGCGCCTCGCGCGAAACGTCCCGCGCCGGCTCGCAAAGCCACCGCGCGTCGATCCAGCAAGCCCGCCAAGGCGCGCGCGGCGCGCCGAAAATAAACCAGGTGCGCGCGGGCCGCAGAAAATAACGCCGCTGGCGGACGGGGCGCGGCTCGCCTCGCGCGAACCATGACTGTCGCGCGAGGCGCCCGCGCGCCGCGGCCGAATTATGACGTCGCGCGAACCGCTCGCGCCTCGGGCGAAACGTCCCGCGCCGGCTCGCAAAGCCACCGCGCGTCGATCCACAAAGATCGCCAACGCGCGCGGGCGCAGAAAATAACGCTGTTCTACGGAAGTGCGTCAACCTGGTCGCCCTCGCGTTCAGAGCGGCAACGGGAGCATCACCTGATATGACAGCCTACGAATTCGTTCCGCGTCGGAGAGCTGGCACTCGAGCAATCAAAAGAAAGCGAGCGGCGCCGTGGGCGCGCGCTGTTCAGCGCAGCTTTTTTCATAGTCGCGATTGTGATCGCGCAAATCGCCGCCGCTCAGACCACGACCCTCAGCGGCAGTCATCCCCTCGCAGCGAACAGGATGACGACGCGTTCCAACGTGCGCAGGTCATCGGGACCGAACGCATCGGTCACGCTGTTCGATTCAACCTTTGCACTTCCAACTGCAAACGCCACGCGGGTTTTTCCCGATTCCACCAGTCCGGGAACCGACGGCGATGCCAACGGCAATGAAGACGAAGCCCTGCTCGACATCGAATGGGGACATATCGGCAACGTCCTGGTCGCGAGCGATCCTCTCACCGACGCGATAGCGAAGGCCGTCTCAGAAAATCGGTGCGGCGCGATCAGCATCAGCTTCAGCTACACACGCCGGCGCGGCTGCAAGCCACGCCAGCTCCCACGCCTCGCTGACCGTATAGCGATTAGTCAGTCAGGAATTTACGCCGGACGAGTTACTATACGACTGAGAAAGGAAATGCGGAAAGTGGCTAGATCAGCCGCGCTTCCTTCATCGCGGACTTGAGGCGGTCCGCGGGCCCGGGCGACATCTGTACCAGGGGCATCCGCAGCTCGTTCGCACACTTGCCCATGCATGCTAGCGCCTGCTTCACCGGAATCGGATTGGTCTCCAGGAACAACGCGCGCATCATCGGCAGCATCCGGTAGTGAATCTCTCTCGCGCGCACGAAGTCGCCTTCGAGCGCCGCCGCGACCAGGTCATGCATCTCACGCGGCATCACGTTGCTGGTCGTGGAGATCACGCCCTTGCCGCCGAGCGCCATGACCGGCAGCGTCAGCCCGTCGTCTCCCGACAGGATCGTGAACCGCTCGCCACACAGGCGGCGCATATCCGACACCTGGTCCATCGAGCCCGCCGCTTCCTTGACGCCGACAATTCCGCGAATTTCGCTGAGGCGGTGGAATGTTTCGGGTGTGATGTTCGAGGCGGTGCGGCCCGGGATGTTGTACACCAGCAGCGGCAGGTCGACGCTCGCCGCAATCATTTTGTAGTGCTTGTAGATTCCGTCCTGGGTAGGCTTGTTGTAGTAGGGCGAGAGCAGCAGCGCGCCGTCGGCGCCCATTTCGCGCGCCGCGGTGGTGAGCCTGATAGCCTCCGCCGTCGAGTTGGAGCCGGTGCCTGCCAGCACCGGAACTCGGCGCCGCGTCTGCTCGACGGTTACCTTGATCACCCGATCATGCTCGGAGTGGGTGAGCGTCGCCGACTCTCCGGTTGAGCCGCACGGCACCAGTCCGTCGATGCCCGACTGGATCTGCCATTCGATGAGCTCGCGCAGCGCGGTTTCGTCGATTGCGCCATCGCGAAACGGAGTAACGATCGCCGTCAATGCACCATTGAACATTTGCTCGCGCCTCCCGACTTATTCGCCGACCGGGACCATCTCCACCGCGCCGAGTTCAACCTCGCCGCGAAATACCTCGACCGCATTCCCGGTCATGAACACATGATTGGCTCCGGCACTGCCTTCACGCCATTCGATCTCCAGATTTCCCCCGCGCAACTCCACCGTCGCAGCTCTCTCCGCATGGCGGGTCAGCGCCGCCGCGACCAGCGCCGCGCACGCGCCCGTGCCGCATGCAAGCGTCTCGCCCGAGCCGCGCTCCCAGACGCGCATTTTCAGATGCCGTCGCGAGAGCGGCAAGATGAATTCCGTATTGACGCGGCGCGGGAAGAACGGGTGATGCTCGAACTGGCGGCCGAGCGCCGCAAAATCGTGGACGTCCAACTTGTGTATCGCGTCATCGGCGACGAACACCACGCAATGCGGATTACCCATCGAGACCGCCGTAATGCGCTCGCGGCGGCCCGCGACTTCGAGTGCATAGTCAATCACGCGGCCGTCAGCGTCGACCGGTATCTGCCGTCCCTCGAGAATCGGCTCGCCCATGTCCACGGTCGCGCCGGTGATGGCGCCGTCCTGGAACTTGAGCTCGACGGTTTTTAGCCCCGCGTCGGTCTCGATCGTCATCGGGTTCTTGCGTACGATTGCTCGCTCATAGGCGAGCCGCGCGAGACATCGAATTCCGTTGCCGCACATGTCCCCGCGGCTGCCGTCCGTGTTGTACATCTCCATCCGCAGGTCGCCTTTGCGCGACGGAGCGAGCAGGATAAGCCCGTCGCCGCCGACTCCGAAATGCCGGTCAGAGAGCCGCGCCGATAGCGCCGCCGGATCGGCGGGCCGCGCGCGCGTCGCGACGACATATATGTAGTCGTTGCCGCAGCCCTGCATCTTGGTGAACTCGAGCGTCGCCATCGTAAACGCCTTATGGAGTCTTCAGCTCCACGATCTTCTCGCCGCGCACCAGGTCTTCGAAACTGTCGCGCTCGCGAATTACGTACACGTCGGCGCCGTCGACCAGGATTTCAGCCGCGCGTGGGCGGCTATTGTAGTTCGACGACATCACCGATCCGTACGCACCGGCGCTCATAACCGCCAGCAGGTCTCCTTCCCGCGGCGCGGTCATCTCGCGATCGCGCGCGAAGAAGTCGCCGCTCTCGCATACCGGTCCCACCACGTCGGCCACCACCGTCTTGCCGCCGGCCGCGCGCCGATCGACCGGCACGATCGAATGGTACGCCTGGTACAGCACCGGCCGAATCAGGTCGTTCATCGCGCCATCGATCACGATGAAGCGCTTCACGTCGGTATTCTTGAGATACAGCACCCGGGTCACTAGCATTCCAGCGTTGCCGACGATCACCCGCCCTGGCTCGGTGATGATTTTGAGTCCGAGTCCGGCAAGTGGCTTCAGGAGCGCCTTTGCGTATTCCGCGGGCGGAGGAGGCTCTTCCTGGTACGGGATTCCGAGTCCGCCGCCGAGGTCGAGGTACTTGAGCGCGAGGCCCGAGTCGCGCAGCCCCTTAACGATCGCCGCGACCTTTCCGGCCGCCTCGCTGAACGGCGCCGTCGCGGTAATCTGCGATCCGATGTGCGTGCTCAGCCCGACCAGCTCCAGGTTCGGCAGCGCGCGCGCCTCCGCGTAGTACTCCTGCACCTGTGAAAGCGGCACGCCGAATTTGCTGTCGCGATGACCGGTGGAGATGTGCGGATGGGTGCCCGGGTCGAGGTCCGGATTAACGCGCACGCTCACCGGGGCGTCGCGCTTCATCCGCGCCGCAACCTCCGAGATTCGCCGCAGCTCCGGGCGCGACTCGGCGTTGATCATCAGGATCCTGGCTTCGAGCGCCGCCGCGATCTCCTCGTCGGTCTTGCCCACCCCGGAGAAAACAATCTTGCGCGGGTCCGCGCCGATCCGCAGACAGCGCTTCAACTCGCCCAACGACACGATATCGAAGCCGGAGCCCATCGAGGCGAACAGCTTGAGGATGCTCAGATTCGAGAGCGCCTTCATCGCGTAGCAGATGAGGTGGTCGGTGCCGGCAAAGGCTTCGTCAAAAACGCGGAAGTGGCGCCGCAGGGTGCGCGCGCTATAGACGAAAAACGGCGTACCGATTCGTCGCGCGAGGTCCGCGACCGGGACATCTTCGGCGTGAAGCTGGTCGTTGCGATATTCGAAATAGTTCATCGTGACGGGAACCCCTGACCCGCCAGCGCAGTATGAAGGTGAGCCGGTTTTACCACGCGCCCAGCGGCGAATAAAACGCCTGCGGGCGCGGCGCTCGAGCGCTAGAAGGCCGGCTTAGGTACCGGCAGGACGTAATTTTCCGGATTGGGCGCCGCCGGCGGCTCACTGCGCACCATCGTGACCACGTTCGAGGGCTGGCTCACGTAGTTGTCCGAGGTCTGCGCGATCACCGCATAGCGGTAAGCGTGGCCGAGGGTGGCGCCGGTGTCGATATAGTTGAACTCGCGCTGGATCCGGAAACGGCCCTGGTCGGTGATCGGAACCCAGGTCACCTTTTCGAACGGCTCGTCGCCGGCCGCGCGCATCAACGTGAAACCCGCGAGATCGCGCATGTCCTTTCCGCCCGCATAGCGCGTCGGGCGCGCCCACGAGAGCCGGATCCCCTCACGAACGGAGACGCCGTGAAGGTCGACGATACGTTCGGGGCGCGCCTCCTCGGGCGGAATCGGCGGCGACTTGACGCCACATCCGAACGCCACCGCGGCAGTGGCAATGGATGCGATCGCGAGCATCGCGAGCCAGCGCATGGAAATCGACGTCATCGATCCTCGAATTCTCTGAGCCGGCGGCGCACCTGCGACGGCGCTGGCCCGCCGATCACGCGGCGTCTCCTGATCGAGTTTTCAGGTTTCAGCAGTGCTACCGCGCTGGGCCCGAATGCGCGCGAATACTGGCGCAGGTCAGTCGCGCTCAGCGCCTCCAGCGATTTTCCCGTGTCGGCGGTCTCGCGCACCAGGCGCCCGATTATTTCATGCGCCTCGCGAAACGGAACGCCGCGCCCCACCAGGTACTCCGCGAGATCGGTCGCAAGCGCGAAGCCGCCCGCCGCCGCACGCATCTTCTTCGCATCGAACTTGAGCAGCGGCCACAGCCGGGCCGTCAGATCGAGCGACGGCTTGAGCGTGTCGAGCGCATCAAACACCCGCTCCTTGTCCTCCTGCAGGTCGGAGTTGTACGCGAGGGGAAGGCCCTTCAGCACGGTTAGCATCGCGACCAGGTCGCCGATCACGCGCCCGCTCTTGCCGCGAATCAATTCCAGCAGGTCGGGATTTTTTTTCTGCGGCATCATCGAGCTGCCGGTCGAAAATTCGTCGGGGAGCGCCGCGAAGCCAAACTCGGCGCTGGTCCAGAGGATTATTTCCTCGCACATGCGCGACAGATGGACCATCGCCAGCGCGGCAGCGGCAAGGAAATCGATGGCGAAGTCGCGATCGGAAACGGCGTCGATGCTGTTGGCGGCAATCCCGCGGAAGCCAAGCTCGCGCGCGACCATCCGGCGATCGATCGCCAGCGTGGTCGTGGCGAGCGCGCCGGCGCCGAGCGGCATCACGTCGGCCCGCTCGCGTGCCTGGATGAATCGCTCGCTGTCGCGCGCGAGCATCTCGACATAGGCGAGCAGGTGATGGGCCAGGCTTACCGGTTGCGCGCGCTGCAGATGCGTATATCCCGGCATCACCGTTTCGACGTGGCGGCGCGCAACCCGGATCAGCGCCGCGCGCAGCGCGTCGAGCAGCCGGATCACTTCGGTCAGTTCGTCGCGAAGAAACAGGCGCAGGTCGAGCGCGACCTGGTCATTGCGCGAGCGCGCGGTGTGAAGCTTGCGGCCCGCGGCGCCACGCTTCTCGATGAGCCGCCGTTCGATCGCGAGATGGATGTCCTCGTCGGCAAGCTCGAATTTGAAACGTCCCGATTCGATCTCGCGCCGTACGCTCAGGAGGCCGGCTACGATCGCGCGCGCGTCCGCGGCACCGATGAGCCCGCACTTCGCGAGCATCCGCGCATGCGCGATCGAGCCCAGGATATCGTGGCGAAAGAGCCGCCGATCGAAGGGCAGCGACGCGGTGAACGCCTCGACCTCAGGCAGACGGCCGCCCTTGAAACGCCCGCGCAAAAGATTGTGCGCGCCGCCCCCGGAGGTGCGGGTCGAGCCAGACACTTTCGATTTTGCGGAGCGCCGTGCTTTCACAGTCGAGCGGACTCGAAAATAGTCGCGGTCAGCTGATCTTCGGTTGCTAGCAAGTGATCTTCAGCGAGTCTGACGCGCCGTGCCTCAAGCCGGCCTGCGCCCGGGCCTCAGATGGCACAGGCATCCGCGCGCCGCGCAGCTCATCGAGCCGTCGGGATGCGTGATGTGAATATCCATCTTGTGGCGGCAGCGCGGACATTCTCCGGCGCGCGTTCGCGGCACGAGCTTCGGCTGCGGACGCGGCTGCCTGAATTGGATGACCTTACCCAAGTCTCACGTCCCCGCGCGCTTCTTGCCGGATGCATCCGAGGTGCGCGCGAGCGCGCGCAGCCGCATCCCGGCGAGCCGGATAAACCCCTCGGCGTCGCGCTGCTCGTAGCCGCCCGCTTCCTCGAAGCTCGCGATCACCGGATCGTAAAGCGAGTTCGGCGATTTGCGACCCGCGATCCACACGCTGCCCTTGAACAGTTTGAGCCGCGCGACGCCGTCGACGCGCTTTTGCGCATCGTCGATCAGCGCCTGCAGCGCCTCGCGCTCCGGCGCGAACCAGTAGCCGTAGTAAACCATCTCGGCATAGCGCGAAATCAAGGAGTCGCGCAGATGCATCACCTCGCGATCGAGCGCGAGCTGCTCGACCGCGCGATGCCCATGATGAAGCATGGTGACGCCCGGTGTCTCGTAGACGCCGCGCGACTTGATGCCGACGTAGCGATTCTCGACCAGGTCCGCGCGCCCCACGCCGTGGCGCCCCGCGATCTCGTTGGCCCGCTCGATTATTCGCGCCGGCGAAAGTTTCTCACTGTTAATCGCTATCGGATCGCCGCCGGAGTACTCGACTTCGACGTACTCGGGCTTGTCGGGTGCCTCCTCGGGCGCGACGGTGAGGCGGAACATATCGTCATAGGGCGCGCGCCACGGGTCTTCCAGAATTCCCCCTTCGTAGCTGACGTGCACAAGGTTGCGATCCATCGAATACGGTTTTTCCGCGGTGACCGGCACCGGAATCTTCTGTTCGTTCGCGTAAGCGATCATGTCAGCGCGGCCTTTGAAGGGCCACTCGGTGCGCCGCCACGGCGCGATTATCCTGAGCTCGGGCGCGAGCCGCGCGTAGGTAAGCTCGAAGCGAACCTGATCGTTGCCCTTGCCGGTTGCGCCGTGTCCCACCGCGTCGGCGCCCTCCGCGCACGCAATCTCGACCTGTTTCTTCGCGATCATGGGCCGCGCGATCGAAGTGCCTAGCAGGTAGTAGCCTTCGTACACCGCATTCGCGCGCAGCATTGGGAAAACGAAATCGCGCGCGAACTCCTCGCGCAGATCGGAGAGCACGAGCTTGCTCGCGCCGGTCTTGAGCGCCTTCGCCTCCAGGCCCTCGGTCTCCTCGGCCTGTCCGACGTTGGCGCAATACGCGATCACTTCGCATCCGAACTCATCCTTGATCCAACGCAGGATTACGGACGTGTCGAGGCCGCCGGAGTACGCCAGTACCAGTTTTTTGATCTTTTCCCTTGCCACTCCCGGTCTCCCGGCGCGCGCTGATTTTACCCTGCGGCGCGCGGCGCAGTCCGCTACTCTTGACCGCTATTCCTGCATCGCAGCGATATCGAGAACCTCGGGCCGCAACAGCCAGACCATCACAGCTTTTTGTGCGTGGAGCCGATTTTCCGCCTGGTCGAGCACCAGCGAGCGCGGACCGTCGATCACCTGGTCGGTGATTTCCTCGCCGCGATGCGCCGGCAGGCAATGCATCACCACCGCGTCCTTGCGCGCGTGGCGCATCAGCGCCTCGTTTACCTGGAAACTTCGAAAATCGCGCCGCCGCTGCGCCGCTTCTTTCTCATGGCCCATCGAAGTCCAGGTGTCGGTGTAGACCGCGTCGGCGTCGCGTACCGCCGCGATTGGATCGTTGGTGAGCAGTCCCAGTTCCTCGCGGCGGAGGCGCTGCACAAAACTTTTTTCGGGCTCGTAACCGGCCGGACACGCGATGCGCAGATCGAAATGCACCAGCGCGGCCGCCTCGATCCAGCTCTGCGCGAGATTGAATCCGTCGCCGACGAACGCGACGCGAACCTTGCTGAGGTCGCGCCCGAAACGCTCCCTGAGCGTTTGCAGGTCGGCCAGCAACTGGCACGGATGCAGCAAGTCGGTTAGCCCGTTGATCACCGGCACGGTGGCCTCGCGCGCGAGCTCGAGGCAGGTCTCGTGCGTGAAGGTGCGGATCATGATCAGATCGATCCAGCGCGAGAGATTGCGCGCCACGTCCTTGGCCGATTCGCGCTCACCAATCCCGATATCGTTCGGCGCCAGGTAAACCGCGTGCCCGCCGAGCTGCGCCATCCCGGTCTCGAAGGTGATGCGGGTCCTGAGCGACGGCTTCTGGAAAATCATCGCGAGCGTTTTGCCGCGCAGGTAAGGATGCTCGAGGCCGCTCTTGAGTTCGGCCTTGAAGCGCGCCGCGAGCGCCAGCAGTCCGGACAGCTCAGCCTCGCTGAGCGAGCTCAACTCGAGGAAATCGCGCTTCAGCATCCCGGCCGGTGCGCGGCTCCGCGCAGGGTTCGTGGCAAGGCTTGCGTTTCTCATTTTGATGCGGGCACGGTCCTGAGCGCGCGTTCGATGATCTTGAGGCCGGCTTCGGCTTCCTCGCGGGTGAGATTCAGCGGCGGCAGCAGGCGCAGGACGTTGCCCGCGGTGCCGTTGACCAGCAGCTTTTCCTTCAGGCACGCGTCGACGATCGCGCGGGCGTCGCCTTTCAGCACCACGCCGATGATCATGCCCAGTCCGCGCACCTCGACGATGCTGTCGCAGGTTTTCGCGATCGTGCGGAGCCGCTCCAGGAGCAGTTGGCCGACGGCCGTGGCGTTCTCGAGGACGCCCTCCTGCTCGATGGCGTCGAGCGTGGCAAGTGCTGCGGCGCACGCGACAGGGTTGCCGCCGAAGGTGCTGCCGTGACTGCCGGGGGTCAGGCTCGAGGCAACCTCCGCCCGCGCGATCATCGCGCCAATCGGAATTCCGCCGCCGAGCGCCTTGGCCAGCGTCACGATGTCGGGCTTGATCCCGGCGTGCTCGTAACAGAAAAATTTGCCGGTGCGGCCCATCCCGGTTTGCACTTCGTCGAGGATCAGCAGCAGCTTGTTGCGATCGCAAAAGTCGCGAAGCCGTTTGAGATAGTCGGTCCGTGGGACGACCACGCCACCCTCGCCCTGGATGGGCTCGACCATGATGGCGACGGTGTCGTCGTGAATAGCGCGCTCGAACGCGGCAACGTCGTCATACGGTGTGAGCCGAAATCCGGGCACCAGCGGCTGAAATCCCTGGTGGTATCTTTCCTGGCCAGTGGCGCTGAGAGTCGCGAGCGTGCGGCCATGGAAGGAACCGAGCGTCGCCAGGATCTCGAAGCGGCCGCCGCGGTCGCGATGACCCCATCGCCGCGCGAGCTTGATCGCCGCCTCGTTCGCCTCGGCGCCGGAGTTGCCGAAGAACACGCGCCCGTCGCCGAACTTGTGCGTGAGCCGCTCCGCCAGCCGCGCCATCGGCTCGCTGTGAAACACGTTCGAGACGTGAATCAGCTTCTCGGCCTGCTCCCTGATCGCGCGGACCACGCGCGGATGCGCGTGGCCGAGGCTTGTGACCGCGAGCCCGCAAAAGAAGTCGAGGTAACGGTTGCCGTCGGCATCGTAGAGATAAGCGCCCTGGCCGCGGTCGAACGCGAGCGGGAGGCATCCGTAGACATCGACCAGATTCTCGTGGGCCAGCTCGATGATTTCGGCACTATTCATCGCTATCCAATCCTGCCAATTCGATCAGACTTCGTGAGAGCGTCAGGCTTTTCCTCTGCGACTCTCGCGCGCGCCGCGATCGCGATTCAGATCAGCAATCCGCGCCTTGCGCTGCACCACCTCGGTGCCGATTCCCGCGCGCGTGAAAACTTCGAGCAGCACCGCGTGGCGGACGCGGCCGTCGAGGATGTGGGTCTTCGCAACGCCGCCGTGCAAAGCGTCGATGCAACATTCGACCTTCGGAATCATTCCTTCATGAATGGTGCCGCGCGCGATGAGCCGCTTGGCCTCGGCGGCGTCGAGCGTGGAGAGCAGCTTGCCCTCGCGATCCTTCACGCCCTCGACGTCGCTCAGCAGGATCAGCTTCTCCGCCTTGAGCGCGGAGGCAATTTCGGCCGCGGCGACGTCGGCGTTGAGGTTGTAGGTAAGGCCGTCGCGCCCGAATCCAATTGGAGCGATCACCGGGATGAAGTTGGCGGCCTCCAGCGTGCGCAGCACTTCGGGATTGATCTGCGCCACTTCGCCGACCAGGCCGATGTCGACGCGCGAGCGCCGCCCGTTGCCGTCCTTGACCACCATCCGCATCTTGCGCGAGACGATCATCTCGCCGTCTTTGCCCGACAGCCCGACCGCGCGGCCGCCCTGGCGCGAGATGAGCGCCACGATCTCCTTGTTGATGCGCGCGAGCACCATCTCGGCGGCTTCCATCGTCGCGGTGTCCGTCACTCGCATCCCGCGGACGAACTTCGACTTGAGGCCGAGCTTGCCGACCAGTTCGGTTATCTGCGGGCCGCCGCCGTGCACCACGATCGGGTTCATCCCGACCAGTTCCAGCAGCACCACGTCCTGAGCGAAGCTCTCGCGCAGCTCATCGGTAAGCATCGCGTGACCGCCGTACTTGATGACGACGGTGGTGCCGCGAAAGCGCCGGATGAACGGCAACGCCTCGATCAGAATTTGTGCTCTATGTGCCAGGTCTTCCACAGCCGGTAGCTCTCCCGAAAACCCCAATCAAAACAGGCTTGCACGCGCGGTGCAATTGCCCCTGTTACGGCAATCTTGCGGACCGCTTTCGCGCGCACGCCGCCGTGACTTTTTCTACAGGATGTAACGCGAGAGGTCCTCGTCCTTGACGATCGCGTCCAGATGGCTGTGCACGTAGGCGGCGTCGATCCTGAGGTCGCGTTCGCTGAGCTCGGGCGCGCTGAACGAAATCTCCTCGAGCAACCGCTCGAGCACGGTATGCAGGCGGCGCGCGCCAATATTTTCCGAGCGCGTGTTCACCTTCGCCGCGATCTCGGCGAGCGCCGCCACCGCGTCCTCGGTGAAAGTGAGGTGCAAGCCCTCGGTATCCATCAGCGCGACGTACTGCTTGGTGAGCGCGTTTTCCGGCTCGGTGAGAATGCGGATGAAGTCGTCTTTCGCCAGCGCGCCCAGCTCGACGCGAATCGGGAAGCGGCCCTGGAACTCCGGAATAAGGTCGGAGGGCTTCGAGGTGTGAAACGCGCCCGACGCGACGAACAGGATGTGATCGGTGCGGACCGCGCCGTACTTGGTATTGACGGTCGAGCCTTCGACGATCGGCAGCAGATCGCGCTGCACGCCCTCGCGCGACACGTCGGGCCCGTGCGACTCGCGTCCCGCGATCTTGTCAATCTCGTCGATGAACACGATGCCTGAATTCTCCGCGCGCGAGACCGCTTCGTGCGCTACCGCCTCCATGTCGACCAGTTTCGCCGCTTCTTCCTGGATGAGAATTTCGGTTGCCTCGGGAATCTTGACCTTGCGATGCCGCGTCTTCTTGGGCATGAGCTGACCCATCAGCTCCTTCATGTTGAAGCCCATCTCCTCCATGCCCTGCGGCGTGAATACTTCCACCATCGGCAGCGCGTTCGCGCTTACCTCGAGGTCGACCTCTCGATCGTCGAGATGGCCGTCGCGCAGCAGCTTGCGCAGTTTCTCACGGGTGTCTTTGTGTGAATCGTTGCCGTCGCCCGGATCGACCTGTCCTTCAGGCGTCATGCCGACCGCGCGGCGCGTCTTGGTCGGCGGCGGAAACAGAATGTCGAGCAGGCGCTCCTCGGCAGCCTCGCGGGCATGGACCGCGACGCGCGTGCGCTCCTCCTCGCGCACCATCTTGACGGCGATTTCGGCCAGGTCGCGGATCATCGACTCGACGTCACGGCCCACGTAGCCGACCTCGGTGTAGCGCGAGGCTTCGACCTTGACGAACGGCGCCTGCGCCAGTTTTGCGAGGCGGCGCGCGATTTCGGTTTTGCCAACGCCGGTCGGCCCGATCATCAGAATGTTTTTAGGCGCGATTTCGTCGCGGAGCTCCGGCGCAACGTTTTGCCGGCGCCATCGATTGCGCAGCGCGATTGCGACCGCGCGCTTCGCGTCGTGTTGGCCGACGATATAGCGGTCCAGCTCCGAAACGATCTCGCGCGGCGTCATTACGTGGGGCACTGCCATGATCCTTCAGGCGCTCGAAGCAGGCTCGCTCGAAGCGCCTATTCTACAGTTCTTCAAAAATAAATTGCTCATTAGTGTATACGCAGATTTCGGCGGCGACTTTCATCGCGGCCTCCGCGATTTGCCGCGCGCTCATTCCGGGGTTGTGTCTGATGAGCGCACGCGCCGCGGAGAGCGCGTAGTTGCCGCCCGATCCGATCGCGAGAATGCCGTCGTCAGGCTCGATAACGTCGCCCGAGCCGGAGAGCAGCAGCGACGACTCTGCGTCCGCAACCACCAGCATCGCCTCGAGGCGCCGCAGGATCCTGTCGGTGCGCCAATCCTTGGCGAGTTCCACCGCGGCGCGGCGCAGCACACCGTTGAACTCCTGCAGCTTGCCCTCGAACCTGTCGAACAGCGTGAACGCGTCGGCGGTCGAGCCGGCGAAGCCTGCCAGCACCCGATCGCCGTGGAGGCGCCGCACCTTGCGCGCGCCGCTCTTCATGATCGTCTGTCCCATGCTGACCTGACCGTCACCTGCCATAACCACATGCCCGTCGTGACGCACGCTCACGATAGTGGTGCCGCGTATCCGCACATCCGGTTCAAGCTCGCGGATGGGCACGGCGGTAGACCTCTTTGAGATGATTCACGCTGACATGAGTATAGCGCTGCGTGGTCGCAAGACTCGCATGGCCAAGCATCTCCTGTATCGAGCGCAGGTCGGCCCCGTTCTTGAGCATGTGCGTCGCAAAGCAGTGGCGGAGCCCGTGCGGCGTGAGCGCCGAGCTGATGCCGGCGGCCGCGAGCCGGCGCGCCACGATCTTCTCGACGCTCCGGGTCGTAAGGCGCGTGCCGCGGAGATTGGTGATCACCGGGCCGCCCGGCTCCCAGGCGATCGGCATCGCCCGCCGCCACTCCATCAGCGCGTCGAGCGCAGGCTCTCCGATCGGCACCAGGCGATCCTTGTTGCCCTTGCCCGAACGCACCATCACCATCCCGAGGTCCTCGTCGACGTCCTGCCAGTTGAGGCCGACCAGTTCGCTGACGCGAAGTCCCGCGGAGTAGAGCGTCTCGATAATTGCGCGGTCGCGAAGCGCCGCGGCGGGCACTTGCTCGCCGTCGATCTTGATTTCAATTAGCCGCCGCACTTCGTCCTGTTCGAGTATCACCGGCAAGCGTCGCTCTGATTTGGGCGAACGCAGCGTGCGCGCCGGGCTCGGCTCACCCAAGGCGTTCTCGCGATAGCGAAAAAATGCCTTGATAGCGCTGAGGCGGCGCTGCACGGTCGCGCGTTTTGCGGTCTTCATCAAGTGGGCCAGGTATTGTCGAATATCGTCGGCATCGATCGAGGCGATATCGATATCGGTATTGATGTCATTATTAATGTCGGCGCCGCTCGAGTCGTCTCTCCCGTCAGCGCGCACTTTCGCGGGCGCGAGCGCGGCGCGCCGCTCGACGAGAAAGCGGCTAAAGGAAAGCAGGTCGCGACGATAGCTATCAACTGTATTATCCGCGGCGCGCGACGCTTTCTTGAGCGCCGACACGAACGCTGCCACCTCCGCCTCCATGGCATCCTCCTCGCGCGCCCTCGGTCCAAAAGCTATGCTATCAGTGCCGTTCTGGCCGCAAAAGGATGGCTATAGGCCACTGCTCAATTATTCTATGGCCCGCGCCCCGTCGGCCGCACTCCGCTCATGAGGACGAAACATCCGCGATGAACTGTTGGCATTGCGGATGCGAAATCGAGGTCAACGAGCGCGTCGGCTTCCACGAGCTATGCCCCCGATGCGATCGTGCGGCGCATGTATGCCTCAACTGCGGCCTCTACGACGGCGCGTATAACAATCAGTGCCGCGAGACGATGGCGGAGCGGGTGGTCGACAAGGATCGCGCAAACTTCTGCGAATATTTTACTCCGGCACATTCGGGTCACGCGCATCGGGCGGCGGCCCAAATCACGATCGAGTCCGCACGAAAGCCCCCGGCAAAAACCCAGTTAGACGCGCTGTTCAAGAAGAAGGACGCATGAGGTCGAGAAGAATTGCGGCGCTATCGGCTGGTTCGTTGCGCTTGCTCGCCGCAGTCGCGATGGTCGCGTCGACTCTGATGACGTTCGGATGCGTGCCGGGCAACAGCCCGCGCGGCGTCGTCGATCAATTCATCACGGCGCGATATGTAGCAATCGATCTCAACGCCACCGAGAAGTTGTGCACCGGCGTCGCGCTCGATCAGGTCCATCAGGAGATGAAGCTAATCGCGGGCCAGAAGATCGACGACACGACGCGCAAGCCGGTGGTGCACTACAAGCTCAAGGCTGAGCGCGACGCGGTCGACCATATCCAGTACGTGTTCCGCGCGACGATCGACGTGCCCGATGGCGGCAGCTTCGAGAAGAATTTGATGATCACGGCGCGCAAGGAAGGCAATACCTGGAAGGTGTCGAACTTCCTCGAGTACGACTGACCGCGCGTGAGCGCGCCCGCAAAAATGAAACTCGCCGCGATAATACTGGCCGCCGGAAAGGGGACGCGGATGCGCTCGGCACGCGCGAAGGTGCTGCACGAGCTGGGCGGCAAGCCGATGCTGGCGCGCATCATCCGCGCGGCTGCGGCGCTCGGGCCGCGGCCGCTGGTGGTCGTGGTGGGCCACCAGGCGCGCGAGGTCGAGGCGGCCGCGCGCGAGGCGCGCGGCGGGCGCGGGCGGCGCGGCGCGGCGGAGGGCGACCAGGTTGACAAGCTGGCGGTCAGCCGGGTCGACGAGCTGTCGCGCGACGAGGTTGACGACCTCGCATTCGCGCTCCAGGAGCCGCAGCGCGGCACCGGCGACGCCGCGCGATGCGCGCTTGACGCGCTTGCGCGCGGCTTCGACGGCGCCGTGCTGATCGCGTACGGCGACATGCCGATGGTCACGGCGGCGACGCTCACCGCGTTCGCCGCCGCGCATCGGCAGAGCGGCGCCGCGCTCTCGTTCATCAGCGTCCGCCTGGACGACCCGGCCGCGTACGGCCGCGTGGTCCGCGACGAGTCGGGCGCGGTGCGCGCAATCGTGGAGGCGCGCGACGCGTCGCCGGCGGAGCGCGCGATAAGCGAGATCAACACCGGCTTTTATCTGGCCGACGCCGCGTTTCTGCGCTCGGCGATTGCCGAGCTGAAGCCTGCCAACGCGCAGGGCGAATACTATCTGACCGATCTCGCCGCAATCGCGCGCGGCCGCGGCCTCCAGGTCGAAGCGTGGATCGCGCCCGACGCCGCCGAATTTTCAGGAATCAATTCCCGCGAGGAGCTTGCAACGATGGAAGCGCAAATCCGTCAAACCGTGAACCGGAACCTGATGGAGTCTGGAGTGACGCTGGTCGACCCCGCGACCGCCTACATCTCGGAGCAGGCCGAGATTGCGGCTGACTGCGTGATCGGGCCGAACGTGCAGATTCTCGGGCGCTGCCGTCTCGGCGCGGGCGTGAAAATCGACGGCACCGCGTGGCTCTCGAATGTCGAGGTCGGCCCGCGCTGCCATCTGAAGCTCGGGGTGCGCGCCGAGGACTGCCGTATCGGCGAGGATTCTGAAATCGGACCGTTCGCCAATCTTCGCGCTGGCACCGACCTGGAGGGGCACAACCGCATCGGCAACTTCGTCGAGACCAAAAAGGCGCGCATCGGGCGCGGCACCAAGGCGAGCCATCTGAGTTACCTGGGCGACACGGTGATTGGACGCGATACCAACATTGGATGCGGCGTGATCACGGTCAATTACGACGGCTACGAAAAACATCAGACCACGATCGGCGACCGCTGTATGATCGGATGCGACACTCAGCTGGTGGCGCCGATCAAAGTCGGCAGCGACGTCTACGTCGCCTCCGGCACCACTATCGTGCGCGAGGTCCAGGACGGCGCGCTGGTGATGTCGCATCATCCGCAGCGCGAGAAGTCCGGCTGGATGGCGAAGTGGCGCGAGCGCCACGGTGACGCGCCCGACGGCAACCGCAAGCGCGCGGCGGCCCGCAAGGAGTAGCACGCGATGTGCGGAATAATCGGATACGTCGGCCCGAGCGAGGCTTTCCCGATTCTGCTCGGCGGTCTCGGCCGTCTCGAGTATCGCGGTTACGATTCCGCCGGAATCGCGACGCTGAACGACAATCACAAGCTTGAAATTCGCCGCGCCAAGGGCAAACTCGAGAATCTGCGCAAGCTGCTCGCCGACGCGCCGCTCGCGGGAACGATCGGAATTGGGCATACGCGATGGGCGACGCACGGGCGTCCCTCCGAGGAAAACGCGCATCCGCACAAAGCCGGCCCGGTCGCCGTGATTCACAATGGAATCGTCGAGAATTACCTCGAGTTGCGCGCCGAATTGCTCGCGCGCGGTCACAAGCTCAAGTCGGAGACCGACACCGAACTTATCTCGCATCTGATCGAGGAGCGGGTCAGAGGCGGCAAGGGCCTTACCGAGGCGGTGCGCGAGTCGGTCGGCGTGTTGCGCGGCTCGTTCTCGATCGTGGTGCTCTCCGAGACCGAGCCCGACAAGCTGGTGGCCGCGAAGACCGCGACGCCGCTGGTGCTCGGCTTTGGCGCGGGCGAGAATTTCGTCGCCTCCGACATCCCGGCGATTCTGGAGCACACCCGCAACGCGATGGTGCTCGAGGACGGCGAGCTCGCCGAGGTCAGCGCGACCGAGATCCGGGTGATGCGCTTCGACGGCACGCCGGTGGTGCGGGTGCCGCGGCGAATCGAATGGGACGCGGTCGCCGCGACCAAAGCCGGCTTCAAGCACTACCTGCGCAAAGAGATCAGCGAGCAGCCGCAGGCGTGGATCGACACGATGGCGGGGCGGGCGACGCCGGGCTCGCCGACGGTGCGCTTCGACGACGAGCTTCTGCCGGCGGGCGGCCCCGCGGCGGTGGGCCGAATCATGATCGTCGGCGAGGGCGCGTCGTGGTTCACCGCGACCATCGGCAAATACATGATCGAAGAGCTGACCGGGATTCCAGCCGAAGTCGATTACGCATCGGAGTTCCGCTATCGGCATCCGGCGATCGACGAACGCACGCTCACTATCGCAGTCTCGCAGTCGGGCGAGACCGCCGACACGCTGGC
>DATDGX010000156.1:0-62092 GCA_036521875.1 Binataceae bacterium (SeqCode)
ATCGCGAGCCCGGAGCACTCGTACGGGGAACGCGCCTTCGATCGCGAGCGTGAACGTGAAAATATCGCCATGGTGTTGCCGCTACACTCCGGCCGGTCCCCATGGCCGGGAAGCTCATCGCGATGAATGACCGCGCGAAAAAGAACGAGACTCCGCCCGGCAGTTTCGAGCGCTTCGAGTATCTTGCGCGGCGCCTGTTCGCGGCGGAAAAACCGAAGCCGGAAGTGAAACGCGCGGACGAAGAGCCGAACCGAAAATCCAAAGCGAAGCGGAAAACGAAGTTTCCCGAAAGCCTCAGGAGGTTCGTGATGAACGCAGAGAAAAAAGAACCGATGCGATGCTCGTTCTGCGGCAAGTCGGAACACGAAGTTACCTACCTGCTCGCCGGACCTGCGCCGCTCTACATCTGCGGCGGATGCGTCGATATCTGCAACGACTTCATCAACAAGGCCAAGCAATCCAGCTCCGCGCAGAATTCTTGAGAGTGCTTCGTCCGTTGCATTCCTCGAAGTGGCGATGCGGCCCGGGTTCCGTAATCGCGCGACTCGCACTGATCGTCGCCGTTGCCACCGTCGCGATGCCGTTAATGTTGATGCTGACAGCAGCGCGGGCCTCCGCTGCCAGTTCCATCGAGCGCACCATCAAGGTTGCAGGCGAAAACCGCACCTATCGTTTGTTCGTGCCGCCAGGTCTGGCCGGGAAACGCGCGCCCGCTTTCATCATCTTACACGGCGGCAGCAGCAGTGCGCCGCAGATGGAGACCTATTCGGGATTCGACGAGTTCGCGCAGTCGCACGGCTTGGTCGCGATCTATCCGCAAGGCGTCGGCCGTCATTGGAACGACGGCCGCGTCAAGGGCGCGGAATCGACCGCCGACGATGTCGCGTTTATCGTTGCGCTGCGCGACGCGCTGGTTTCCGAGGGTGTTATCGATTCGAAGCGGGTCTATGCGGCGGGAATTTCGAACGGCGGCTTCATGGCCCTTCATCTGGCATGCACGAAGCCCGACCTGCTCGCGGGCATCGCGGTGGTCGCCGCGGACCAGCCGGCCGACGCCGCCTGTCCGTCACTTCGCCCGATGCCGGTAATCTTCTTCCATGGAACCAAAGACAAATTCGTTCCCTTCGATGGCGGAGAGATCGTACCGGAGGGGCTGAGAGATCGCGGCAGCGCGCTCAGCGATGCGGCCACGGTGGCTATCTGGCAGAAGGAAAACGGCTGTGGCGCAGCCCGCCGTTCCGAGTTGCCCGGCAAGGATTCCGGCGCCGCGATGCGCGTAACGGTCGAGAGCTATTCCTGTCCGCCGGGACGCGGCTTGCAGAACGTTATCATCGAGGG
Source organism: Binataceae bacterium (SeqCode) (assembly GCA_036521875.1). GTDB lineage: Bacteria > Desulfobacterota > Binatia > Binatales > Binataceae > DATDGX01. The sequence continues at coordinate 1,339 of DATDGX010000156.1, forward strand.
CGGCGGTCATACCTGGCCGGGCGCGCATCAGGGCGCCGTGGCCAACATGATCCTGGGTCCGGTCGACGACGAGATCGACGCCAACGAGATGATGTGGAGATTCTTCCAGGCGCAAGCCGCGCAGCCCTGATCGCGAAGCGATCTTCGAATCACAATCGCAACGCGATCGTTTCAATCAAGATCGCAACGCGATCCGCGTCAGGCGACCGCGCGGAGGATTCGGTAGAGCGGCTCGAGCTCGCGATACGCGTCGATAAGCTCGCCACGCTCGAGCCGCAGCGCGTCCCGGAGCGGCCATCCAAAGCCGACATCGAGTCCGCCGGTTTTCTTTTCCAGCCCGCTGGCGAGTTCGACGAAGAGCCCGCGCTCCGCCGGAATTGCCGCAGGCAGGGCATCGCGGTCCCACTTGTCGTAGCGCCCGATTCGGGTGCCGCGAAACGACTTCTCGAGACTTGCCGCCTTCGCGGCGAGGTTCTCCGCCATCTCCGCGCGCCCGTCCGCCTCTGGCTTCACCACCGCGCGCGCGTGAATACCCGCGCCGCTGATGCATAGCGCGAGATACGGGTAGCGCTTGTAACCCTTTGGCGACTGGCCGAACGCGGCCTGCGATTCCGGCGGCGCTGCGCGCCGCATGTGCCTGGCGACGTGCAGGAAAAATTCCATGTGCATCCGGCGCGCGAGCTCGGGCGCGAGCTCGCCGCCAAGGCGAATCAACTTCGGCCTCACCAGCTCGTAAATTTTCGCGAGCCGCGCGCTGAATCCCTCGATCGCAAACGCGCCGAAGTCGTCACGCGTGAAGCCGAGAGTCGCCACGATCGCTGTCTAACCCTCTCACTCTTTCACTCTTTCACTCTTTCACCGTCTCGCGGCCTCACGCTTTGTCGCGCGGGCCGCCGCTGCGTAGTTCCGCGAGGCTCTGTTCCCAATTGCGCCCCTCGAAGCGCCGGATATCGAGCGCGCCCAGGTCGACACCGTCGAGGCATCGCACGTTCACGTCGATCTTGTCCGGGTCGGAGCGCGGAATGTAGAACGACGCGACGCCGCAGACCGGACAGAAGTGATGCTGCGCGACGCGCGTGTTGAAGGAATAGGTCGCGAGGTCGTCGCGAGGCGTGAGCATCCGGAACGCCGCGCGCGGAACGATCCAGTGCAGGCAGCCCTTCTTTGCGCAAATTGAGCAGTTGCACTCGCTGACCGCGTCGAGCACGCCGCTGACTTCAAATGCGACGCGCCCGCAATGGCATCCGCCGCGAAAGGTGGCTGCGCCTTTCGGTCCTTCGCTCATCACATTCTCTTTTTCTTTTTGTTCGCTCGTTATTTCCCGGCAAAGTTGTCGGGGCATTATCCGAACCTAACGTGGCGTTAAGAAAAAGCCAAATCGACCGCGCCAGGCTCCATAAAAGTGAGCCATCGGCTCAATAAAAGTGAAATCGGAAACGAATCATGAAACTGAATTGGCGCAGGTCTCGTATCAAATATCGATGGGCACGATGAGCATGAACCGCGGAGATACGCCCCTTAGAGCACAGATGAAGCGCTCACTGTCGATGCTATCGCTGGTGTCGGGCGCGGTTCTGACGACCATGATCGTGATCGCAATTGGCGCGACCGCTCTCAGAGCCTTCGAGGCGAGCGCGCCGATAACCGAACCCGCGGTGGTCAGCCTGCAGGAGTATCTTGCGGGTCATCCGGAAGCCGCGGCTGAGCTGAGGACCGATCCCGAGATGATCGACCATCCACTGTTCATCGCGCATCATCCGGGGCTGCGGCGCTACCTGGCCGATCATCCGGCGGCGGGCGCCGAGTTCAAGTCGCATCCGTACCGATTCATGAAGCGCGTCGAGAGCGACTAGCACGAGGGACCGAACCATCCAGGGCAAGTGCCCAGGGTCCCTCGTTGTACGATAGCGGAAGAGGCCGGCACCCCCGGCCTCTTCGGCGACTTCAGTTCACGCAAACGCGCAACCGCATCGGCGCGATGCGGCCGGCCCGCGGTCAGGGCTCGAAAACGAACACGGGCCAGAATTCCCAGGTTATGGATGGAACGGCGATGTATAGCTGATCCATCGCGCCGCTGCCGTTCAACAGGTGCCATCCGTCAGCCGACACCTCCCCGCCGCACCAGACCCAGATAATATATTGATGCTGTCGATCGACCTGGATCGGAGCCGGGTGGAGTCCGTAGCTGGCGGTGGGGAAGTTTCCAGAGTTGCCATGGAACCATGAATCGTCACTCCACAGCGTCGTCCGCTGGTCGATGACAGCACCTGTGAAGGCGCCGGCGAGGTTGTAACTGCCGACGTACATCGCGATCCATCCGTCCGCGTGTGCCGAGTCAAAACTGCAGTACGTGCCCCACAAATAGTTGAGGGCGGGCGTCGACCAGACCTGCAAGATTCCGGTTGAGGTTGGAGGATAAAAGTAGATGCCGACGGCGGCGCGTCCAGCGGCACTCGAACTGTCGTCTATGCCGGTATTTAGGACTATCGCTAAGTCGCCGCTCCCGCGGTCCGCAGTCTCGGAGTTGTCGTGGGGGTCATCGCCGCTCACGGCGCCCCACGTCCATTGGTAGTCGAAAGGCGCGGAGACGATCGCGCCAGTCAGTCCGGTGAAGATGCCGGTATTGACCTTCACCGGGCGCAGGCGCTGAACCTTAAGTCCGCGTGCCACCTTTTGCAGGCGCTGCATCGCGCGCGCCGCCGCCGTCGCCTCCCGCTCCAGGTTGGATCCACTGAGAAGCGGCGCGATTAACTTTTGTGCCGGCTCGGTGAATTGTTTTCTCAGGCGAGTCCGCTCGTTGAACTCCGTGGTCAAGCGCTTTTCGAGTGCAACCATCGAGCGCCCTGCGGCCTCCGGACTGATAAACCGGCCACCGTACAGATCCTTGACCGATATTCCGCGTTTTGCAGCCATGTCGGTGTCCTCCGTTCGCGAGTTCGGGCCAAGATTCGCTTGAAACCGATTTCGCATGCAAGCGTCTTAAAGGGGGGCGTCGCTCGCGGCGACGCCAATCACCAAGTCCCCCCGGAGCAAGCCTGAATCCCAATGGCGAGCTCTCCTCCTGGGAAAAGGAGGCCGGCTGTCCGGCCTCCTTTCATTTTGTGGTGCTCAAGAATGCGTGGTATGGAAACTGCGAAGCGGCAAGGGAACCTCCGAGTCCCGCGTCCGACTTTGAGAGGAGCTCAAACCATGGCGGTCAACGTGGAAGGTACCTGCGATCCCAGATTCCAACGAGTCAAAGACGCATTCGCGCAGAACTTTGAGAAAGGCCTCGAGATCGGCGCTTCAGCCGCAGTCGTGCTCGACGGAAAGCCGGTGGTCGATTTGTGGGCCGGGCACATGGACAAGGAGCGCACGCGCCCGTGGACTCGCGACACGATTGCGAACGTGTACTCGACGACCAAGGGCCTCACCGCGATTTGCGCGCATCGCCTGATCGACAAGGGACAACTCGAGCTCGATGCGCCGGTCGCGCGTTACTGGCCGGAGTTCGCGCAGGGCGGCAAGGACAAACTCCCGGTGCGCTTCCTGCTGAGCCATCGCGCGGGACTCGCGGCGGTGCGCAAACCGCTGGAGGTCGACGACTTGTTCAAATGGGACGTGATGTGCGCGGCGCTCGCCGAGCAGGAACCGTGGTGGGTGCCGGGCAGCAAGCATGGCTATCACGCGATCACGTTCGGATGGCTGGTCGGCGAAGTGATTCGGCGCATCACCGGCAAGAGCCCGGGGACTTATCTGCGCGACGAGCTCGCGACGCCGCTCGGCCTCGACATGCACATCGGACTCGATGCGAAGCACGACGCGCGCGTCGCCAACCTGGTTCCCGCGCCGCCGCCGGCACCAGGCGAGCCAAACATCTTTGAAGAAGCGATGAAGAACCCCGAGGGCGTGATGGCCAAGGCGTTCATGAATCCGCCGGTGCTCACGCGTCCAAACCTGGTCAACTCGCGCGAGTGGCGGGCGGCCGAAATATGCGCCGCCAATGGCCATACCAACGCGCGCGCGCTCGCGCGTCTCTACGGAGCACTGGCGCGCGGCGGCGAGGTCGACGGCTACCGCGTGCTGAGCAAGGAAGGAATCGCGCGCTGCCACACCGAGCAATCCTACGGCAAGGACGAGGTGCTCACGATTTCGACCCGCTTCGGCGAGGGCTTCATGATGTCGCAGCCGGGCGCGTCGCTGGGGCCGAATCCGCGCGCGTTCGGGCATCCGGGTGCCGGCGGCTCGCTCGGATTTGCCGATCCCGATTCGAAAATCGGACTCGGCTACGTGATGAGCAAGATGCAGGCGGGGCTGCTGATCGATTCGCGCGTGCACGCGCTGATCGACGCGACGTACGCATCGCTGTGAGCATCGTTCAGGCGCATGCGCGAATTGGAGACTTCTTATGGCGGTGAAAATCGAAGGAACCTGCGACCCGAAGTTTAAACGCGTGCGCGATGTGTTCGCGGGACATTTCGAGCGCGGACTCGAAGTCGGCGCATCCGTCGCGCTGACCATCGACGGCAAGCCGGTAGTCGATCTGTGGGCCGGCCACGCCGACGAGGCGCGCACGCGCCCGTGGACGCGCGACACGCTGGTCAACGTGTACTCCACGACCAAAGGCTTCGGCGCAGTATGCGCGCATCGGCTGGTCGATAAAGGACTGCTCGATCTCGACGCGCCAGTCGCGCGCTACTGGCCGGAATTCGCGCAGGCCGGAAAAGACAAGATCCCGGTGCGGATGGTGCTGAATCATCAAGCGGGACTTCCGGCGATCAAGAAGGCGCTGCCGTTCGAGGCGGTGTTCCAATGGGACACGATGTGCGCGGCGCTCGCGGCGCAGGAGCCGTGGTGGGTGCCAGGCACCAAGCATGGCTATCACGCCCTCACCTACAGCTGGCTGGTCGGCGAGCTGGTCCGGCGCGCGAGCGGCAAGAGTCCGGGAACTTACTTCCGCGACGAGATCGCCGCGCCGCTGGGTCTCGACGCTCACGTTGGTCTCGACCCGAAGAACGACGCGCGCACCGCGACCATCGTGCCCGCGCCGCCGACGCCTCCCGGTGAGAAGCTTGGCGAAGGTGGCGTCGAATATCTGATGCAGGATCCCGAGTCGATGGCGGCCAAGGCGATCAGCAATCCGCCATTGTCGGTCGTCGATCCAAAACTGATCAGCAGCCGGGCATGGCGCGCCGCGGAATTATTCGCGGTCAATGGCCACGCGACTGCGTGGTCGCTGGCGCGGCTTTACGGCGCGCTCGCGCGCGGCGGCGAACTCGACGGTTATCGCGTCCTCGAGCGCGCCTCGATTCCGCGCTGCTACACCGTTCAGTCGGAGGGACCCGACGCGGTGCTCGGCGCGGTGACGCGATTCGCGGTCGGCTTTGCGCTCTCGACACCCAATGTTCCGCTCGGGCCGAATCCGCACTCGTTCGGGCATCCGGGCGCCGGTGGCTCGATCGGTTTCGCGGATCCGGTTGCGAACCTCGGCTTCGGCTACACCATGAACAAGATGGGCGCGAGCGCGCTGGTCGATGCGCGCGCGATGTCCTTGTACGGCGCGGTCTTCGAGTCGCTCTGAGCAGAGGCCGAGCCTGCGCGCGCGGGCCCGCCTCGTGGTCAGTCCGGGCGTTGCAGCCATCGCTCGACGAATTCGAGCCGGTCTTTACCCCAGAACATTTCGTCTCCCACGAAGAACATCGGCGCGCCGAACACGCCGCGGGTGGCCGCTCGCGCGGTGATCGCGGCGAGCTGGTCGCGGACCGCGGCGGAATCCGCTGCCTCGAGCAGCGCTGCGGGCGCAAAGCCGGCGCCTTCGCCGACCTTCGCGATCACCGCGTGATCGGCGATGTCCTCGTCGCGTTCCCAGTACGCGCGAAACATCGCCTGCGAGAAACGCTCCTTGGCACTGTCTGCCGCGAGTTGATCTCCGGCCGCAGTCGGCCGCTGCGCGGCGGCGAGCACGGCGCGCAACGCCGCGGCGGTCTTGATTGGAAAACGGCTCGGACGCCGAAACGGCAGGCCGGTGAGCTCTGCATAACGCTGATGGTCGCGCCACAGATAGCGGGCCTTGCGCGGCGTCATCGCCATCACGTCGAACCCGGTGGTCTGAAACAGCGCCGCGAGATGAATCGGCAGCCAGTTGATGCGCGCGCCGAGCCGTCGGCACATTTCGGGCAGCATGAATGCCGCGAAGTAGCTATTGGTACTCGAAAAGTCGAAATAGAAATCGACAGTTCGCATCGCATCTCCTGATAGCTGGTCTGCATCGCTAGTCTAGCCGAGGGCGCTGCAAAAAATCAGCTTATGAAAAATCAGTAGAGCGTGTGCGGCATGATTCGACGCTTTTCAGGGAACGCGCGATTTGCATCGCGGCCTTTGAGTTGACGACGCGCGGCGATAATTCTTTAACCTCTCCTTAACCTGGCGATGCGGGCGCGCCCGCGTGCGTTCCAGCGATAAATGCCTGACTACCACGCACCTGACGCAGACGCCTTCGACACCAAAGTCGGATGGACGATGGTCGCGGTGGCATTCGTGTCGTCGTTCACCGTTTATGGAATCGCGTATAGTTTCGGCCCTTTCTTCAAGCCGATGGCGATGGAGTTTGGTGCGGGGCGGAGCGCAACCTCCGCGGTCTTCTCGATCACCGCCTTCCTCTACTTCATGCTCGGACCGCTGAGCGGCCATCTCTCGGATCGATTCGGGCCGCGCGTCGTGGTCGCCGCAGGCGCTCTTGCGATGGGTACCGGTCTCGTGCTGACCTCGCTCATCGATCGTCTGTGGCTTGGCTACCTGACCTACGGCGCGGGCGTCGGAATCGGAGTCGCATGCGGATACCTCCCGATGATCGCGGTGGTGGGAGGATGGTTTGCGCGTCGGCGCACCACGGCCTTGGGCATAGCGGTGGCGGGAATCGGATGCGGCACTTTGTGCGTGGCGCCTGCCGCCGCAGCGCTGATCGGAAAATTCGGATGGCGCAGGACGGACGTGATTTTGGGCCTCACCAGCGCCGCCATCCTGTTCGGATGCGCCGCGTTCGCGAAGCGGCCGCCGCTCCACGTGGTGCCTTCCGAGTTCCGCCTCCGCGACGCGATTCGCACGCCGGCCTTCGGCTTGCTCTACACTTCATCGTTGCTCTGTTCGAGCGCGCTCTACCTGCCGTTCGTTTTCCTGCCCGACTTCGCGCGCCGTCATGGTGCGAGCGAAGTCGGTGCCGCGGCGCTGGTCGGGCTTATCGGCGCGGCGAGCGTGGTGGGGCGGATGGGACTCGGCGCGGTCGCCGAGCGCGCGGGAGTGGTGCGGCTCTACCAGGCGAGCTTCCTCGCGATGGCGCTGAGCTTCGGCGTGTGGATGGCCGCGCGCTCGTATCCGCCGCTGGTGGTGTTCGCGCTCGCGATGGGCGCGGCGTATGGCGGCTACGTCGCGCTCTCGCCTGCGGTCATCGCGCATCTGTATGGAACCGGACGGCTCGGCGTCGTGCTCGGCGTGCTCTATACCAGTTGCGGGCTAGGGGCGCTGGCCGGTCCTCCGCTCGCGGGGCTGATTATCGATCGTACCGGCAGCTACCGATGGGCGATTGGATTCGCGTTCGCTGTGGTGTTTGCGTCGTTCGTGGTGTTGCTCCCGCTCGGCCGCTACGAGCCTCGTCCCGTGCGTGCCCCCGGGAGCGACTGAGCGGGCGCGCTTTTTTCAGCTTGAGCACCGCGCGTGGTTCTTTTTTCCCCGACGACGTTTTTGCCGAATCAATTAGAACGATTCGGCTAAGTGAGCGCGGACGACTGCGGTGCTCACCTTTCCCGCGGCGAGCTCGCGCGCCGGCTTGAGTCTCATCAGGTGGAAGAGGAACACCGCCAGTGCGAAGCCTGCCGCGACTACGCATAGTGAGGCGACCGCGCCCGGATCGGTGGCGAGGCTGCGCATCCGGATGAGCGCCATATACGCCGCCACAACCATGACTCCGATCGAGGCGCCTGCCGCAATCCATACGTCGCGCACCGGCGAGAGCGCGCCTTTGCCGAGATAGCGTCTGAGCTCGCCCTCGGAGAAATTATCCAGAAACCATCCGACCGACTCGTCGACTTGGCGCGCATGAGGAGGTGCAACCAGCCCACCGTTTAATGGATCGGTAGCACTTTCGCCGCGCGCGTGGCGTTCGACGCCGTCGAGGATGTCGCGATGGATTTCCGCGGTGATCGGATACCGCCACGCGATCAGAAACGACAGCGCGCCGAACACCGCGGGTGCCAGTGCGAAGATCGCCCTGATCGCCAGGATTACCTCCGGGCTCTGCACCACGTTTGGCACGTAGCCGATTTCGGCTAGCACCGCGATCGGCAGCGCCGCGCTCGGGATGGCCACGAATTTCGGCACGATGCTCCAGAACGCCGTGTACTGCGCCTCGCGCCGTTTGCCGGTATAAAACTCGTCGTAGTCGATTACGTCAGCTTGCATCGCGGGAGCCAGGAACAGTCCGGCGCCGAAGCTGGCGCCCGCCCAGCAGATAAGGAGAAGCAGCCCCGTCGTGTTGCCTTTGCCGAGGAAAAACATCGCGGCGCCGCCGGTCACTCCCATCCCGAAGCTCGCGAGCCAGGTGCGCAGCTTGCCGAATCGCTTCGCCGCCATCACCCATAGCGGAAGACACGCAAAGCCGACCCCGGTGTAGCCGAGCAGCTCGATCGAGAGCCAGAGCACGGGGTTCTTCGGCTGGATCACATAGGCGTTGAAGAACGGGAGCAGGGTCGCGGGAATCGCGCCGGTGATGCTGCCGACCACATAGCTCGCGAGCAGGATCCGAAAGGGCCGGTTGCGAAGTGCGCGCCGCACTCCCGGTACCAGTGGATTGGACTCGCGCGTGACGAAGGCCGGGCGCTCGCGCACGCGCCACGCGAGCAGCCAGTACAGGCTGACCAGCAGAATCGCGAAGGTCGCGCCCACGACCTGGAACACGCGGCGCTCATTCCATCCGAATCCTTGCATCAGGAAGCCGGGGGCCGCGGAGGCGACGATGGTGCCGAGCACGGTGAACGCCTCACGCACGCCGAAGAGGCTGGAGCGCTCGTTGTAGTCGAGCGTGAGCTCGGGGCCGAGCGCGTAATGGGGGAGCGCGTACACGGTGTGGAACAGGAAATAAAGGATGAAGAAGGTGCCGAACCATACCGCCGCGTGAACCCCAAGCCCGCGCGGCGGACTGAGCAGCAGATAGAACGAGATCGCGCACAGCGGTGGCCCGACAATCAAGTACGGGCGCCGGCGTCCGAGGCGCGTGTAGGTGCGATCGGAGAGCCATCCGATCGCCGGGTCGCTGATCGCGTCGAGCGAGCGCGCCAGCGCGATCGCGATCGCGAGGTAGCCGAGCGGCACCATCACGACGTCGCCGTAAAACTTCGGCATGTTGACGAAGATCGGAATCGCGAGCGCGGCGCCGGCGAAGTTGGGAGCTCCATACAAAAGCTTGGTGCGCCAGGAGAGATGTTCCGAATCGGGAGTCTGGGTAGCGGCGACGGGTTGAACAGCAGCGGTCATATCGAGAGCCAATTTTCGGCGCGTCCTCCATGCGTCAGCGGACCGGCTCGAGCGTCGATGGTGATCCGCTGACGAACCATCCAGTCTAGCCGCACCAGCGCGCTGGAAGATAGAAACGATTCACTGATTTCTGTGGCTCTGCCGCAGTCGATTTGCTGCGCCGGATCCTGAGCCTCAGCGAGTTCTGCGCTAGTGGCGCGATTTCTTTCCGGTCACGACGAACATGATCCGTGTCGCGAAAAAGCGGCCTGCTCTGTTTCTGGCTTGAAGATCTTGCAACCACGCTCTCGCGTCATTCTTGCTCACCCGTCCTTCATTGACAGCGTGCCCGGTGACCAGCGTGAGGTAGAGCAGAATGTCAGCGAGCTGGAAGTCTCGAACCGTGATTGGGAACTCCCGCACTCGCACTGGTTGCAGACTGCAATCTCGAAACAGCCCAGCCTACCATCTCACAAGCGAGCGGTGCGGCGGATTCAGCCTCGCGCGTCTGTAGGAGAGTATGAATTCCGAGCTGGCCTTGAGCACCCCCGGATCGTGGTTGAATTATTGAGTTTCCTCGACACCGGGGATAAGTAATGATCATACTTGCTTGCCATTCTGAACCGGTTCGCCTAATACAATGTCGCGTCGCACATGTCGCACGACGCAGGTGGGTTTGCAGGAAATGGAGTGCTTGCACGAACGGAGTGGGTTTGATCGATGAGCAACGGAAGCAGTAGCGGCATATCTGCCGTACCGATGGGGTTTGGCCAAACCGCTCGCCGCGATTGGTGGTGGGTGCAACCGGTTGCGGTGTTCCTTGGGTTCTCGGCGTTCGTGATCTACGCGACGTGGTCGATGTTCACCCCCCGGAACTATTACTTCGGAAATTATCTGTCGCCCTTTTTCGAGCCCGAGCTGTGGGGCGTCTCGCCCAACGCATGGTTCGGAGCGCGTCCTCCGATGTGGCCGAGCTGGTTCATCTACTCACCCGCGATGCTGATCCTGATCTTCCCACTCGGATTTCGGTTGACCTGCTACTACTATCGCGGCGCCTACTACAAGTCGTTCTGGGCGGATCCGCCGTCATGCACTGTCGGCGAGCCGCGCTCGCACTATCGTGGCGAAAATTCCTTTCCTCTGATCGTGCAGAACATCCATCGTTATTTTCTGTACGCCGCGCTGGTATTCGTCGTCTTTCTCTCCGATGACGCCTGGCGCGGGATGTGGTTTGCGAAGGCGGGCGGTGGCACGACGTTCGGCGTCGGCGTGGGCACGATCATACTCACAGTCAACGCGATCCTGATCGCGTGCTACACCTTCGGATGTCATTCGTTGCGCCATCTGGTGGGCGGAGGCATCGACCGGCTCTCGCAGAAACCCGTTCGCCGCGACTTCTATCGATGTGTTAGCTGCCTCAATCGCAAGCACATGCCGTGGGCGTGGTTCAGTTTGGTCTGGATCGGATTTGCCGATCTGTACATACGCCTGTGCGCGATGGGCGTGGTGACCGACTGGAGAATTTTCTGATGGCCGATTACCAGACTCACGAGACCGACGTTCTGGTGATCGGTGCAGGCGGCGCGGGGCTGAGCGCCGCGATCGCGGCCTCGGCCGAGGGCGTCAAAGTCGGCCTGGTATGCAAGTCGTTGCTGGGCAAAGCGCACACCGTGATGGCCGAGGGCGGAATCGCCGCGGCGATGGGCAACGTTGACGAGCGTGACAACTGGAAGGTCCATTTCTCCGACACCATGCGGGGCGGGCAGTATGTCAACAATTGGCGGATGGCCGAGTTGCATGCCAAGGAGGCTCCAGACTGCGTGCGCGAGCTCGAGGGCTGGGGTGCGCTTTTTGATCGCACGAAGGATGGGCGAATCCTGCAGCGAAACTTTGGTGGACATCGCTATCCGCGCCTCGCGCACGTCGGCGATCGCACCGGTCTCGAGATGATCCGGACGCTCCAGGACCACGGCATCCATCAAGGTATCGAGGTTTTCATGGAGCACACCGTGCTCACCCTGCTCAAGGACGAGGGCCGGGTAGTCGGCGCGTTCGGCTACGAGAGCGAGCGCGGCCTGTTCCATCTCTACAAGGCCAAGGCGGTGATCCTCGCGACCGGCGGGGTTGGGCGCGCGTTCAAAATTACCAGCAATAGCTGGGAGTACACCGGCGACGGGCATGCGCTCGCATACGAGGCCGGCGCCGAGCTGCTCGACATGGAGTTCCTGCAGTTCCATCCGACCGGGATGATCTGGCCGCCGAGCGTGCGCGGAATTTTGGTGACCGAGGGCGTGCGCGGCGACGGCGGCGTCCTGACCAACAAAGAAGGCCGCCGGTTCATGTTCGACGACATCCCGGAAAACTATCGCGCGCAGACCGCGGACAGCGAGGAAGAGGGCTGGCGCTACACGCAGGGGGACCGCAACGCGCGCCGCCCGCCGGAGCTGCTGACGCGCGACCACGTCGCGCGGTGCATCATGCGCGAAGTCAGGGAAGGGCGCGGCAGCCCGCACGGCGGCGTGTTCCTCGACATCTCGTGGATCAAAAGCAAAGTGCCGAACTCCGAGCAGTACATCATCAAGAAACTGCCGAGCATGTACCATCAGTTCAAACAGCTCGCCGACATCGATATCACCAAGGAGCCGATGGAGGTTGGGCCGACCACGCACTACATCATGGGCGGCATCCAGGTCGACGCGGAGAGCCAGATGTCGACGCTGTCGGGCCTGTTCGCCGCGGGCGAATGCACCGCCGGGCTGCACGGCGCCAACCGGCTCGGCGGAAACTCGCTGTCGGACCTGCTGGTGTTCGGCAAGCGCGCGGGGGCGTTCGCGGCGCGGTTCGCCAAGGAGAAAAGCTTCGGCAGAGTCGCGGATGATCAAATCGAAAGTGCGGCGCGCGCGGCGTTGAAACCCTTCGCGGGCGCGGACGGCGAGGGTGAGTCGCCCTATGAGATCCAGGAGGACCTGCAGGAGATGATGCAGGACCTGGTCGGAATCGTGCGCACCGAGGCCGAGATGCAAACCGCGCTGGAACGTCTCGCGCGCCTCAAGGAAAGATCGGAACTGACCCGCGTCGCCGGCAATCGGCACTACAACTCGGGATGGCACCACGCGCTGGCGCTGCGCAATATGCTCGTCGTGTCGGAAGCGATCACGCGCGCGGCGCTCGAGCGCAAGGAGAGCCGCGGCGCGCACTTCCGCGAGGATTTTCCGAAACAGGATCCAGCGCAAGGCACCTTCAACCTCGCCATCGGCAAGAATCCCGATGGCAGCATGCGAGTGCGGCGGGCGCCGATTCCCGAGATGCGTCCCGACCTGAAGCAGATCATCGAGGAGATGAAGTGATGGCGACCGCGACCTTCAGGGTCTGGCGCGGAGACGCGCAGGGCGGCGAATTCAAGGACTACCAGACCACGGTCACCGAAGGGATGGTGGTGCTCGACGCGATCCATCAGATCCAGGCGGAGTCGGCGGGTGACCTGGCGGTGCGATGGAACTGCAAAGCGGGGAAGTGCGGATCCTGCTCGGCGGAAATCAACGGGATGCCCAAGCTGATGTGTATGACGCGGCTGAACTCGATACCGCTCGATCAGCCGGTTCGCGTCGAGCCGATGCGCGCGTTCCCGTCGATCAGGGATCTGGTCACCGACGTTTCCGTCAACTATCGCAACAAAATGAAAATCAAGAAATTCAAGCCGCGCAAGCCCGACGCGCCCGACGGCACGTGGCGGATGTCGCAGGACGACATCGATCGCGTCCAGGAGTTCCGCAAGTGTATCGAATGCTTTCTGTGCCAGGACGTCTGCCACGTCATCCGCAATCATCACTTGCAGGAGGAGTTCATCGGGCCGCGGCTGTTCGTGTATGCCGCTGCGCTGGAGATGCATCCGCTCGACACCGAGAATCGGCTGGCAGACCTCAAGGACACCCAAGGGATCGGCTATTGCAATATTACCAAGTGCTGCACCAAGGTCTGCCCGGAGAGCATTACGATCACCGATAACGCTATAATTCCACTCAAGGAGCGAGTGGTCGACGAATTCTACGACCCACTGAAAAGACTCGCCCGGATGCTGCGGCCCGGCTCCAAGCCGGCGCAATAGCTCCACCGGCATTTCGCATTCAGGAGGGAACTCATGCTTGAACTCAAGCGGATTTCCCACGAAGCGATCGAGAGGTCGCTCGCCAAGGCCGAGCGCTACCGCGCTGATACAGTCCTTCGTCACGCTGACTATTGATCGAATAGTCAGTCGACGGTCGCTTGATCGTTTTCATATCGCGAGTGATTATGACCCAACCCATAGGAGCTTGGAGGTATCAACATGGCAGCAAAAATAACCGGAGGATGCATGTGTGGAGCGGTCCGCTACGAATGCACGGGCGATCCGCTGATGTCCGCGAACTGCTATTGTCGCGATTGTCAGCGCGCCAGCGGCGGCGCGTTTGCTCCCGTGCTGCTTGTTCCCAAGGCGGCTTTCAAAATGACCAAGGGCGAGCTCAAGCACTACGAGGTGAAAGGTGACAGCGGCGGCAATGTCAGCCGCGGATTCTGTCCCACCTGCGGCTCGGGGGTTCTATCACTGATATCCATGATGCCCGACGCGGTAGGGCTCAAGGCCGGTTGCCTGGATGACCCGAGCCTGTTCCGTCCGGGGGTGAACATATTCACTGCCAGCGCACCGCACTGGGCGCCGATGGCAGAGGGGGTGGCGAAGTTCGCCAGAAACCCAGGCTGAGTTACTTGGCGGCGATTACCTCGTTTTCTACAACAACGACGAGAGCAGTTACGTGCGCGAGAGTGCTATGACTCAGCTCGTCATCAGAAATCTCGACGAAGGCGTCAAGGCTCGCCTGCAACGTCGGGCAAAGCGTCTCGGCCACAGCATCGAGGAAGAGGCGCGCGACATTCTCCGTGACGCCGTGAGGGCTGAGGGACGCGCCGCAACTCCGCTCGGCAGCCGCCTGCGCCGACGCTTCGCGCGCATCGGTTTGGACATGGACATTCCGGAACTTCGCGGGCACAAACCGACGCCTATGGGGAGATGATCGCATTCTCTACACTAACTCGTCATAGCCATTTCTCTCCATAGTAGCGGCGTTTTTTTTGCTGTAGCCCATTACCGGGGGCCTGCTACAATAGCTAGTAGTGTAAACGAATCCCGCTGTTCACCGTATGTAGGTTAGGGTGAATTGGCTGTCACATGGCGCGATCGGATTGAGCTGACCGGCCAGGAGAGTGGTAGCGATGAGCAAAGGTAAAAGTCTGCTGGCGGCGATTACGATGGTCCTGATGCTGGCGGCACCGGCGCTCGCGCAGTACCGGCCGTGGCCGAATCCGCTGCCTCCCGCACCGAATTGGGGCGACTACGACGAAGGTCATGTGTGGCGGCCCGCCGACTGGTGGTGGGAACACCAGCCCGCATGGGTCCCCAGGCATCATCCGGAATGGTGGGGCGACTTTGACGACCGTCACGTTTGGCGCCCGGCGGCATGGTGGTGGGACAATCAGCCGGAGTGGGTTCGGATGCATCATCCGGAATGGTGGGGCGATTTCTACCAGGGCATCTGGTTCCCCGCTCCCTGGTGGTACCAGTATCAACCCGCTTGGGCTCGCTATTATCACCCCGAATGGTGGGGAGACTTTTCCCAGAACACCTGGTATCCGGCGAGTTGGTGGTGGCTATTTCAGCCTGATTGGGTTCGTACTAATCATCCCGATTGGTGGGGTGACTACTCAGACGGTATTTGGTATCCAGCCGGATGGTGGTGGGAGAATCATCCCGACTGGTGCCGCACCAATCATCCTGACTGGTGGGGCGACTACGATGACGATCACGTCTGGCGTCCTGCCGGATGGTGGTGGGCGAATAACCCGAATTGGGTCCGTAAGAATCACCCGAGTTGGTGGGGCGACTTCGACGACAAGAAAGTCTGGCACGATGATGCCTGGTGGCAGCAACACAATCCTAACTGGGTAACTCAGAATCATCCGGAATGGGTCGGCGATTACGACAAGAATCACGTCTGGCACGACGTGAACTACTGGACGCAGAAAGACCCGGCCTGGGCGCGCGATCATCATCCGGAATGGACTGACAAGTTGCGGCAGTCAGCGGAGAACCTCCATACCGAGCAGCAGCAGGCACTCGAGCGTCGCCAAGCTACCCAATTGCAAAAACTCGAGCGCCTGCACGGCGAGCAGCAGCAAGCAGACCAGCGCCAGCACGAGCAGCAACTACAGACGCTGCAGCGCCAGCATGCCAGTGAGATGAATGCTCTCGAGCAGGAGCACGCAAAGCAGCACGCGGGCGCTTCGGCTCCTGGAGCGGACTGGCAGCGAGTCGAGAACAAGCACAGCGATCAGGTACAATCGATGCTCCGCAAGCACGATCAGCAGGTGCAGGCGGTCGAGCGTCAGCACGCGGCCAATGAGCAGGTGTCGGAGCGCAAACACGAGGAGCAGCATCAGGCCCTGCAGCAACAGCACGCCGGGCAGGTGCAGGCGCTCGAGCACCAGCATAGCGAGCAACTACGGGCGATCAACGCTCCGCGCGGAGGTAACGCGGCGGTCGAGCATCAGCCTGCCGTTCCGAAAGCCGCGCCCGCACCCCACGCCGAAGAGCACGGGGGACCCGGGCACCCTTAGCGCGGCGCGACAGGCGGCTGGTGTCTGGAGGATCCGTTAGGTCGCGTTGGCGCGCGCGATTTTGCCGAGCCATTCGCCGCTCGGCTTGACGCTACGCGCCTGAGTCTCGCGATCGACCGCGATCAGTCCGAACGTCGGACGATAGCCCAATAGCCACTCGAAGTTGTCGAGCATCGACCAGTAGAAATATCCGCGCACGTCGATTCCATCGTTGAGGCATCGCGCGACGCCCGCGAGCGCCCGCTCGACATACGCAATTCGTCGCGAATCATCGTCAGTACCTATTCCACTTTCAGTGACTATTATCGGTACCTGTGCTTTGGCGCTGGCATGGCGGATGGTCGCTTCCAGCGCTTCAGGCCAGAACTCGTAACCCATCTGCGTGAGTTCGGCTCCGCTCTGAGGCGCGAGCACGCCCTTGGGACCGAAGCGCTGGCGCGTATAGGTCTGGACTCCCACGAAGTCATCGCCGCGCGCCGCTTCCAGGAACACGTCTTCAGCTTGCGCCTGAGCGCGATCGCGAATCTGCTCGCCGCCGGGCTCCGCCTGCAAATCGCCGAGCGCGATCGTCATCCCAACCGGATACTTGCCGGGACCCGCGCGCAGCGCCTGCGCCCCGAGGCGATGAGCCGCGCGCAGAATCTCTCCGGACACGCTGCGGACGCAAAATGGGAAACACGAAAACTGCTCCGCACTGACGCCCATAGCGCGCGCGGCCTCTTTGCGCCACCCGGCGCGCACAATCACCTCGTCCGGCGGAACGATGCCCCAGGTCTGTAACAGAATTCCTACGTTGAGCTCGTTGATGGTGCAGGCGGCGCCGATCAGATCTCCGAGATGGCGCGCAGCGCGCTCGCAATAGCCGGCGAATCGTTTCGCGGTCTCCGGCTCTTCCCACCCGCCGCGCGCCGCTATCCATCGCGGCGAAGTAAAGTGATGAAACGTAACGACCGGAGTGAGGCCATGCTCGCGGCACGATGCGAGCAGGCGGCGGTAGTGTTCGAGTTCTGCGAGCGAGAACTCGCCATCCTCGGGTTCGATGCGCGCCCACTCGATCGAGAATCGGTACGCATTGAAGCCGAGCCGCGCGAGTAGCGCGAGGTCGTCAGCATAGCGGTGATACTGGTCGCACGCGTCACCCGACACTTCGGCGTAGAGGGTTCCCTTAATGTGTTCGAGGAACCACGAGTCGCAGTTGATGTTCGAGCCTTCGACCTGATGAGCGGCGGTCGCCGTCCCCCACAGAAATTTGTCCGGAAATTTCATAGTGCCTGGCACCCCTCGAAGTTTTGCTAGCAGACTCGCCGTCAGATGGCCAAGCGGCGACCTCGGGCGAATCATCAGTGCGCGTGAACCGGTGCGGCGTACGACTTTTAAGCTTCGGGCAGCTCCGCGCGCGCCTCGTATTGATAGCGCTGAAAACGCTCCGCTGGCCGCCGCAGGCATCGGAAGACCAGCGCCGTCCATCCGGTCTGATGGCTCGCGCCGAGACCCCTGCCGGTATCGCCGTGGAAATATTCATAGAACAGCAGCAGGTCGCGCCAGTACGGATCGTTCGCGAAGCGCGGGTCATCACCATGGCATGGGCGCCTGCCGTTCCGATCGGGAAGGAAAATTCGCGTAAGCCGCCGCGCGATCTCGGAAGCGACCCCGTACAGATTCATCATCCGGCCCGACCCGGTCGGACACTCTACCAGCAGATCGTCACGGTAGAAGAGATGCTGGATCTCAAGCGCTTCGATCAGCAGGAAATTAATTGGAAACCAGATTGGACCGCGCCAATTGGAGTTTCCGCCGAATAATGAAGAATTTGACTCACCGGGTACGTAATCAACTCGATACTCACTTCCACTCGCGCTGAATATGTACGGATGGTCTTTATGGTAGCGCGAGATGGAGCGGATTCCGTACGGTGAAAGAAACTCGCTTTCATCAAGCAGGTAGCGCAGAACCCTGACCAGCCGATCGCGCGAAGCCACGGCGAGGAGTCCGCGCATCTGCCCGAGGTCAGCGGAACCGTCGCCGGTGAACAAAAAGTGCCGGGCCAGATGCGGGCGGTTGCGCTGAAACCATTTCACGCGCCCGAAAAACTCCGGCGTCTTGTTTAGCATCCCGGATTCCACCACCGAAGCGGCAAGCAGCGGAATCAACCCGACCATCGAGCGGACCCTGACCGGCACTTGCTGGCCGCCGGCTATCAGTTTGTCGTAGTAGAAGCCATCCTCTTCGTCCCACAGCCCGCGGCCGCCGAGGGTATGCATCGCTTCGATGATGGATGCAAAGTGTTCGAGAAACTTGTATGCGATGTCCTGGTAAACCGGGTCGTGGCTCGCCAGCTCCAACGCGATCGAAAGCATCATGGCGCAATAGAACGCCATCCATGCGGTACCTTCGGCCTGCTCGAGGTGGCCGCCCTGGGGGAGGGGCTTGGAGCGATCGAAGGCGCCGATATTGTCGAGCCCAAGAAACCCGCCGGTGAAAATATTCTTGCCGTCCGGATCCTTGCGATTTACCCACCACGTAAAATTGAGCAACAGCTTTTGGAACACGCGGGCCAGAAACGCGTAGTCCGGTCCGGTCTGCAAAGCGGTCGCTTTGTAGATGCGGTAAGCGGCCCACGCATGGACGGGGGGATTGACGTCGCCGAGGGCAAATTCGTACGCGGGGATCTGTCCATTGGGATTCATGTAAGTCTCGCGCAGCATCAACTCGAGCTGGCTCTTGGCGAACGCCGGATCGAAGATGAACGCGTTCGCCTGGAAACCGAGGTCCCACGCCGCGAACCACGGATATTCCCATTTGTCGGGCATCGAGATCAGCTCGCGAGCGTTCAGATGAGTCCAGTTGCTGTTGCGGCCGGTCAGTCGCTCCGGCGGAGGCGTCGAGTGGCTATCGCCCTCCAGCCATTCGTCAACTACGTAGTGATAAAACTGAGTACTCCAGATGAGGCCGGCGCACGCGCCGCGCATGATCAGGCGGGTGTCGTCAGGGGTTGCTGAACTATCTATTTGGACCACTGCCCGCGCGAAGACGTTGGGCTGTGGTTTGCCATCATCGGATTGAGCCGAGGATTGAGGTCGATCGGAAGATGGATGCGAGGCAAGGTCCACGAATACATGCTCATAGTCAGCGATCAAATCGCTATAAAAGCGATCGGTTTCTAGCCGGCGCCTCTCGAACATCTGATCGAACCACCGGCCGGTATCTCCGTTAGTGACCTCGCTCTCCTTGCAGAAGCGGACGCGTAGGATTTGCTGCCACCTCCCGGCACTTCGAATGAGTAATGCGCGGCGACCTTGGTGCCGAGCTTGCGCGGGTTCACCGCCTCGCGTTCGCCGTTCACGACATAGCGATGGAAAGCGTCCTTGACGTACGGTTCGGAATTGGCGACGCGGTACAGACGCTCGAGGTTGGTCGCGTTATCGGTGAACAAAAGCTCGGGTGGACCACCGGCGGAGTGCCGTCCGGCGGTGAAGAGGTAAGTGCCGAGCGTCTCATGCTTCGCGCGAGCGACGCCGTCGCCGATCTGCTCGATCAGCGGGCGCGGCCAGTAGCCGTCGCCCGACCTGCCCCACGACCAGGTGTTGCGGAACCAAAGCGTTGGCAGCACGTCGATTCGGGCCGCTTCGGGGCCCCGATTGCAGATCGTGAAGCGAGCCAAAATGTCCTCTTCCCCGGCCTGCGCGTACTCGACAAAGACGTCGAAGTAGCGGCTGCCGTCGAAGATGCCAGTGTCGAGCAGTTCGAACTCGGGCTCGCTCCGCGAGCGCCGGCGATTCTCGGCGACTAGTTGCTCGTAGGGATAGGCGGCTTGCGGATATTTGTAGAGTGCCTTGAGGTAGGAGCCGGTTGGGCTCGCGTCGAGGTAGAAGTAGTATTCCTTGACGTCCTCACCGTGGTTGCCTTCGTTGCCAGTCAGGCCGAACAGGCGTTCCTTTAGAATGGTGTCCCTGCCATTCCACAGTGCCGGCGCGAAGCACATCCGGCACTCGCGATCACATAGCCCGAGCAATCCATCCTCGCCCCAGCGATAGATGCGGCTGCGCGCATGGTCGTGAGGAAAATACTCCCAGCAACTGCCGTCGGAGGAATAATCCTCGCGCACCGTCGCCCATTGGCGCTCGGACAGGTAAGGTCCCCACAAGCGCCAGTCACTGCGATGGCGCAAATCCTGTTCAAGCCGTATGCGCTCGGGGTTCGCAGTGAAGTTCTTGTGCACGCCCGCCGGAGCGGTCGCGGTGGCCTGCGCGGGAGGTTGTTCATCGGCCTGGCGCGCCATTGCGATCTTTATCCAGTCTCGGCCAAACGCGGGATTCCTTTTCCATATCGCGCATCGATTCGACTCCGCAAGCGAGTCTTTTGGCGGAGGCCGTGAAGTAGTAGAACCTATCCGCGTGTGACTATGTTAATTTCCTCGGAGTCCCTGCGCCTCGGTAAGATGCAGCGCGGGTCGAGCACCATGGCCAGGAGCAGGCGCATGAGCATCCGCATCGCCATCCGACTCTCCTGCATCGCGGTCGCTCTCGCCGCAACCGCGTGCCACGGTCGCGAAGCCGCGCCGCCCCCGCCAGTCCCGGTAACAGTGCGCGTCGTGGAATCGGCAGCGAGCGGCAACGGCGGTGCATACTCGGCCAACATTGTTCCCGACATCAAGGTCGACCTCGCGTTCAAGGTCAATGGCTACGTTGCTTCGATTATGCAGGTGAAGGGTGCCGATGGGCGGATGCGAAACGTGCAGACCGGCGATCGTGTGAAGCAAGGCAATGTTCTCGCGGCCATCCGCGAGGATTCGTATCGCCAGAAGGTGCTGGAGGCGCAGGCGCAACTGCAGGGCGCGAAAGCGACCGCGGCGCGGACGAAAAAGGACTTCGATCGCTACGCGATGCTGTTGAAGGAACGCGTCTCATCGAAGGCGGATTACGACGCGGCGAAGCAACAATACGAAAGTTACGCCGCGCAGGTTGGCGCAGCGGACGCGTCGCTCAAACACGCACAGACCGACCTCGACGATTGCAAGCTCAAGTCGCCGCTCGACGGGATCGTGCTCAGCCGCAAGATCGAGGTCGGCACGCTGGTCGACCAGAGCGCGAAGGCATTCGAGGTCGCCGACACGCAGGCGATGAAGGTCGTTTTCGGCGTGCCGGACATGGTCCTGCCGAGCCTCCACGAGGGCGACCAGGTTGACATAAAGACCGAGGCGATCCCCGGCGTCGGGTTCAGAGGAAGGATCACCAAGGTCGCGGCGGTCTCCGATCCCGATACGCGGCTGTTCGACATTGAGGTGACGATTCCCAACTCCGACGGGAGGCTGAAGAGCGGGATGGTCGCCGCGCTCAATCTCGGCATGGCTCTGCAAGCCATCGCGGAGCCGGTCGTCCCGCTCCGATCGGTCGTCCGGCCGCCTTCCGATCCGCGCGGCTATGCGGTCTACGAGGTCGAAGACCGCGACGGCAAATCGTTTGCGCGCTTGACCACCGTGCAGCTCGGTCCGATGGCTGGCGACGGAATCGCGATCAAATCGGGACTCAAGTTGGGCGACAAAGTGATCGTGCAGGGCGCGACGATCGTGACCGACGGGCAGCAAGTCAACGTAGTGCAGTAGCGCGCGCGTTCGCGGGACCAGAGATGCCTCACAAGAGCGACGCCGAACTAATCGCGACAACCCACAACACCGCGCGATTTTTCACCGAGAATCGCCATATCGCGTGGGTGGCGTTGATAGCCGTGCTCGCGTGGGGCTTCTACGGCTATACGCATATGCCCAAGCGCAAGGACCCGGACATTCCGATTCGCGAGGCGCAGGCGCTATGCCCATGGCCCGGAGTCAGTGCGGAAAAAGTCGAGCAACTGGTGACGCGGCGCATCGAGCAGAAAGTCGCGGAGAGCGCGTACCTGAACGTCCCGGGCGGCGGCTCGACTTACGGCATCCGCTCCACCACGCTCGATGGCCTCGCGATCGTAAACGTACAGCTTCAAGAGGGTCTGTCCGACACCAAGAAGATCTTCAGCGACATCGAACTGAAGCTGAATGGCATCAACGATCTGCCCAAGGGCGCGGGGCCGATCCAGTTTTACAGCGACTTCGGCGACACCGCGGCGCTGATGCTGACGGTCGCGAGCCCGCGCGAGAGCGAAGTCGCGGTTTCGATTCGCGCGCGCGAAATCCGTGACGCGATCGTGCAGGCGCGCGCCAAACTTCCGTCCTCCGCGGCCGCATCGCGTTACACGCTCGTGTATGCATTTCCGCGATCGATCAACGCGGCGAGCGTGAAACGAATCGCGGGCGACGTCGCGGCCGGTCTCGAGGCGAGCGCCGCCGTATCCGACGTCGTCGCGTTGCAGGGTGCCGGGTTCGTGGCGTTCGACGCGAACGCTCCTTCCGCCAAGGCGCTGTCGGGGGCGGCTGCCGCATTCGTTCTTGCGCGCTTCGGCACCGCGCTGTGGGATCCTGATTTATGGGCGCCCATCGTCGTGCACGATCCTTCCGAGACCGAAGGCGCGCTCCTGGCGACCGCCGGCGACAAGTACACCTATCGCGAGCTCGATGACTTTACCGCCCTGCTCGAGCGCGGAATGAGCTCGGCGGCGCAAGTCGCCAAGGTTACCCGCAGGGGCGTCTATGCCGAGGAGATCGCGCTCGACTATTCGCAGAGCAGACTCGCGGCTTACGGGGTCACCCCAGACACGATCGCGCAGGCGCTTGCAGCGCGGAACGTCGCGATGGAAGGGGGGACGCTCGAGGTCGGCCACGCCCAGCTGGTGGTGCATCCGTCGGGCGATTTTCACACTCCGGAAGAGATCGGCGATGTCATGATCGCACGCTCCGCCAGCGGCTCGCCGGTCTACCTGCGCGACCTGGTCGACATTACGCGCACCTACGCCAGCCCGCCCACGCTGCTCAACTCTTACACCTGGCACGATCCGCAGGGGCATTGGCAGACCGATCGCGCGATAACCCTCGCGGTCGAGATGCGCTCGGGCGAACAGATCGCGGCATTCGGAAAATCAGTCGATCGGGAGCTTGCGCTGCTCCGCCAGCAAATCCCTGAAGACCTCATTATCGCGCGCACTTCTGATCAGCCGCGACAGGTTCAGGAGAGCACCGATCTCTTCATGCACGCGCTGTACGAGGCGATCGTGCTGGTCGTGCTGGTCTCGATCCTCGGATTCTGGGAGTGGCGTTCGGCGGTCGTGATCGGGCTCGGCATCCCCCTGACGCTAGCGATGACGTTCGGCATGATCCAGGTGCTCGGACTGGATCTTCAGCAGGTCTCGATAGCGTCGCTGATCATCGCGCTCGGCCTGCTGGTCGACGATCCGGTGGTCGCCGGCGATGCGATCAAGCGCGATCTCGACATCGGTCATCCGCCGCTGGTCGCCGCGTGGATGGGCCCGACCAAGCTGGCGCGCGCGATCCTGTTCGCGACCATCACCAATATCGTGGCCTATCTGCCGTTCCTGATGGTGGGCGGCGACACCGGAAAATTCCTGGTCACGCTGCCGATCGTGATGACTGCGGCACTGGTGGCGTCGCGAATCGTATCGATGACCTTCGTGCCGCTGCTCGGGTACTACCTGCTCCGCCCTGCGAAAGTGTTGACCTTGCCGATGGAACAGCGGCGGCACCAGGGATTCAGCGGACGCTACTTCCGGCTCGGCGAATGGTGTATCGAGCATCGCTGGAAGTCGTTCTTCGCCTCGCTCGTGATTCTAGCAGGCGGATTTTACTTTGGGCTCCAGCTCAAGAGCGCGTTTTTTCCCAATGACGTTCAGTATCTCTCCTACGTCGACATCTGGCTGCCCAACGACGCCGCACTCTCGGCGACGAGGCTGACGGCGGCGCAGGTCAGACAAATCATCGAGGCGACCACGCGCGATTTCGCGGCCCATCATCCCGGCGGACACGGCGCCGGTTCCGAATTGCTGAAGTCGATGACGACTTTCGTCGGCGGTGGCGGACCGCGCTTCTGGGTATCGGTGTCGCCGGAACCCTTGCAGCCCAACTACGCGCAAGTGGTAATCGAAATAGCAGACAAAGACCTGATGCCCGAGTTGGTGCCGGTGTTGCAGGCGGCGCTATCGGCGCAAGTGCCAGGCGCGTACGTCGACGCGCGCCAGTTACAGACCAATCCGGTCAAATTTCCTATCGAAGTACATCTGGCGGGCCGCGCCGACGTGAGCCCGCTGTTGCAAAGACGTGATATCGACACGCTGCGGAGTTTGTCCGCCCGGGTAGAAGCAATCTTCCGCACGATGCCGGTAACGCAGTCAGTCCGCGACGATTGGCAGGGCCAGGTCCTGGTCGCCAATATTCAGGTGCAGCCCGACCGCGCGAACCTCGCGAACGTCACCAACCAGGATGTCGCCCAATCAACCGCGATGGGATTGAGCGGCCGGCTGGTCGCCGGACTGCGCGAGGGCGACCGTCAGATACCGGTGCTGATGCGGCTGCGCCGCGATGAGCGATCCACGGTAGCTGACCTCGAAAACCTTTACGTCTATTCCTCGAATGGCGTGCAGAAAGTCCCGCTCAAAGCTATCTCCACCGTCAGCTACGACATGGAGAACGAGCGCATCATCCGCCGCGACAAGTTCCGCACCATCACGGTGCTCGCGCTGCCGGTCGCAGGTGTGCTCGCCTCCGAGCAGCTGAACGCCGCGATGCCGCAGCTCCGGGCCTTCGAGAAGACCTTACCGCCTGGCTATACGATGACGCTCGGCGGCGAGTACGAAAAATCCGTGCGCGGAAACCGCGATCTGACTATCGTGCTCGCGATCTCGTGCGCGATGATCTTCGTCGCGCTGGTTATCCAGTTCAACAACGCGGTCAAGCCGTGGCTGGTGTTTGCCGCGGTGCCTTATGGAGTGGTCGGCGCGCTGGCCGCATTGCTGATCATGGGATCGCCATTCGGCTTCATGGCCTTTCTCGGCGTGTGCAGCCTGGTGGGCGTAATCGTGAGCCACGTGATCGTGCTGTTCGACTTTATCGAGGAGATGCACGAAAAGGGCGAGGCGTTCATCGAGTCGGTGCTCGACGCCGGTATCGAACGGCTGCGACCCGTGATGATCACAGTCGGAGCCGCAGTGCTCGCGCTGATTCCACTTGCGATGAACGGCGGACCGCTCTGGCAGCCGATGTGCTATGCGCAAATCGGCGGACTCAGCGTCGCGACGCTCATCGAGCTGCTGTTGGTTCCCGTCCTGTACGCGATTTTCGTGCTCGACCTGAAGTGGGTGACCTGGGAGCCGATGGGACACGGCGGACCGGGTGGCGAGGACGCTGCCAGGCTGAAGGTTATCTCTGCCTCCGCAGCGGACTAGCAGGGGCTAACCCCTGTACCGGTGCCGAAGACGCTTTCCCAGTCGCGATTCAGAAGTTGTGCTTTCATCGCGTTCAGTTCCTCGCCAGTGATAGACCGGACCAGGCGCGGTACTTGGCCTCCGTCACCAGGACGGAATTCTTCTTGCCGGTGGTATTGGCGGCGGTTTGGGCAAGTGCGAGAACCTGCAGGCTGCTGAGGTTCGCCGCGCCGTCGTATTCGGCCCAAGGCAGTTGATAGGTGTGGCCGTCGTCGCCCTTGATCAGCCGGGAAAAGCCCAGCCGCTCCATCGCGGCGTGCAGCGTGTTGTAGTCCGTCCACTGGGCCTCGTGAAGTTCGACGCGAACGGTAAATTGAGCCATAAAAACTCCTTTCGCCGTGTTTTTCTGGCCTTCAGGCGACGCGCTGAGCGGCGTCCTCCTGAACCGGCTGAACGTTCAGTTCGAGTACGCTTTCGATCGTCTTCAGCATCGCTTCGCGCGTTTGCCGCGCGTTGCGCAGCGTGAAAACTTTCTCGCCGCTCTTTTTTGCCGAGGGAACCAGGATGCCGATTTGCTCCCAGATCGGATTTTCGCGGGAGAAGAGATCGAGTTCCCGCTGTTCTTCGCCGCCGGCCGTCTTAATGCTGACGGTGACGGGCTGGCCCAGTTTCTCCAGGCGGGACAGATCGACGTGGCGGTCGTACATCTTGCGCGCGATCGCGACATAGGCAGAGATCGCCAGCGCGGAGTCCACCAGGAGGATTTCGCGCACCCGTTTGCGGCGGGCGATATCCAATCTCCCGAGCTCGGGCCGGACGGCCGCAAGCTTGTTCCAGAACAGTGCCACGAAATCGACCGTGGCCTTGAACGCGACCTCTTCCTAGTGGTCAAAATCTAACGCTTGGTACCAGGTCCGAAGGACCGCTGATACCGCGCAGCGGCGGTTCGAGTTCGTGGCGCTCGCGGTCGGTTGCGCGCCGCAAACGGACCTACGGTCGATGATTCTGCGCATGAAATATTGGCAGCCAGTGGCCGTCAGAACTTTGGTGGCCGAGCGCCACTCTTATGCCCGCTGGCGCCCGGGGTACGTGGCGCTTTCAGAGTGGAAGCAACCGAGTTAAGGTAATCGCGCCGTCACACCCCGACGGCTCATGAGCGAGCGATCAACCAGAGCGGAAATGGGTGTCAGAAACTATTTGATCGAAGGCGTTTCCGGCGCCGGCAAAACGGCGGTCTGCACAGAATTGCAGCGGCGCGGCTACCAGGCCATTCATGGTGACCGGGAATTGGTGTATCGAGGCGCTCCGGAAACGGGTCTACCGACGGCTCCGGAAACGGGTACACCGACGGCTACCTGGATGTCCGAGCACCAGATTTGGGATGTAGAGAAAGTACAAGCCTTCGTCGCCAACCAGGAGGAGGCGGCCACCTTTTTCTGCGGTAGCTCGAGGAATTTTGCCAAATTCATCGACTTATTTGACGGCGTGTTTGTCCTGGAGGTCGACCTGGACACCATGAACCGGCGGATTGATGAGCGAGTGGCACTGGACCCAACTGACTTCGGCGGAAAACCAGAGGAACGCGAACTCGTTGCGCGATTGTATGCAACGAAAGAGGATATTCCGAAGAATGCGATGAGCATTGACGCCACTGCGCCGATCGCCCGCGTTGTCGACGATATTCTCTCGAAATGCAGAAAGGCAGATCAAGGAGCCCACTAGTGGATAGAACCTGACGGAAGGATCCGAAAGGAGATTCCCTAGGCTCGCGGCGGGTGCGAGTCTGGGGCATGCGCAAGGATGTCGTTGTTGACGCGAACGCCGCCGATCGTGCCCGTCTGGAAGCGGTGGTGGCCGACCGGAACAGCCCACAAAAGCATGTCTGGCGGGCGCGGATCATCCTTCTGACCGCTGAGGGTCTCGGCACGGTCGAGATCATGCGCCGCACCGGCAAGAGCAAGACCTGCGTGTGGCGCTGGCAGGAGCGGTTCATGGCCGGCGGGGTGGACGGGCTGTTGCGCGACAAGACCCGGCCTTCGCGCGTGCCGCCGCTGCCGGCAGAGGTGGTCGAGCGGGTCATCGCGCTGACCCGGAACGACCCGCCCGCCGACGCCACCCACTGGACCGGGGCGGCGATGGCCGAGGTCGCCGGGATCAGCGTCTCCTCGGTGCAGCGTATATGGCGCAGTCACGGCCTGCAGCCGCATCGGGTGCGGCAATTCAAGCTGTCCACCGATCCGCAATTCGCCGCCAAGCTGCACGACATTGTCGGGCTCTATGTCGATCCGCCGGCCCATGCCATCGTGCTGTCGGTCGACGAGAAGAGCCAAATCCAGGCGCTCGATCGCACCCAGCCCGGCTTGCCGTTGAAGCAGGGCCGGGCCGGTACCATGACGCACGACTACAAGCGCAACGGCACCACAACCTTGTTCGCTGCGCTTGACGTGCTCGACGGCAAGGTTATCGGGCGCTGCATGCAGCGCCACCGGCACCAGGAGTCATTCGTTTCCTGAACGCCATCGAGCGCGAGGTGCCGGCCGGCAAGATCGTCCATGCGATCCTCGACAATTACGGCGCTCACAAGCATCACAAGGTCCGCGCCTGGCTCGGCCGTCATCCGCGCTTCGTGTTCCACTACACGCCGACCTCGTGCTCCTGGCTCAACGCTGTCGAGGGCTTCTTCGCCAAGCTGACGAGGCGTAGGTTTCGAAGGCGCCGCTCAGCGTATTGAAGGCAGCCGGTTTTGTACAACTGCGAGATGTCGTGAGCGGTCACTATCGCGTCGTAACAGTCGTAAGGACCGTCTTCGGTACGAAAAACATTTTCGATCGATGTCTGTAAACCCATGATACTTCTCCGATAATTCGCCTTGTACGAGTATTGGTACGAGTATTTTTTCTGATGGTACGAGTATAACTCGTACGAACCCGCGCAAGCCCCTTAATGATCCTCAAAATTAACGTCAGAATTTAGTCGCAGGGGTTGGCCTGGCGGCTTCGGGGAGTGGAGAGCGCCAAGTTGGGATATGCCAAGGTCGAAGCTGTGAACTCAGGCCAGTAAATCAGCGGAGCGAGCGATGCGCGCCCTCGTCCGGCGCGCTCCAGTCGACGTTCATTTCCTCTCTTAGAAATTTGGCAAAATCGTGAATTTCGGTTCGCGTGACGTGCGCCTTGTCGAGGGCGGCGAAATAGCGGCTGCGACGCGACTGCTGGGCTCGGATGATGGTCCACGGCCAGCCGCCGGAAACGAACATCAGGTTCATGAGGAAGCGCGCTGTTCGGCCGTTTCCGTCCATGAATGGATGGATGTGCGCGAAGATGAGGTGACCGAGCACGGCTCTGACCGCTGCGCTCTTTTCCTCTTTCAACAACGTAAACAGCTCTTCCATCATGGCCGGCACTTGGACCGCGTTTGGCGGGACATGATTTGCACCGCGGATATAGACCGGTCCATTGCGGCGGTATCCGGCGAGGTCGGCAGGCCCAATCATCCCGGCGCGCACGGAAGGGCCGAACAGAGCGGTGTACCAGCCGTGAAGGTCGCTCTCGGCCACTTCTCCAGGCTGTTTCTCCCGAAGTGCGCGGGAAACTGACTCGAGCACGCGGTTGAAGGCATCAGCGTATCCTTTGGCGGCGAGCGCGTCTTTAGTTCTGGAGTCTCGCTCGTTGGCCATTGGGTCCCATGCTCCGGTCCTGACCTTTTCGATAAGCCCTTCGGTCACGTCGAAGCCTTCGATGGACAAGGAGTTGTACGCATCGTGGCGGTAAACATCTTTGATGCCTTGAAGCAACTTTCCGATGTTTTTCGATATGGCGGGGTCCGCCGGAAAAACCTTGAGCACCTTCTCACGCATCGTAGCCCACATGGCGCGCACACGAAGCGCTTGCGGAGAGGTTTCTCTCGGTCGGCCAAAATCGGGGACCATGGATGTGAAAGGATTCGATTCGACCAGCTTGTGGCCCGCGGCCGTCATCGCAGCTTTTATGTTATCGGCGATTTTCGCCTGGCCGATGACGCGGTAGGCGGCGACGATTCTTCCGGCGACCACGGGCATTCCTTTGCCGAGAAGAACCTTGCCGATCGACGATACAGGGTCACGCACGGCTCGCAGCGCGACCGCGGCTTTGAGAGGATTGGCCTCGAAATAGGAAGCCGGGACTCTGCACAGGGCTTCCGCGAGGCTCATGACGCGAAGCCCATCGGCCTCATCAATAACGTCCGGCAGGTAGCCGGGTATCACCAGAATGCTCGACTTGAATAGCAGGTCGACTTTCGCCGACTGATTCCTGGTGTTGACCACCAGTTGTCCGGAGAGAGCAGGTTCGCCGATGTGAACCTCGATTGAATCTTTGGCGGAGAGGCAATATCTCCTGCCGAAGCGGTCGGCTAGATAGAGCCTCGCGAAGGAGCGAAAATCATGGCCATGCCAGACGCCGGATTCGCCCTCGCGGCCGGGAGCGCCGAGCACGTAGTAGCCGCGCACGATCCGCTTGAGCCAGCCGCCGCGGATGAGGCGCGTCCGGTCCGTCGCCGACAGGTCAGGCGAGCGCAGAATTCCGTCGCGCGCGTGACGCCTCGCCCTGTTCAAAGAGTCGGCAATCAGATCGTGTTGTGCCATCGCGCAGTCATCCAAAACAAAAACTTTAAGTTAAGCGTACGCGAAACCTTTAAGTTAGGCAACAACAAAAGCTTTAAGTTATGAAATCGCAAGCCTTTGAGTTAGACGGCGGGACGACTTACGCTCGATTGCGGCTGCTTCGGGGCCGGTGCGCCGTCGGCAGAGAATGTGGGTGGAGCTCGGGCTGGACACGGTCTTGTTCTCTGGCGCGCTATCCGTATATTTACACTCGACTACGCGCGTGCTGTCGACGCGCGCCGTGAATACAGTCAAAGTATGACCATCCGATCCAGCATAGTAACCGGCAGGAGCCGTATAAGCGTCGCGACGCTGAGTCCGTCGATTTGCGTATAGCCCATCGGCTGCAAGGGCGGGCTGTATGCGATTTTTCGTACTCGACTTGAAGTGGGTGACCTGGGAGCCGATGGGACACGGCGGATCCGGCGACGAGGGCGCCACCACCCTGAAGGTGATCTCTGCGTCGGGCGCTGATTAGCATCTCGCGCCCCTGGCCGCGGCGGCGCGCACTCAGCGCTTGGATCGTCCTGATTTTGATCGCGCTCCCGCTGCTTCTTCCGGCAAAAAGCTGTTTTGCAAGCGACGCCGGCAGTACGGCCGCGCGGCGATTGAGCGGCACCATCAGGGACGCTCTGGGCCGGCCCATATCCGACGCCGAGGTGCGCCTGGAAGTGAGCGGCCACGTGGTTGCACGCACGCGCACCGACGCGGCGGGAGCATTTCTCTTCAAGTCTGTCGCACCCGGGACCTATACCGTCAGCGCGAACAAGCAAGCGTTCAAGCCGACGCTTCAGGTCGTCGCGATTGGTCCCCAAAGACGGAACGAGCCGCTGCTCATGACCATGGAAGCGAAAGAGGCCCTTACACTTCGGTTGATGACCGAGCGGCTCGATCGCGCGCGCAACGACCTGGCGCCCGAGATCGGCAGTACCGCATATCGTTTTGATCAGCAGGCTATTCATCGACTACCCGAGGGACAAAACTCGCCGCTCGCTCAGGTGCTTCAGCAGGCGCCCGGCGTGAGCCAGGACTCCTACGGACAGGGCCAGGAGCAGATTCATATCCACGGAGAAAACGGCGGCGGCGTCCAGTATCGGATCAATGACGTGTTCCTCCCGGAGGCCGTGACCAGCTTCGGCGAGATCTTCAGCCCGCGCTTCGTCCACAGCGTGACCCTGCTGACCGGCGTGCTGCCCGCGGAGATCGGATATCGCAACGAGGGTATCATCGATATTCAAACCAAGGACGGATGTGTCGATGGCGGCGCCGACAACGACAACCTGGAAATTTATGGCGGCCAGCGCGACACGCTGCAGCCGAGTTTCGAGATCGGCGGATGCAAGGGGCGCTTCAGTTATTACCTGAGCGGCTTTTATCTGCGCAGCAATCTTGGCCTGCAGTCGCCGACCGCCAGTCCCGATCCCAACCACGACCATACTGAGCAGGGCCAGGGATTCGCCTATTTGTCATATCTTGTGAACCCCGAGACTCGGCTCTCGTTGATCACGGGCACGGCGGTGAACGCCTTTCAGGTTCCACCCGAACCCGGCCTCGACCAGCAGTTCACGCTCGCGGGCGTGCCGATTTTTCCATCCGCGGAGGTCAAGGAAAATGAGTTCGAGCAGAACTACTATGGGCTCCTGGTCCTGCAGGGCACGGTCGGCGAGAGCATCAACTATCAGGTGGCGGCTTTCAGCCGATACTACGGGCTGAAGTTCAGTCCGGACCCAGCCGGCGATCTCATCTACAACGGCGTCGCGGCAAAGATTCTCCACACCGGCTTCATCAACGGACTGCAGGAAGACACCAGCTACAAGCTGGATTCGCATCACACCTTGCGCGCGGGATTCTACTTGAGCGGTGAGGCGATCGAACTTGACGACCATGCGCAGACGTTTCCCGCGATGAGCGGAGTGCAGACCGGCACCACTCCGATCTCGGTCGTCGACAATCACAATCAAATCGCATGGCTGCTGGGGGTTTACGCGCAGGACGAATGGCGCCCGCTACCCAAGCTGACCATCAACTTCGGCGCGCGATGGGACTGGATGAGCGCATTCGTGACGCAGAATCAGTTCAGCCCGCGGCTCGCGGTTGAATACGCGCTGACCCGCGGGACCATTTTGCACGGAGGCTACGCGCGCTACTTCAAGGTGCCGCCGTTCGATCAGGTGGCGCTGGAGACGGTGGAGAAGTTCGCCAACACCACCAACGCCGCGCCGGTCAACAGCGGCAACGACAAGATCGAGGCGGAGCGCGACGACTATTTCGACGCCGGCATCCGGCAGCGCGTCGCAGAAGGCCTCAGCCTCGGGCTCGACGGCTTTTACAAGTTTGGCCACGACCAGCTCGACCTCGCGCAACTTGGCGGCACCGTAGTGACCGCGCCGCTAAACTATCGCAAGAGCCGCGCCTGGGGCTCCGACTTCAGCCTGACCTACGAACGTAAAGGGCTGTCCGCGTACCTGAATTTCTCTTACGCGGTGCTGCAAGCCAAATATATCAAGGCGGGCGCGTTCCTCGCGGATGACGCGGCAGAAATCGGTTACATCGCGAATCATTGGGTCACCCTCGACGACGATCAGATGTTCGTCGGATCGAGCGGCGTCGCATACGAGGTGTGGGGATTTCTGCTGACTGCCGACGGTATCTGGGGCAGCGGCTATCGGCGCGGTTTCGCGAACAGCAGCGAGCTGCCGCCGATTCTGCAGTTCAACGCGGGTGTCGTGCGCAGCCTCAAGTTGCCGAAGATCGGCAACGTCGAGGGCCGTCTCACCGTGATAAATGTCTTCGACCACAGCTATCAGATTCGCAATGGCAGCGGGATCGGGGTATTTCTGCCGGCGTACGGGGCCCGCCGAGCCCTGTATTTGGGGATAAAGATTCCGCTGGCGCCATTGCTCAAATGATCGCCATAATGGTCGGTCAGATGGTTGTGTCTCAAGCCAATTTGCTTACTTGAGACCAACGGCATTTTGCCTTTGGGGAACCATTTGGGGTACAAATTCTTTGGGGAAATCCTGGGAGACCAAATATGAGTGACTGGAAGAAACCCGAGTTCGTCGAGATCCGGATGGACGCGGAAATCAATTGCTACAGTTCGGCGCTCGCCGACGATGCCAAGGTGCGCGTTCCGAATCGGCCGTTGATTCGCGACAACAGCTCGGAAAGTCAG
This sequence comes from Binataceae bacterium (SeqCode), assembly GCA_036521875.1. GTDB lineage: Bacteria > Desulfobacterota > Binatia > Binatales > Binataceae > DATDGX01. The sequence goes on from DATDGX010000156.1 coordinate 34,581, forward strand.
GAATCCTAAGACCCGGCCCGTCGTGCGGGTCCATATCCTTGGTTCCGCTGCCGGCGGGGGCTTCCCGCAGTGGAACTGCAACTGCTTCAATTGCAGTGGACTGAGGACCGGGTCGCTTCGCGCGAAAGCGCGGACGCAATGCTCGGTAGCCGTTAGCGCCGACGGCTCGCGATGGTCGCTGCTCAACGCGAGCCCCGACCTTCGCACACAAATTTTCTCGTTTCCCGAACTGCTGCCGAAGAGCCGCGCGAGGGGATCGGCAATCGACGCGGTTCTGCTTTCCGACGCGGAACTCGATCACATCGCCGGGCTGCTTTCGCTGCGAGAGGCGCAGCCGGTTCGGCTCTATTGCACTGCGTTGGTTTTCGACTGGGTATTCGCATCGAATCCGGTTTTTGGCGCGCTGCTTCAGCCCGAGAGATTCCGCTCGATGAAGGTCGAAGATCGCAAAGCCGAAACCATCGGATGCGGTCTCGGCTTTGAGGCACTTTTCGTCAACGGCAAAGTGCCGACCTACGTGAAATCGCCGCCGGCGAATTACGATGGGGCTGCGGTCGCATACAAAGTTGTCGACATCCGCGCCGGCTCCTCGATCCTCTATGTTCCGGCGATCAAGCAAATCAACGATCAGTTTGTCGCCACCGCCGCGGGTTGCGACTGTCTTCTGTTCGACGGCAGCTTCTGGTCGGAAAATGAAATGGAGCTCCGCGGCGTTGGAACGCGGACCGCGTCGGCCATGGGCCATATCCCGATCTCGGGACCCGGGGGCAGCCTCGCGCGGCTCAGCCATCTTCCGATCAAAAAAATCTATACTCATGTCAACAACACCAACCCGATTCTCGATGAGACTTCGTCCGAGCGCCGTGAGGTCGAAGAAGCGGGATGGAGAGTCGCCGAGGACGGCATGGATTTTACGCTGTGACTTCGGGCGTGAAGAAAATGGAAGGAAGTAATCGCGCCGATACTCAGGCGGTGGCCACGCCCGACTCGCCGGAAAAGTTTGTCGCGCGCCTGCGTGCGATTGGAGAGGCGGCCTATCACGACAAGCACCCGTTTAACGTGCTGATGCATCAGGGCAAACTCACCAAACGGCAACTGCAGGCGTGGATCGAAAATCGTTTCTACTATCAATGGACGATTCCCAAAAAGGACGCGCTGATCCTGGCGAAGGCTGACGACCCGGAATTCCGCCGTGCGTGGATCACGCGGATCACCGACCACGACGGCATCGGCGATAACGAGGGCGGTATCCGCAAGTGGTACAAGCTGTCGGAGGCGGCGGGCCTCGACGTCGCCGATGTCGCGAGTTTGCGCTACGTGCTGCCGGGGGTGCGGTTCGCGGTCGACGCGTACGTGGCGCTGTGCGCGTCGCGTCCGCTCACCGAGGCGGTCGCGTCGTCGCTGACGGAATTGTTCGCCCCCACGCTGATGGCGGATCGCATCGCAGTTTTGGAGAAGCTTTACCCGTGGCTCGACAGCCGCGGCCTGGAATATTTTCGCGAACGCCTGGTGCGGGCGCCGCACGACTCGGAGTTCGGCCTGCAATACGTCGTCGCGCATTGCACGACGCGCGAGTCACAAGATCGCGCGGCCGAAGCTCTCACGGTGAAGTGTCACATCCTGTGGGGGCTGCTCGACGCGGTTCATTTCGGATACGTTTCTCCCGGATTTTTGCCGCCGCTATGGCACGACACGCGCCAACTATGATGAGTAACGAAGACTCATGGCGGCCGCGGCTGGCGGCGCGCGCGCGGCTCAAATTCGACGCGATCGCGAACCAGGAAATGATCCTGTTCCCGGAAGCGGCCCTGGCTCTCAATGAAACGGGCGCCGCGATCGTGCGGCTGTGCGACGGCGCGCGTTCGATAAATGAAATCGTCGATCAGTTGTCGGAGAAATATGGCGATGCCGACCGCGACGCGCTGATGCGCGAAGTGATGGACTTCCTGGCTACGATTCGCGCGCGCGGACTGCTCCGATGATCGCGGCGCCGCGTCCATACACGCTCGTCGCGGAGCTCACCTATCGATGCCCGCTGCGATGCGTGTACTGTTCCAACCCGGTCGATTTCCACCGCTCTCGTGACGAGCTCGCGACAGAAGAGTGGAGGCGGGTTTTCTCGCAAGCCGCGGAACTGGGCGTCGTGCAGTTGCATCTCTCGGGCGGCGAGCCCGTCCTTCGGGGTGATCTTGTCGAACTGATTCAGCATGCGCGAGCCTGCGATCTCTATACCAACCTGATTACCGGCGGCACGCTGCTCGACGAGGAGAAGCTGCTGCGCTTTCGCGCGGCCGGCCTCGACCATATTCAACTGAGCATCCAGGGCGCCGCGCGCGAAAGCGCCGAGATGGTCGCCGGCGTAAGATCGTATCGAAAAAAACTCGACACCGCGCGTCTCATCAGCAAGCTGGGCTTTCCGTTCACGCTGAACGTGGTGATCCATCGGCTCAATATTGCCGAAGTGCCCGAGCTGATCAGGACAGCACTGGAGCTTGGAGCGCAGCGCCTCGAGCTGGCGAATACCCAGTTCTACGCGTGGGCGGCCGAAAATCGCAGTGCATTGATGCCGACCCGCGAACAGTATGATCGCGCCGAGGGAATCGCGCGCGAGGCGATCGCGAAATATCGCGGCACGCTCGAAATTGTGTTCGTGCAAAACGACTATCTGTCGGGCGAGCCCAAGCCCTGCATGGGCGGATGGGGCCGCAGCTACATGTGCATCAATCCGACCGGCGAGGTGATGCCATGTCACGCCGCCTCGGTGATCCCGGGCATGCGCTTCGAAACCGTCCGCGACGGCGCGTTGGAAAAAATCTGGCGCGACTCGCCCGCGATGAATGCGTTTCGCGGCGACGATTGGATGCTGGAGCCATGTCGCAGTTGCGCCAGGAAAGAAATCGACTTCGGGGGCTGTCGATGCCAGGCGTTTATGCTGGCGGGAAACGCCGCCGCGGCCGATCCGATTTGCCGGCTGTCACCGCATCATGGGGTCGTTGAATCGATGCGAAAGAATTCGAGCGCGGACGATGAACTGATCTATCGTGACGTAAAAACCAGCCGTCATTTGTCCCGCCGCCCGTCAATCCCATCGTAGTCGTTTCCTCGCGCAATTTTTGAGAAACGACAAGCCGTTTGCGTTAACCGATGATATCGCGCATCGTTAGTACACAACTCGGAACTGCGCCAAATCTCTTCCTCAGTTTTCCTGGTCCCGTCGGACCTCATAATTCGGAGGTTGGCCATGAAAATCACAATACTGCCGCCGGGCGATCCAGGCACTGAGCTTGAGACCGACCAGGAACTTCGGCGAGCGTTTAGCGTCCTGCACGACGCGTTTATTCGAACGCGCGGCGGAGGGAGGTTCGCGAGCAGTTCAGCAGCAATACTTCTCTCACGTGAAGCCGACGCGGCCGCAGCGCTCGCCGCGCTAACGCAGGCTGGAATACGAGCGCTCGCGTCATAGTCAGAATCACCGGTTCTCCGCCTTCACCTCACTCGCACCGTCAGCACGTGAGGCAAATTGAATTCGCGTGATGCGAGGTTCAAGCGACGCCAGGAAGGCGCGATCACAACCAGCCGCTGCGGCGAAACCAGACGAACATCACGACGGGCAAGGCCAGACAGGAGCCGATCTCGAGGTAGAAAAGCCATTTGGAGTCGAACGGCAACGCACTGAAATTCTGACCAAAGAAACCTGTCAAGAACGTCAGCGGCAGGAAAATCGAGGCGAGCAGCGTTAACTGCTTCATGATTACGGTGCTGCGGTTCGCCATCATCGCGAGGTACGCGTCCATAGCATTGCCCAGCAGATCGCGTTCGACATCGATTTGCTCATACGCCCGCACCACGTGGTCATAGACGTCGCGGAAGTAGAGCGAGGTCTTCTCGCTGATTCGCGGATCACCGCGCCTGAGCATGATCGCCAGCATGTCGCGCTCGGGCGACAGCACCCTGCGCATCGAGATCAGCCATCGTTTGAGCCGCATCAGTTGCGACAACTCGCGGCTGTCGACACGTTTTAGAATCGCGGCCTCAACTTCCTCCAGCTGGTCGGAGACAAGATCAAGAAGCGGAAAAACTTCGTCCGCGAATTCATCGACGATGAGGTAGTAAATGTAATCCATCCCGTGAGCGCCGCAACTTGGATCGGCAGCGGTGCGCTTCCACACCAAATCAAGGCCCGGAATCGGCTCGCGATGAATCGTGATGAGATAGTGACTACCCAGGAAGGCATCGAGCTCGGTGGTCTTTATACCGTGGCGGCTGTGCTCGGTGAGGCTCATCGAGTGCGTTACCAGAAAAAGATGATTTTCGTATTCGTCGAGCTTTGCCCGTTGATTCGACTTGGCGCAGTCTTCGGTTGCCAGCGGATGAAACCCGAATCGTTTCTGCAAAATGTCAAGGTCGGCTTGGTCCGACAGCTGAAGGTCGATCCAGCACATCTCGCCATCAGCCGGCGGCAACGCATGGTTGACACCTTCGAAAACTTCCAGAGCCCCGTCATTGATTCGAATGGTGCGGAACATCTTAGGCAGTTCGATCCTGATTCTTCGGGCTAAGCTGCGTCTCGCGCCGGGTGGCGAGCGCGCTTCCGTCGAGCGATGCTAGATGAACCTGAGGTGAATATCGAGATCAGCGCGGCTCGCCGCGACGCACGATCGCCTCAGCGTTCGTCAATTCGGCGTCTCCAGTTAACAATTTCGTCATTCGACCGTACAATGGTCGGAAACCCTGGCGTGAAACGAAGAGTGTTCTATGTCGCAAGCTGATGCACCGTCTATTCATTCGGAGCAGATGATCGACCTCCTGCGCGAGTTGGCGCTGGACCTGGGCGCAGTCTGGAACCGCCACAGCGACGATATCTGGCGTCAGATCGATCCTGACGTGTGGCTGATAACCCGCAACCCATGGTTGATGCTGCACCACGCGTCCGAGAAGACGCTCAGGTCGATGGCTAATGACCAGAACTTGCGCCGTCGTGTCGAACAGCTCGTCTTTGCCAGGCGGGAGTCTTCGTTAAATCCGGCATGGTTCCAGAAGACTTATTCCGGCTCGACACTTAGCGGCGTGGCGTATTTCAGCATGGAGTTCGGTCTGAGTGAGGCGCTCCCTATCTACTCGGGCGGCTTGGGCAATGTGGCGGGTGATCAGCTCAAAGCGGGCAGCGATCTCGGTGTGCCAATCGTTGGCGTGGGGCTGCTCTATCAGCAGGGTTATTTTCGTCAGGCAATTGACCAGGAAGGCAATCAGCGCGATCTGTTCCCCTACAATCCGCCGTCGTGGCTGCCGATAACGTCTTTGCGCAACAGTGACGGCGATCTTCTGCATGTGGAGATTGACTTTCCGGATTACAAACTACGCCTTCGAGTGTGGGAGGCGAATGTCGGCCGCCTCAAACTTTACATGCTCGACAGCAATGACCCCGGCAACATGCCGATGCATCGCGGGATCACGAGCGAGCTATACGGCGGAGGTCCCGAGTTACGGCTGCAGCAGGAACTGGTGCTGGGAATCGCGGGGTGGCGCCTCCTGAAGCAATTGGGGCTGAACCCTGAAGTCTGCCATCTCAACGAGGGCCACGCTGCATTCGCGGCGCTCGAGCGCGCGCTCTCGTTCATGAATGAAAACGACCAGCCCTTTGAAGTAGCGCTCGCCGCGACGCGCGTCGGCAACTTGTTCACTACGCACACGCCAGTGGCAGCGGGGTTCGACAGGTTTTCGCCTGCGCTAATGCATCTGTACCTGGAGTGGTACGCGGCCGAACGCTTGCACATCAGCTTCGAGGATTTGATGGCGCTGGGCCGGGCGAATCCCGGCGACCCGAACGAACCGTTCAACATGGCGTATCTGGCGATTCGCGGCGCTGGTGCGATCAACGGCGTGAGCAAGCTGCACGGAGAGGTAAGCCGGTCAATCTTCGTGCCGCTGTTTCCGAGATGGCCGGTCGAGGAAATTCCGATCGGGAGCGTGACCAACGGCGTCCATATGCCGAGTTGGACCTCCGAGCTTTCCGAGCGGCTGTGGTCTGAGGTGTGCGGAAAAGATCGTTGGCTCGGCACCACAGAAGGGATAGGCGACCGAATCAGAGCGGTACCTGATGACGCGTTGTGGAAGTTGCGAACCAACAATTGCCAGGAACTGGTGCGTTTCGTGCGCCTTCGAACGCACCGGCAAATGGCCGCCTACGGCGCATCGCACCAGGACATCGAAGAGTCCAGGACGATCTTCGATCCCGACGCGCTGACGCTCGGCTTTGCGCGGCGGTTCGCCACCTACAAACGGCCCAATCTCTTGCTCCACGATCCCGAGCGGCTGGCGAGGATTCTCACCAATCAAAAGTATCCGGTTCAGCTCGTGCTCGCCGGCAAGGCGCATCCTGCGGATCAGGCCGGCAAAGATATGATCCGGGAATGGATTCATTTCCTGCGCCGTCGCGACATTCGCCACCACGCCGTCTTCCTGATCGACTACGACATCCTGTTGGCCGAGCGCATCGTCGAGGGCGTCGATGTTTGGATCAACACTCCGCGGCGTCCATGGGAAGCGTGTGGCACCAGCGGCATGAAGGTGCTGCCGAACGGCGGCGTGAACTTATCGGAACTCGATGGATGGTGGGCCGAAGCGTACGCGCCGGAAGTCGGCTGGGCGCTTGGCGACGGCAAGGAGCATGGCGACGATGCCGGCTGGGATGCGGCCGAGGCTGGCCAGCTTTACGACATCCTGGAGCGCGAAGTCATTGCGCGATTCTACGATCGCGATCAAGACGGACTGCCGCACAAGTGGATCGCAATGATGCGCGAGAGCATCGCGCGCTTGACGCCGGAGTTTTCGGCGAACCGCGCCGTTCGCGAGTACACCGAGAAATACTATTTACCCGCCGCGGCCGGGTACCGCCAACGCGCGGCTTCTCACGGCGCGCTCGCGCAGCGGATCTCGCAATGGCGCGATACTATTGCGGAACATTGGTCGAAGCTGAACTTCGGTACAGTTCACTCTGAGACCATCGGCGACTTTCATGACTTCCGCGTGCAGGTCTATCTGGACAAGCTGGGACCCGACTCGGTACTCGTCGAGTTGTACGCACAAGCCCGTAACGGCGAGCCTGGCGTGAGGCAGCCGATGACCCGCGGCGACCCACTGGCCGGATCGGTGAACGGCTTCACCTATACGGCGCGGGTGCCGTCGAGCCGGCCGGCAACCGACTATACGCCGCGGATCGTGCCCACATTTCGCGACGTCCACGTCCCACTCGAGACGAAACAGATCCTCTGGCAGCGCTAGGTTGTATACTGCCCGGGCCCACGGAAGACTCATACGTGACGTCGCGGTAGACGTCCTGTCGCACATCACTATCCGTGATCCAGAACAAGAGCCTGGTGCTAAAGGCCCTCAGGAATAATCAGCGGAGACCGAATACGCTTGTAAGTAAAGTCGAACATACTCATAAGGTCGCCAATGGCGGGGCAATTGGAAGGTACGTAAGGATCGCCGGAACGCGTGATTGGATTCGGCAGATTGTCGCGGCTTCGAGAGGAGAGTTTCCCCAAGTTCCAGTTCGCTTCGATAAACTTTAAAATCGAGGCGTGGTCAGCGTATGTATGATCGATGTTCCCGGGTCTCGCATAAGGCGAAATCAGCAGCAGCGGAATCCGCGTTCCATCGCCGAAGAAATCAAGGCTTTGTATGTAGCCCGAATCATAGTAGCCACCGCCCTCGTCGAATGTAATGACTATCGCGGTGTTATCGAATAGCGAAGGCCTGCTAATCAGGGCATTCGCTATAGCCATGACAAAATACTCATACGCGGACCACGCGACCAGGACCGGCCGTGAAAATTGGAACTCAAAATCCGAAAACGGAACCACGGTTGCTGCGTTGCATTCACATATACAAAACACAGGCGTCGTAAGGCGAGTGAAGGCAGAAGATGAGGAGATTGCCGCGCGGGGGGGGATAGCAAAGTCTGCCGCGCTACAAATCGCGCAACGGTCGGGGAGAATTTTGGTGCCGAGGGCGGGACTTGAACCCGCATGTGCTTTCGCACGGAGGATTTTGAGTCTCCGAACAACCGGTCACCACGGGTCGCGACGGGTCGCGATCGTCGCAATCTCAAGGGTTTTTCGCGCGTCGCGAGAGCCCGTTCGTACCCTCCCCGCCGATAGAACAGGCACAGAAGTGGCACAGTTGAGACCGGCGTGGGGGGCGGCGGAGTCTCACCAAAGTCTCTACCCACTGGCTCACTGTGCAAATTCGACGATGATCTTTTTGCGGTATAGGTCCGAGGCGTACCTTTCCAGCGAGGGTTGGTACTTTTTGAGGAACTCAGAACTCGAGCAAACCGTCAGGGTGCAATCCCTGAGCGCAAGCTTCGCGGTCTTCAAGAAATAGTTAACGGCTGAACGGTCCTGGGAGAGAATATAGTCGCGCAATTCGTCCAGCGTCTCGCTCGGTGCCGGCGGCCTCGCGGGTATCGAGGGCAGCGGCTTCCCGGGACACAGGACCGTGCCGGCCACCGAACAGATACGGCTCTCGTGAAGATGGAGCTGAACACTGCGAACCACTCGCGCGAAGAGAACATCGAGAACAAATTCGGCCACAGCAATTCCCATTCGTGCATCGGCCTCTGATGGAAATTCTCCGCGATGGACAACCGCGTTTCTGAGCCTCTGCACACTAAGAATCTCTTGCCACAATTCAGTGGAAGAATCGCCACGCTTAAACGAACGCATGTCGATAGCCGCATGCTCGGCGATGACCGAAAAGAGAAGTTTCTTCAAATTTTCAAAACTGGTTACGCGATCGAGAAGAGATGAAGCCAACACTAGGGCGATCGATTCATTGTTAACCACACCACATACCAGCGGCTTCAGCAGCGCGGATTTGACGAGAGTTTCGATTGCAGCGCTCGCAAAGACGAGCGCCGCCGCGGAATGATTGGCAATAAGGTTTCGAGACTCTTCGAGAAGCGACAGCGGCCCCACTAAGACATTCGGATCGGCCAGATAAAATCGTTGAAGGCATTCAGTTGCGAATTCATCTATGGCCTGATCGCGATGCTCGGGATAAAGCTCTTTGGATACTTCGTCGAAGAACCGATCCCGCTCGGCGTCATGCTCGTCGTAAGACATCAGGGCTCTCCTCCTTGATCACGCACTCTATCAGAAGTGCAAGCGTCGTTGGTCGAGTCGTTCCCGCGATTGGGCGTCGCCTCGCCGCCGGGCGACGATATTCGCCTCGCGGCGACCGGCGCGCGTTCGCTCCTGGGCGATAGTCCGCGCGACTTCGCGGAGTCCCTATTGCATCTCCGTGGACCTGGAGCTACGCTTCCGCTAGATTAAGTTTCGACTCGGTTCAAGCGACGGTCTCGCGCCGAGTCCCGAGCGCCCCGGCCACCGCGCCAATTCGGTCGGGGGATCACGCTCTGCGCTGTACGGTTACGCGATAACGGGGACACCCTTAAGGCGCGATGCTCGAAAGAGCGCCGCGCTGCCTATCTCTTGGAGCGTTCCAGCCCGACTCCGTGTCACCCTATTCGCTCCGGCGATCGCAGATCTCCAGGCCGCGAGCCCGCTCGCGCGCGACGACGATGTCGCAGTACCCCTTATTTTGCGAGGCGCGGATCATCGGACGAAATGCACTGCGCTAGGTCTAGGAACAGCTTTTGTTTCTTCGGTTCGTTTTTAAGATAATCCCAAAAGAACGTACTGTAATTCTCGCATTCGGTGGCGGTATCAAAGGCCCTTTGAACATGCCAATGCGACAGTGGTGCATTTGTGATGTAGACATCATCGGGAGTTTGCGGGGGCATCATCAGATACCAGCCCACAAGCGCGAGCGCGGCGGCGTGGCAGAGCTTCATGCGTGCCTACTTTTCCTTGAGGCGCGGATCGTCTGTCGCGACGCAACGTGAAGCATAGTTCTCTAGCGCTAAGACACTAGCTTTGACGTCCATTTGGTAGACGTCTGGTGCCACTTTACTTAACGGTTGATTGCCAGTATCAGGCAACGCTTCCATTTGCTGTTGGACTTTATCGAGCAGCTTAGCCGCGACGGCGAGACGATGTTCGCGATCTTTGTGGCAAGCATCGGCGGTGTCAAAATCGTCCGCCTGAGTCCACTGTGAGAGTGACGCGCCTGGATTTGGTTTTCCACTTGGCGTCGTCGGCGGCATCATCAGATACCAGCCCACAAGCACGAGCGCGGCAGCGTGGCGGAGGTTCATGTCCGAATAGCTCGCATGTTTGCTGAACCGCTTCAGGTATCAGTCGTCTGATGGGACCGTCGGTGCGGGTCTCCGCGCGGGAATATCCGAGTTTGCTGTTGGAGCCATCGTCAGCTGAATGGTTTCAGGATCAAGGTAGTAGCCGCCGCCGGAGACCAAGTCGATGACCCAAGGTATTATGAATACCAGATCGAGAACTGTGACCCACGAAAATCGCGAATGGATCTCTGTGATCTCTTGCGCATATCCCTCCTTGTTCACGACTACCTGATAGTCATGGTCGCGCGACAAAGTGATCTCAGCGGGCGTGACGAGTGACTGTCCGCCGACTTGAACTTTTGCACCACTGGGATCGGTTGCGATTGATACGGTCTGCTGCCCTCCGCCATGAATAAGCGTGGCGCAAGCGCACAGGTATATCGCGGCAACGCCAGCGGCAGCAACGCGCATTGGAATCCGCATGTGGTGTCCCCTCCCGCCCACATAAGAGTATATTTTCTCCGGAAAAGATAGCCGAGAGTTAACAGGCGCGGTAATTCACGAGATCGAGTTCTGTTGGGTGATCGCGTACGACGCGCCGGAGGCGCTGAACCACGTGTGGACGATCCAGGAGTATCTGACCCGGTGCTCCAAGCGGATCGCAAGCGCGAAGAACGACGACGATCGCGGGGACGCGATCACGGCGCTCGATGACGGGTTGCGCGATCTCGATCGTTGGATCGGCGAGACCGATAGTCACGTCGCGCGCTCTTAAGGATCGCCTCCGCTATGACTCAATCGCAACCGATACCACGCGACCAGGACCGGCCGTGAAAATCGGAACTCAAAATCCGAAAACGGAACCACGGTTGCTGCACTGCTTTCACATATACAAAACACAGGCGTCGTAAGGCGAGTGAAGGCAGAAGTTGAGGAGATTCCCGCGCGGGGGGACAGCAAAGTCTGTCGCGCTATAAGTCGCGCAACGGTCGGGGAGAATTTTGGTGCCGAGGGCGGGACTTGAACCCGCATGTGCTTTCGCACGGAGGATTTTGAGTCCTCTGCGTCTGCCATTTCGCCACCTCGGCACCGGCACGAGGCCACGCGAACCTGACGCCAATCCGCCATTCTATATGAGAACCACAACCAGTCCGCAACGCGCTCTGATCGTATCGCGGCCTGACCGCGAACCCTACGTCAGCGTCTGAACGTCCCTGTCTATGCGACTTCGCGCCGCCAGCGCCCGGCAAAGGCGCCGAACGCTGATAAAAGATGAGCTACGGTAGTATTTTGATAGTATAGATTGGATTAGTCAGTTGCTATCATTACATATATTCACTTTCGTAGCTTCGGAACTGATATTCGCGTAAAACTAGAACATGCAGGTAGCGGCGGGACGCATCGGGGCCCCGATCAAAATAGCGCCATCGCCGATCACTGTCGGGGGACTCAGGCACGCAACGGCGAACATTGCCCTGGCCGCGTCTTTTTTTGTTACGGCGCTTCCCAATGCGAATCGCCACGACCCCAGCCTTGCGAGCATCATCTGGATGGTCGGCGCGGCAATCATGGGAGCATTTTCGCTGTTCCGGATTCCGCCGCGAACCGTGATGATCACCAAGCGCTCGATCATCGCCTCGGCGGGGATGATGTTGCTGCCGTGTCTGATGCGTCCGGGCCATCCCGCGGCCGGCATTTTCGCGGGCGCGGCGATCGTCCTCGAACTGGTTGGCGTGGTGCTTTCGCAAGTCGCGCGCATCTACATGGGCCGCAGCTTCGGAATCCTGCCCGCGAACCGCGGAATCGTCTCAACCGGTCCATTCGCATGGATGCGGCATCCGATTTATACGGGATGGCTGATACTGTCGCTCGGATTCGCGCTTTCGTACCCGAGCGTCTGGAACTTCTTTTTTCTGGCCGCTTCGCTACCGTTCATGGTCTGGCGAATCGAACTGGAGGAGGCTCTCCTTCACGCCGATCCGCAGTATCTGGCCTATCAGGAACACGTCCGCTTTCGCCTGTGGCCCGGGCTGGCCTGAGCGCCGCGTCGACTCGGTGGGCGCATAAAACGAATCATGCCTCAGTAGACGCGACGCGACCGGTGCCGAGCAGATAGAGACCGCCCGCCAGCGCCGTCGAAAGTAACATCGCGAATCCCAATCCGCCGATCACCGCGATTGCCAGCGGCTGCTGCACCTTTGCCCCGGCGCCGAGACCGAGCGCGAGCGGGAAAAGTCCGGCTGCGGTCGCGAGCGTCGTCATCGCGATCGGACGAAGTCTCACTTTCGCGGCCTCGATCAGCGCATCGCGCGGCGGACTTCCCGACGCGACTCCATGCTCGGCGCGATCGAGCAGCAGGATCCCGTTCTTGGCGGTAATTCCCGCGACCATGATGATTCCCATGAACGACGAAATGTTGAGAGTGATGCCGGTGAGATCGAGCGCGATGAAGCTGCCCAACAAGCACGAGAGAGCGCCGAGCAGCGAGGCGAGCGCGGGCGTCATGCGGCCGAACTCCCAGACCAGCACCAGGAACATCATCACGGTTCCCGCGACCAACACCATCGTGAGCTCTGCGAACGCCTGCTGCTGCTGCTCATACAGCCCGCCATATTCGAGCGTGACTCCGGCCGGCAGCGCGAGACTGCGGAGCCGTGCCTTGACACGTTCCATCGCGGTGCCCAGGGCCACGCCCGACAGCCGCGCGGTGACATGAACCACGGGCGTGAGGCGCTCGCGGGCCATCTCGGCGCGTTCGCCGCTGAAGCGGAGTTGCGTCAGCGCGGACAGCGGCACGTGACCGCCACTCGGAGATTTCAGGATCACTTCGGAGAGTGCGCTTAGATCCTGGTGAAACGAATCCGGGTATCGCACGCGCACGTCGTACAGCCGGTCGCCGACGCGGACGCTGGTCGCGACGGTGCCTTGCACCGCCGAGTGGAGGCTGGCTTGCACGTCGCTCGCGGTGAGTCCATAACGCGCCGCCGCGGTCGCATCGACGACAATCTCCTGCTCCGGAATGCTCAACACGATTCCGTTGAACACGTCGACCAGTCCGGGGATGTGGCGCAGTGACTCGGCGACTCGTCGCGCGGTCTCCTCGATCGCGGGCTCGTCGGCGCCAAAGACTTTCACCTCGACCGGCTCCGGTGTGCCGGACAGGTCACCGAGCAGGTCCTGCAGCATCTGTGAGAACTCGATATTGACGCCGGGCACGGTAGCGAGGATTCGTTGCCGCACCGAGTCGATGATCGCGTTGATATCGCGGCTGCGGCGCGCCTTCAGCCGCACCGACATGTCGCCACGATTCGACTCGGTGAGGAAAAAGCCGAGTTGCGTTCCGGTGCGGCGCGCGAAGGCCGCCACCTCGGGCGTCGCTTTGAGCGTGGCCTGGATCTGATTCAGTAGTCCCTCGGTATCGCTCAGCGTGCTCTGCGGAGGCGTAATGTAGTCGAGAATGAAAGCGCCCTCGTCGAGTTGGGGCATATAGTCAGTGCCGACCGTTCGGTACAGCACGAAGGCTCCGGCAAGCGAGACCGTCACCGCGACGATCGCAAGCGCGGGCACTCTGATGAAGGGCCGGAGACTCATCAAGTACGCAGATTCGATCGCGCGGAAGATTCCTCCCGCGGCGTGGCTCCGGCGCCGCAGCGGAGCTAGCGCGAGTTCTAGCGCTGGAGTGAAATAAAGCGCGAGCAGCAGCGAGATCGCGAGTCCTCCGCCGAGCGTCGCCGCGAGCGCACGAAAGAAAACGCCCGTCACCCCCGACAGGAACACCAGCGGCGCAAGCACCACGATCACCGTCATCGTCGACGCCACCAACGGCCGCCCGAGTTCCGCAAGCGCAGCCGTCACCGCGGAGTCAGTGGCGGTTCCCGCGGAGCGAGCGCGATGGATTGCTTCGATCATCACGATCGCATCGTCGATGAACAGTCCGATTCCCGCCGCCAGGCCGCCGAGCGTCATCATGTTGAAGGTCAGCCCGGCGGCTTTCATCACCGCGAACGTGATCGCGATGGTGCAGGGAACCACGATCGCGGCGACCAGCGCGCTTACCGGGCTCATCGTGAATGCGAACACCACCAGCACCGCGAGCACCAGTCCCAGCACGATCGCGTCGCGCACGCTCTGGAACGACTCGGTTACCAGCGCCGATTGATCGTACGAGAAGGAAAACTGGACGTCTGGATAGCGGGCGCGGAAGTCGTTCACCAGGGCGCGTGCCTGGTCCGCGATCATCACGGTGTTGCCTCCTGGCTGGCGCGATATCCCGACCAGCACCGCGGGGCCGCCCTCCGAGTCGGTGCGGATATAATCCTCGCGCACCGCCAGCTCCACCGCCGCGATGTCGTGCACATACACCGGCTGGCCCCCGATTGTCGCGATCGGCAGCGCGGCGAGCTGCTCGCCGTTCTGAAGCTCGGTGGTTACCACCGTCAACAGCATCCGATGCGAATCGAGCACGCGGCCCGCCGACGCGATCACGTTGTTCTTCGCGAGTCCGGCGACCACTTCCTCGGTCGAGAGGCCGTGCTCCAGCAGCCGCCCCGGATCGAGCCGTACCACGTACTCGCGGTATTTCCCGCCCACCAGCTCGACGCGATAGACGCCGGGAATCCGGTGCAGGCTGGGGACCAGATCGTGGATCGCGACATCGGTGAGGTCGCTGAGAGTCCGCACGTGCGAGCTCATGCTGATGTCGGCGATCGGAAAAGTTCCGGTGGTGAGCAAGCGCGTTTCGACCGAGGTTCCATCGGGCATCCGGCTCCTGACCTCGGCGAGCGCGGCGTTGAGCAATTGATAGCTGGTGGTCGGATCGACGGTTTCGGAAAACGTGACGTCGACCTCGGAGCTGCCGCGCGTCGTGGTTGAACGCACCAGGCTCACGCCGACTACGCCGTAGGCGGCTTCCTCGAGCGGACGCGTGACGGCGACCAACATCTGTTCCATCGGCAGGTCGCCGCTGTCGGCCAGGATTATCGCGCGATTGAAGGTGATCTCGGGAAACACGGCGCTCGGAATCGAGAACGCCAGGATCACGCCGAGCGCGCTCAGCGCGGCAACCACCATCAGCGTCAGGATGGAATAGCCACGGCTCATTGCTGCGTTTGTGCGACGCTCACCTTGAGTCCGTCGGAGAGCGCGTAACCGCCCGACGTGATCACCAGGTCGCCCGGCTTGAGTCCGCGGGTTATCTGCACTTGCTTCGCGTCGCGCAACCCGATCGTTACATCGGTGCGATGTGCGCGGCCGTCCGCTCCCGCGACGAAAACGTGGAAGCGGCCGGTCTCCGCGTCTTCGAACAGCGCCGCCGCGGGAATCACGGTCGCATCGGGGACGCTGCTGATGATCAACCGGACCTCGACCGGAGCGCCGGCTACCGGGATCCGCTCATCGCCGGTGAAATCGACTCTCAGCGGCGAAGTCGCATTGGCCGCATCGAAGCTCGGCATCACCGCGGCGACGCGTGCGGGAAAATCAAATCCGGGCCGCAGCGGCGACGTCACGATTGCGGACATTCCGGCCTGAACCAGATGCAAATCGTCGATCGGAGCGTTAGCTTCGACGTAGACGCTCGAGGGGTCGATCAAGTCGACCAATGGATCCAGCTCCGCAACGACCTGGCCGCTGGTGACCGGTGGCTGCGAGACGACGCCGCTGTCGTTAGCGACCACCGCGATTCCGCTCTTCGGGGCATGGCGTGCAAGCGACTGTGCCAGCGCATCGGCATCGTCGGGGTCCAGCTTCTGCGCCATCGCGAGGCCGGCCTTTGCAGCCTCGAACTCGCGGTTGATCACGCGCGCGATGAGCTGGCCTTTGTGCACCGAGTCGCCGGTCTTGAGCGTGAGTCCCTCGACCCGGCCCGCGGCGGGCGCGCGCACCACGATGTGGTGCATCGCGACGGTGGTCCCGAGGATTTTGAGCTCGCGATGCATCGGCTGAATCTCCGTCCGCGCGGCAGTCACCAGCAGGGTCGGATTCGGCGCCTGCGCGGCCGAGTCGTCGCCTTCGCCCGTCCGTGCGCCTCGGCATCCCGCGACTACGATCGCGAGCAGTGCCAAAAACGCGAACGCCCACGCCAATGCGCGGCGCGCGTGATCGCGTAGCCGATTCATTCAATGCCGCCGCAAATCAGAATCACCTCGGCGGCCGCCTGACGCGCGGCGAACTCCTGATCGATTCGCTGCAAGCGGAGCTGCTCGGCCTGTTGATAAGCGTCGACCACTTCGAGCACCGTGGTATCGCCGCCGCCCAGGAAGCGGGTCCAGGTGAGCGCGAAGGAATCGTCGGCGGTTGGCTGCGAGCGCGCCAGGATATCGAGCGCCTCGCGCGCGTGGTCGTAACGCAGCGACGCGTCCGCGATCCGGCGCGCCAGCAGATATTCGGCGTCGCGCGCCTGTGCGAGCGCCGAATGCTCTCTCGCCTTGGCCTGATCGATATGCGAAGAGGTAAGACCGCCGTCGAACACCGGCATCGAGATAACCATGTCGTACGACGCGCCGCCATTATGGTTGACCGTTTGCGGCGGATCGATGCCGAGGAAGCCCGCCGTCAGCGCGGTCTGAAAAGTCGGCAGGCGTTCCGTCATCGCCGCATTGACTTGTAATGTCGCGGCCGATATCGCGCGCTGCGCGGCCTGTAGCACGGGACTCTGCGCGATGTCGCCCGAAGGTTTGGCTGGGAGCGGCCCAAGCTCGGCGACCTGAAGATCTGCGTGGTCGAATTCGCCGAACATCGAGCCGAGCGCGACCGACGCGCGCGCGGCATTGCTCCGCTCGGCTGCCAGCGCGAACTCGCCGGTATCGCGCGCGCTTTGAATCTTGAGCACGTCGTTGGTGATTGCGTGCCCGCTCTGCTGCAGCGCCTCGACCGTCGCCACATAGCGCCGCAGCCGTAGCAGGTTCGACTGCAGCTCGTTTACCGCGTGCCGCGAGCGGAGCAGATCGAAATACACTGACTTGGTATCGAATACTATTTGCGCCCGCGCCGCCGAGACTCCGAGCATCGAGGCTTCCCGCGCATACTGCGCGGCGTGCATGCGCGCGAGACGGCGCCCAAAGTCGAACGCCGTATAGTCCATCATCAGCATCCCGGCGGAGAGTCCGCGGTTGGTGACGATTTGGTTGTAGCCGGGCGCCTGGTAATACTCGGTGCCCGCAGAGACGGACGGATATAGTGGCGCGCGTTGCTCGCGCACTCGCGCGGCGCTGAGGTCGCTGGTCGCAGCGGCCACCGCGATCGACGGCGCCACTCGCAGCGCTCTGTCGATGGCCTGTTGGAGTGTGATTGTTTCGGCACTGGCGCGGGCGCCGCACAGAATCATCGCGGCGGCCGCTAGCGCCGGCCCCAGGATTCGACCAAGTATGTCGCCCATGGCGCGCAGAATAACAGTGGAAAAATCATTAATCTAATGAACGAACATTAAGATGCTGCACGATTCGGAAGGTGCCGCACGATGCGGCCCGTCCGGCTCGGCCCGAGCGGCAGCGTCCCGCTTTTCGCGAGCGGCAGCGTCGCCACGAACTCACTGCCGCCGCCGGGCCGGCTGGTAGCGGTAATTTCGCCCCCGTGCAGGCGCGTGATCTCGCGGCACAGGCTGAGCCCGAGTCCGCTTCCTTGATTTTTTCCAGCCGCGCGCCCGCGGTAGAAGCGCTCGAAAATCATCGGCAAGTCGGCAGATTCAATTCCGGGACCGGTGTCGGCCACCCGCAGCACCGCCTTGTCGCCGTTGCGCTCCACTCCGAGTTCGACGATGCCGTGGTCGGGCGTGAACTTGAGCGCATTGTCCAGCAGGTTATAGATGAGGCGCCGCAGGTGTCCGGAGTTGCCATCGACGATGGCGTCATTGCGGGTGGTGATTCGCAGATCGATCTGCTTTGCCTGGGCGACCGGCTCGATCGCGGCGCCGATTTCACTCACGATCTCGCCCAGGTTAACCGGCTTGCGATCGACGGTTGCTTCGCGGTCGAGCCGCGCGAGCATCAGCAATTCATCGGCGATTCTGCACAGCCTGACCACCTCCTGCAGCGCCGACTCGAGCGCGTTGCGGCCCTCCTCGACGCTGCGCTGGCGCGCAAGCGCGACTTCGAGCCCGGTGCGCAGAACCGCCAGCGGCGTGCGCAGCTCATGCGCGGCGTCGGAGGCGAACCGGCGCTCGTTGGCCGAGGCGCGTTCCAGGCGCTCGAGCAGCGCGTTGATCACCAGGGTCAGATGCGCGACCTCGTCGGCGACTTCCGGCACCGGCAGACGCGAGCTCAGATTCGACGGTTCGATCGAGTCGAGCGCGGTCGCCAACGCGGCGAAGGGCTGCAGGCTGCGTCCCGCCATCCAGTAGCCGCCGCCCACGCACATGGCCAGGACCAGCGGCACCAGCAGAAGAAGGATGTCGCCCAGGCGCTCGATCGAGCGGGCGATAGTGTGCGCGTCAACCCCATCTTCCAGGTACGCTTGCTGTCCCGAAATAACCAGCGACACCACGGCAAAGCGAAAGTGACCGTCGGCGGTTTGGAAGATACCGCGCGAGCGGAAGTCAGGGTCGAGGGCTGGCGGCGCCACCCCGGCGCCGCCAAAATCCGCGAGCACCCCGGACCGCGTCACCAGGCGCACCCGCCGCACCGGGCCGAGGTCGAGCTCTTTGCTGAGGGCTTTCGCGAGTTCGAGCGCGCCGGGGAGGCCGGCGCGCGCCATATCCTCGGCGGTGTCGTCAGCTTCTTCGAGCAGCGCAGCATCGAGCGAGCCCCATTGCTCGAGCGTGAACAGCTTGAACATCGCGACCGCCGCGATGAGCAGGATGCCGCCTAAAACCGCCGCCCAGTAAACCGTGAGGCGAAGCCGGATGCTCATAGAGGAGCAGCCGGATACCGATAGATGCGAAGCGTGATGCTCATAGCCGACGCTGCGCCGCGGGCGCGCGCCCGCGTCACTCCGGGCGCATCGAGTAACCCACGCCACGGACCGTTGCGATCATCGATTTGCTGCCGGCGATGTCGATTTTCTGCCGCAGCCGGTTTACGAACACGTCGATCAGGTTGGTAAAATCGTTGTAGTTGGAGTCCCACACAGCTTCCGCGATCATGTTGCGCGTCACCACCTGGCCGGCATTCCTCATCAACAGCTCCAGCAGCATCGTCTCCTTGGGCGAGAGGTTTATCGCGCGGCCGGCGCGGCGCGCGCGGCGCTTGGCAGTGTCGAATTCCAGGTTGCCGACCTTGAGCAGCGCGGGCCCCGAGGCGCCGGCTCCGCGGCGCGACAGCGCGCGCACCCGCGCCAGCAACTCGGCAAACGCAAACGGCTTGACCAGGTAATCGTCGGCGCCGGTGTTGAGTCCTGAGACTCGATCCTCGACCGCGCTGCGCGCGGTCAGAATAAGCACCGCGGTGACGTTTCCCTTGGCGCGGAATTCCTGCAGGAAGGTCAGCCCGTCCTTGCCGGGGAGCTTGATGTCGAGCACGATCAGGTCGTACACGGTTCGCGCCAACATCGCTTCGGCAGCTTCGGCGCTGCCCGCCCACTCGACCGAGAAACCTTCCTCGGCCAGTCCCTGCCGGAGCGACTCGGCGAGCCGCGCTTCATCCTCGACCAGCAGCAGATGAATCGGAGCAGCCATGCCTTGATGCTTACACGGCAGTCGCGCCAAATAAAGTCGTCCAGTTCGCCGCCCACGCCGGCGCGGCTTGGGCGAAACGCGGTGGGCAGTACCGACACAACCACGCTCTACGCACTCTTAGTCGAGGCGTTCAACAGGTTCGAAGGGGTTGATGCACCTGACGCCGCTCCGCGCGATGTCTCTGATATTGCGAGTGACGAGGACCAGGCCATGCGCTTCCGCAGTTGCCGCCAATAGTGAATCGACGGCTGGAAAGGTGGCGCGTGCATTCAAGCGCCCCCAGTTCTGCGCGACCCTTTCGTCCATCGGCAATATCCGGTCTCCGAAGGACTTCAGCAACTCCTGCAGCCATTGCTCGAGCGTGTGCGCAAGACGTGGATTGCGAGTCCTCAGACGCTCGATTCCCTGACGTATTTCGCCGATCACCAGGACACTCAGGAACAACTCGTCGTCGCGAACCTGCCGATACCATGCGGCAACATTGGTGTTGCACCGCTTGCCTTTCCGAACTTCCGAAATGATGTTGGTATCGACCAGGTACATTAGAGATCCACGACTCGCCCGGTGTCGCGCGAACGGGAAATCTTGACCCCCTCTAAAGGCGCCGCGGCGAGCATAGCCTTAAGGCTCTTACCCCCGGTGCGAAGTCGGCGATACTCGTCGGCAGGAATCAGAACCGCCACGGCCTTGCCGTGCCGAGTCACGGTCTGGGGCCCATCTTTAAGCGCGCGTTCGACCAATTCGCTGAAGCGCGCCTTCGCCTGTTGAATTTGCCACTTCATGATTTCAGTCTAGTCAGACTAGACAGATCGTTCAAGAAGTCACCGAGTTGCAGGCTAACAACGCGAAGCGCGCCTTCTGGTCCACCGGGAAGCGGCGAAAAAACCTATGAGGGGTTTCGTAATTCTCTGCTCCCAGACCATCGCCCCACGAGAATTCCGGAGACGGTCCGCAACTCTCATGAAAGCGCGCCGCGAGGACCGCGACCGCCGCTATGGACGTGAGCAATGCCGAGTCAGGTGAGAGCGGCCTCGCTCGCGGGGTCGCCGGCAATACGGCTGTGCCACATCACTCGAGGCTCGGTCATGTCCCACGGCGTGGCCCGATGGAGCAGGCAGCGGTTGTCCCACACGACCGCGTCCCCGGCTTCCCAGTCGTGATGATAGATGCGCGGGGGACGGCACGCGAAGTCCGCCAGTTCCTGCAGGAACTGCTCAGACTCGGCCGCGTCCATGCCCGGAATGTTGTGAGCGTGGCGGCCGATCACCAGCGACTTTCGGCCAGTCTCGGGATGGACTTTCACCAATGGACGCAAGGGCACCGGGCCATCATGGAAGCCATAGCCGCTATACGCGCTGCCTTGCTTCGGATGATGCCCGAGCTTCGACTGGCTGTAGTAGAGCGAGTGGTGCGCGGCGAGGCTCTCCACCTTCGCTCGCAGATCGTCATCGAGGGCGTCGTAGGCGGCCCGCATGTCGGCCCAGCCGGTCGCGCCGCCGGAGTTCGGAACTACCTCGGCGCTGAACACCGCGCCCTTGGCCTGCACCGGCATGTAGGTGCTGTCGCAATGCCAGCCCATGTTGCCCTTGAGCACCTTCAGGATGTCGTTGTCCGGATCGACGATGAGCGTGCCGTCGGCCTTCACGTTGCTGAGCGCCGCGATGTCGAACTCGAGCGATCCGAATCGCCTGGCGAAGGCGATCTGCTGGTCGCGACTGAGATGCTGCCCGGGGAAGATGAGGAGCGCGTACTCCAGCCACGCAGCGTGGAGATCATGCCAAGTCGTGTCGTCGAGTGCGGCAAGCCTGACGCCGCTGACCACCGCGCCGAACGTGGCGTCGAGAGGCTCGATGTCAAATGCGCGTGCCACGCGGGCCTCCGAATCGATTCAATCGCAAAGCGCTCAAGCGCCTAGCCACGAAGGCTATCGAAACCATCCCAGACCGGTCAAACCAGTAGAGCCGCCACGCGCGCAGGGATTTACTTCCGGTCCGCCAGCGGGATGAACAGTACCTGGCGCTGGGAGTTTCCAATCCCGCGCGAGATGTGCCCTTTGCCGGTGACATCTTCCGCGAGCAGGATCGAGCCGGCCCCGAAGCGGCGGCGCTCGCCATCGCTGACCTCGATTTCGACTTCACCGTTGAGGTTTACCACGAACTGGCGGCGCGGAGCGTTGTGCCAATCGATAAAGTATTCGCCGCTGCGGGTCTCGCGAAAGACCACGCCCTTGGCCGCGATCATTTCCGACATCGTCGAAGCATGGTCAGTCGGCTTCATCTCCGGGTTGACGTCCTGCAGATGCGACTCGCCGCCAGCGTCAGCATAGATGCGTGTGTATTTCATATCCTCAACCTCGGCTCACCTGCATAGCACGATCTAGCGCTGCGCACACGGACTGATCCAAGCCTGGCGAAATCCACCCGGGTTTCGCGCTTCCCTCCCTATCACTCACGGAAACTCTGAAACCTCGTTGAGGTTTCACTACTGCATCCTCGTCGCCCGCGTAATCGCCACCGCTCATGGTGCCCACCACGACGGCACTACCGCCGACTGTGCTCGCGAAGCCAACTCCGAAACTACCACTTACGCCGTAAGTCATGCCCGTCGCGAATCGTTCTCCAAGAGCGCGAAGCGCGCATCTTAGCCCACCGGGAAGCGCGAAACCCGTGAGGGGTTTCGCATATTCCCTCCCCCGAGGCGCCCGGTCCTGGAGAAAGATCGGCCGCGCCAGGGTTGTTTGCGCGGCCTGCCGCGCAGCGGATGTGCGCCGGCATAGAGCGGCGCGAGGCGAATCATTTCATCCGTTAGCCGTGGATATCCGCGCCGCAGTGCTTCCAGCGTCTCGCCTTGGCTTAGAAGCTCCGCGATCATATGAATCGGGATGCGCGTGCCGCGAAAGACCGGAACGCCGCCAAGAACTTCCGGGTCGGCGCTGGCCAGCACTTCGGCTCGCCGCAGGTCTTTAATGCGCTGCGCCATGACCCGCCAGCCCGGCCGGAGATCCAATGTGAGTGCTCCGACCACAACGCTCTGAACGCCTTCCGTCCGGGCAGCGTTAATCGCTTTGAAAAGCCTTTGGCGGAACGAAGGCGTCGTATCACCGACCAGCTCACGCTCAAGCGCAAGATAAAGGAGAGCGGGCTCCGTGACCAGACGAAGTGATTTCTCCCCACGCCTGTGTCTGACATGAGCCGCGATGGTTTTCTTGTCGATAGCGTTATTGACCGCCTTAACCGGCAGGCGAGTAAGCACCGCCGCTTCGGCTGCGGTAAAAAGCGGCGGTCGTTCCTGCGTCGTCATGGTTGGACCCTCGTATATGTTCTCCAACTGGAGAATATATATCACGTGCACGTCCTTTTCAACGGCCGAAGTAGCCATAAGCGGATTTGCCGATCGATCCGGCGGTCGCGCCAAATGAGTTGGCAGTTCGTCAGTCATAGTGCGGTCCCGCCCAACAAGTTCAAAAAGCGCGAAGCGCGCGTCTTACCTGAATGAGCCGAAAGGGAAGCCTGAAACCTCGGTGAGGTTTCAGTATCCGGATCCCTCATTCCTTCGGCATGATGCGGCGCGGATCAGATCACTAGCGAGAGCACGCCGGCAGCTACCAGACCGCCCGCCCAGATTGTGTCGAGGTTAATCCAGGCGCTGCGCAGAATTGCGAGTCCCAGCCAGTCGTAAACCAGGATCGCGATCGTGCCCATCACGATCAGCAGCGACGCGGTGTGAACGCATACCAGCGCTGTGCCCTCGGCGATCGAGTCGGCCACCGGAAGCATGCTCATGTGGTTCATATGCGCAGAGTGCGGCGACATCCCGATCAGGATGGGGAACAGCATCAGGCCGGCGCCGTGCGCCGACGCCATCAGGAATGACCACAACGCAAGTTCGGCGGAATTCACCCGCATCGCGACCCATCGCGGATGCGCCCGCGGGCGGAGGAAGCGGAACACACCGAACAAAACCAGCGCCGCCGCGCCCATCGGCCGCAGCCATTCGAGCGCGACCACGGAGCGCAGCCCGCTGACTATCGCGACCACCACGGCTATCGAGATGAGATGTCCCGCCGCGATCGGCACCAGCGCCCACGCCACGGTCGCGCGGCGCCGCTCCTGGAGCCCGAGAGCGACCGCGAACAGCCAGCCCATCGAGGGGTCGATGCCGTGGTACGCACCGAGCGCGGCGACTGCGATCCACGGCCACGCGCCGCTCACGGATAGCAGTACGAATCCGAGGACGCGTCGCCGCCTTCGAGGTGAATCTGATGCGGCCGCTCGCCGTCGAACGGGATGAAGAACTCCGGATCGACCGTGAGTCCGCCCGTGGGATTGCAGTCGATCTTCGCGACCCATCCGCGGATTCCCTCAGGGTAGAACTGCGTGTCCCACGCGCCATAGAGCGAGTTGCTCATGAAGACGCGGCGCCCGTCGCGGCTGAGCTCGATCATCTGCGCGCCTCCGTTGAGCGGACCATTGCTCTTCGGATGCGCCGCGTGCGAGACGATTCCACCGAGGCGAATCTTGCCCGTGAGTCTCGGATTGAACGGATCGCTCACGTCATATTGGCGCAAATCGCCGGTGCCGAAACATGCGATGTAGAGGTACTTGTCGTCGAGCGAAAGATTGATGTCGGTGATGAGCGGCGGCACCGCCTTGAACTGCTTGAGCGCGGGCGGAAGCTGGTCGGGGTCGGCAGGCTCAGCCGGAATTTCGATCACCTTGCGAATCGACCATTGCTCACCGGTGCGATACCACAGCCACACTGACGCCGAGAGGTCGCGCGTCGAAATCACCACGCCGACGAATCCGTACGCCTTGGTCGGATCGTGCGCGGGCCGGAGCTCCAGCGCCATTTGATTCTCGGGACTCATCTCGAGGCTTCGCACATGACGGCGTTTGCGCAAGTCCCACATGTGAATCGCGTGGCCATACTTGCCCTTGGTCAGAAGGTCGAGGCTGACCCCATTCTCGATCATATTCGGCGTGCCCCACTCGCTGGTCACCGCGACGTCGTAGCCCAGGTGCCACCAGAAATCGTACGCGAGTTGCTGCGGACCGCGATCGACTTCCCAGCGCCCGAGTATCTCGAAGCTCTCGTGGTCGAGCAGGAACAATCCGCCGGGGCCGTCGCCATTAGGGGCGCCGAGCGCGCTCATATAGATCGCGTCAGGGCCGCAGTGGGTCGTATGCGGGCGGCTGTAGCCGGTGCGCGCCGCGAGTTCTTCGGCCTCAATCGTTTTGACCACGCGCGGGTTCTTCGGATCAGGCTTGATATCGAAAATGTAAATGCGCGACGAGCGCAGTCCGGGCACGATCAGGTAGCGCCGCTCGATATGCGGATGGGGCGCGTAGGGGCACAGCGCGGCGCTGCACGCGTTCCATCCGAAGTGATGCAGCTCGTCGCCGACGCCGCTCACCTCGGTGCGTCCGACCACCTGCGAGTAGGTCTTCGATTTCGGATCGAGGTCGAGCGCACAGAGCGCGTCATGACGGCCGTTGGCCGGCGTCGGATTGAAAGCCACGACGTAGCCGAGCGATTCGCGCGGCGCCTGCATCGCCATTTTCGGCGAGGGGTAAAAAGTCTGATCGGGTTTCCAAAGCGCCATGGCTCGCACCTCGATGCGTCAATTGGTCCGGCTACATTACTCACTGCGATCGCTTCACGCTACGATTCAGCCGGCGCTTGCGGAGTGGGCGCCGCGATGGTTTAGCATATGTCGCGGCGCTCGTTGCGCGCCCAGGGGACCGCGTCATGGCCTATAAAACCATCCTCTACGACACCGACGATCGCGTGGCGAAGATCACGCTCAACCGCCCGCAGTACAAGAATGCGCAATCGCGCGTACTGCTCGAGGAACTCGACAACGCGTTCACCGCCGCCAACGATGACGACGACATCCGCGTCGTCATCCTGGCCGGCGCGGGCGAACATTTCTGCTCGGGCCACGACCTCGGCACGCCGGAAGAGAAGGAAGACCAGCGCGCGCGGCCATTCTCGAAGGGCGCGCGCGGCGAGTACCAGCGCTCGCGCCAGATGTTCCTCGACAACACGCTGCGCTGGCGCGACCTCGACAAGCCGACCATCGCGCAGGTCCACGGCTACTGCATTTTCGGCGGATGGATGTTCGCGTCCGCGATGGATCTGATCGTCGCATCGGAGGACGCAATGTTTCTGCCGGCGCTGCTCCAGTACTTCTCGATCCCGTGGGATCTGCCGATGCGCAAAGCGAAGGAGATCCTCTTCCAGAGCCGCTTTGTGAGCGCCGCGGAGGCCGAGCGGCTCGGGTTTGTCAACCTGGTCGCCCCACGCGCGAAGCTCGCGGAGGAAACCATGGCGCTCGCGCGGAAGATCGCGGAGAGCGATCGCTTCACGCTCCGGATGCTCAAGTACGCCTGCAATCAGGCGCAGGATGCGATGGGTTTTCGCACCGCGGTCCGCAACGCGCATTCGCATCATATGATCCTCGGCTTCGGCGAGCTGATGCGAAACCGGCGAGAGGGGCGGGAGTTGCCCAAGCGGATGGGCGGCGTCGACCAGGCTCTGAAGAAAGCGGGGAAGCGGGAAGGTTAGGGCGCGCCCGCCGGGCAGCGAAGTTTATGCGCTCGCTAGCGCCACGGCTCGCGCAGGACTTCGGTGTTGCCGGTCTCGTGATCGACGAGCAGCATCTCGATTTGATTGTAGTGCCCCTTCGGATAGAAGACGTAGCCGCTGACGGTGAAATTGTGCGCGACGTCTTCCCCCTGTAGCGCGAGCGCGTCGATCTGCTGTTGCGCCTGACGGTCGGCGCGGTCCTGGCCTTTCGAGGCTCCCCAGAAAATTCCCTGGCC
Source organism: Binataceae bacterium (SeqCode) (assembly GCA_036521875.1). Classification (GTDB taxonomy): domain Bacteria; phylum Desulfobacterota; class Binatia; order Binatales; family Binataceae; genus DATDGX01. The sequence goes on from DATDGX010000156.1 coordinate 61,213, forward strand.
CGCACCGATCACCGAGCCCAGGATCGCGCCGGTCCCGACGCCGCCCAATGCCGCTCCCGCCGCCGCGCCCAGCCCCGCTCCCACTGCGCCAGCCGCAACTCCGCTCACGCCGCCGCTCAGTAGCACCGCCTGCAATTCCTTCGCGTTGCCGGCTTGGCGAGCGGCTTCGCCGGGCGGGATCGGAGCGACGCGTTCACCCGCATCGTTGAGCGCGAAAATCTGGCTCGGCACCACCGCGCGCGGATCGTCGGTACCATTGGCGACCGATACGTGTACCGGCGTTACCTTTCCGACTGTCGGCGCCGCCTGTACGCTTACATTGAGTTGACCGGGTTGCGGCGTCGCGACGACTTGTGGCGTGTCGGCGATGGGCGCCTCGGACACTCCGCATCCGGCGAGCGCGAGCGCGCACATCGCGGCAATCGCGGTTGTCCTTCCCGGTGCGCCGCGAGCGCAAGATTTCCCCGAGGGCGACCAGGTTGCCAACGACGATAATAACTTCGAGCGCATACGCAAGTGACTATACTATTGTGCGGGCGGTAACGCCTCCCAGTCCAGCATCGCGAATTCTGCCACGCGGTGAAGTCGCTAGTGACGCTAAACCGCGAAGGTACACTCCAAGCAAGCAGCGAAGCGGCCACTTCCAGTAGACGGCGAAGGCGCCAGCCCAAGCAGACCGCGCAGCCGCCGCTCGCCTGCCCTACGGCGGAGCCGGCACTCTAAGCAAGCGGCTGAGCTGGCACTCCGAGCGGACCAAGCGACGGCCACTTCCGCGAGACGGCGAAGCAGGCTCACTCGCGCAAGACCGCGCAGCCAGCGCGCCCGCCGCGACGGCCGCGCGCGTCGCGCCGCTGCGAGGGCGCCGCGGCACCGCGCCGCC
>DATDGX010000157.1:0-29374 GCA_036521875.1 Binataceae bacterium (SeqCode)
CTGTATCCCGCGCTGGTATTCGCGGCGCCGCTCGCGCTCGAGTCGGCGACCATGATGACGGTGTTCGCGATCCTGTCGGTCACGTGCCTATTCAACCTATGGTACGTCTTGCATACTCTAAACACCGTAGTTTTCATGGACACGCGCGACGGCCTCGCAATGGCTGCCTCGGCTGTCAACCTGGTCGCTCTCACGCTGGCAGTCTATTTCGGCCTGACCGCGCTCGAGCCCGGCGAGGATCGCGAGCCGGCGGTGATGCCGTTCCTCGATCGCATCCGCATCTTCGCCGCGACGACAGCGTCACGATCACTGCCGCAGTCGACGATCATCGAAAAGGAAATCGCGCCACCGGCGTGGACTCGCATCGATGGCCTCGTTCTCGCGGCGATGATCGCAGCGGCGCTGGTGACTCGATTCCGGCATCTCGGCTATCCAGCCGAGATCGTTTTCGACGAAGTTCATTTCGTCGCGCAGGCGCGCCAGTATCTGCACGCGGAATGGTTCCTCGATCCGCATCCGCCGCTGGCCAAGCTGGTGATCGCCGGCGGTATCTGGATGTTCGGCGATCATCCGTGGAGCTGGCGCGTCGGTAATGCGACCCTCGGCACCGTCCTGGTCGGCGTTACGTATCTGCTCGGGCGCAGGGTGACCGGTTCGCGCCTCGCCGCGACGCTGGCCGCCGCGTTCATCGTCTGCGACGGCCTCTTTCTCGTCGATTCGCGCACCGCGGTTATCGATATCGTGTACGTGACCTTTGCCGCGATCGCGTACCTGCTGCTGTTCCGCTTCCTCCAGACTCCCGGTCTGCTGGAGCGTCGCCGTATCCTGCCGTGGCTCGGCTTGGCACTCGGCCTCTGCGTCGGCAGCAAGCTCTATATCCCGGTGATCACGGTTTTGCTGGTGGTCGGATTCCTGGTGTACGCGCTGGCGTGGAAAACGAAGACACTTGGACGGCTACTTGATCGGCGTGTCGTCGCCGCGGTGATGCTGGTCGGCTCGGTCGCGTTCGCGGCGTTTATCGCGGTGTTCCTCCCGCATTTCATCCTGGGATGGTGGGGCGGGATGGGCGACTTGTTCCACTATTATTTGCACGAGGTACCGGACTACGAGCGCGCCGTCGCCGAGGCGACGCATCCCTATTCCTCGCCGTGGTGGAGCTGGCCGCTGATGCTGCGCCCGGTCGCCTACTGGCAGAACTTTCCGAAGACCGGCCCGGTCGCGACCGTGTGGGGCGGCGGCAACCCGCTGCTCTGGTGGGGCGCGCTCACCGCGATCACAATCACCGCGGTGCAGGCGCTTGAGCGTCCTAGTCTTTCGCGCTCGTTCCTGGTGCTCGGCTACCTCGGCTACCTCATGATGTGGATCTGGATTGGCCGCACGCTGTTCATCTATCACTACATGGGCTCGCTCTATCTCGGGTACCTGGCGCTCGCGTGGCTAATCGCGCAGTGCTGGGAGGGCAACAGCGAGTTGTGGGAGCATCTGTCGCTTCTGATGACGATGGCGCCGGCGTTCATCCTGGGACTCGGCGGATGGTGGGGCGGGGCAGGGCTACTCGCGGTGTTCACCGGATACGCCGCGATGCTTATCCGCACGCGACACGCGGGCCGCTACGTCGCAGCGGTGTTCGTGCTCGCCGCGTTGGTCCTGTTCATCTATTACTGGCCCGTCTGGGTCGGCATATCGATCGATCGCTCGGGCTACTACGCACGAATGTGGCTCGAAGGCGAGGGACTTCGGAGCTGGATCTAGCCGCATGGCGCGAGCCGCTTTCTTATCGGCATCACGAGTCTCTCGAGCGCGCGGCGCGCTTGCCGCGGTGGCCGCGATACTGATCGCCGCCACAGCAGCGCCCGTCGCGGCACAGGTTCCTGGCTCGGCGCAGGCTTCTTCCGCGCCGCAATCTTCAGCCGCGGCGCCGAGCGCTCCTGCCGAGCCTTCTGCCACCGCCGCTACGTTCGCCGGCAAGGACGTCCTGCTGAACGGCAACTTCGCCAAGGGTTCCGGCGACCAGCCCGACGACTGGCGCGACGAGGCGTGGATCAACGCTCCCGATGCTTTCAAGACGACCTGGCAGCGTCCTGAAAATGGCTGCCCCGGCGAACTGATCGTCGAGAATTTCAAGGCCAACGACGGCCGCTGGGAGCAATCGCTCTCGCTCGCACCTGGATGGTACTACTTCAGCGCCGAGATTCGCGCTGAAAACGTCGGCGTCAAGGAAACCGGCGCGACCATTTCGGTGCTCGAGGACGGAGCGATGTCGCGCGACGTGCAGGGCACCGCCGATTGGCGCAGCGAAGGTTTTTATCTCAAGGTTAGCGGCCGCGGCGCAGACGTCGACGTCGCGCTGCGGGTCGGCGGCTATGGGAGCCTCAACACCGGCCGTGCACATTTCCGAAACGCGAGCGTGCTGAAAATTACCGCGCCGCCGCCAGGCGCGACCGCGGTTTACGATCTGACTGAAATTCGCAAGAACACCGTGCCGGCAAAACTCGGCTCGCCGTACTCGCTGGTCCTCGCATTCATCGTGCTGGGCGCGGGCGCGGTTTGGGGCTGGCGCGTCTTCGGCCAGCCCGACGATTTCAATCCGTCCAAGTCCGGCGCGGTCGCGGGTTCGGATACGCGCACGCCATCAATGCCTGTGCCTGAACCGCCCGGAGCGGGCCGGCCGAAAAAAAAGAACCGCGCGGCGCCACGATGACTCCGGCGGAGCAACATACTCGGCGTATCGAGCGCACGCTCTTTTTGATCCCGTTCCTCAGCTACGCGTACTTTTACCAGGCATCCGACCAGAGTATCGCCGCGCGCTTCGACCTGATGCGTTCGATGCTGGAGCGGCGCGCGCTCTGGATCGACGGCTACTGCGGCTACAACACCGCCGACATCATCAGCTTCAACGGCCACTACTATTCGGTGAAGGCGCCGGGCACCTCGCTCACCGCGCTGCTTCCGTGGTCGCTGGTGAGAGCGGCGCTGATGCCTCTGTTCAGCCGCAACGAACCGCTCTACTGGGCGCTCGCGACGTGGCTCACGATCATCTTCACGACCGGCGTGCTCATCGCGATTCTCGCGGTGCTGATGTATCGCTTCGCGCGATTCCTCGGCGCTTCCGAGGGGCGGTCCGCCGCGCTCGCGCTGATAGTCGCGCTCGGAACCATCTGCTTTCCCTATGCGACACAGCTTTCCGGTGAACCGGTTGCGGCGGCGACCGCATTCGCGGCGTTCTACCTGCTCGCCACGTTTGATACGGCGCCCGACGCGGAGCGCGCATTCTGGGCCGGGTTCCTCGCCGGATGGGCGGTGCTGAACGACTATCCCGCGCTGCTGATCGCCGCCGCGATCGGAATCTACGCGATGTTCAAGTTGCCGCGGCTCTCGCTGCTGACCTTTGCGGCGGGCGCCGCGATTACCGCCGGACTCATGATGCTCTACAACTGGGGCGCTTTCGGCAGCGCGTTCTTTATGAGCTACGAGGCGTTCAAGCTGACGCCGGGCAATACGCAGTTCCCCGAACAGGCGCGTGGCTTCGTCGGCCTCACCTATCCGAAGATGCAGATCCTGTGGGCGATTCTGTTCGACCCGCAGCGCGGACTTTTTTACTGCAACCCGGTCTTGCTGCTCGCGATTCCCGGCGCGGTCTATTTCGCGCGCCGCGGCGCTTACCGCGCCGAAATGGCGGTGACGGTGTTCTCGTTCGCCGCGATGATCCTGTTCAACGCGTCGTACGGCGAATCGATCATCTCGTGGGGCGGTGGCACCGCGACCGGCCCACGCCAGGTAATCGCCGGCATCCCGTTCATGGTGCTGACCTTGGCCTTCCTGCCCGCGTCATGGGACTACGTGCTAGGCGCGATGGGCGCGCTGTCCGCGGCGATCATGCTGATAGCGACGGCGACCAATCCGCATTTTCCCTATGAGTACGACAACCCGGTGCGCGATTTCGCGCTGCAACAATATTTGCGCGGCGACTTCGCGGGCAATCGAGACACCTACTTCGGCGGCGGCAACATCGTCGGCGATTCGGTCGCCTTCAATCTCGGCAAGCTCGCGGGGCTGCCGCCTGCGCTCCAACTCTGGCCACTCGGCGCTCTTTGGATCGCGGGTGCGTTCGCATTGGTGCGCGCACTCGCGATATGGCCGCGGCGCGCGATGCGGCGGCTCCGCTCGACCGCGTTTGCGGTCGCGATCGCAATAGTGTTTGTCGCCTCTTTGACCGGGGCGATTGTACAGCCGCTCGAGCTGACCGGGAATCACGGGCTCCTCGGGCGCTACTACGTCGGCGAGCAGCCGGGCGCCTCGCCGCCGCATATCGTGCGCATAGACCCGGAGATGAACTTCGACGACATCGCTCAGATGGGAGCGATGCCGTTTCCATCGGTCGCGGTGTGGACCGGCAGCCTTATCGTGCCGCGCGAGGGCCGCTATGGTTTCGCGATCGATGTCGACGATTCGGGCTGGCTCAAAATCGACGGTCATCCGGTCATTTACGATCCCGGGTCGATCAGCAAGCCGCATGACCAGGGCGCGATGTTCCTGACCGCGGGGCGCCATCGAATCGAAGTTGGCGAGCGCAATATCGCCGGCGGCTCGTACTTGCGGCTCTTCTGGCAGCCACCTAGCAGTGGAGAACCGGAAATTATTCCGTCCGCCGCGCTAGTTCCCGAGCGTACCGCTCGATAGCGAGAACCCGGCCAAGTATTGTCCGCAACACGTTTGACTCTCCGGCGCCTGGCCGAGTTTTTCGCAAGCCGGCCGCTTGCAGCAACGCAAGCGTTAGATAACAAAGAGTCATACGCGGCGGACGACGAGTCAGCCGACGAGGCGTTCGTAGCGATGATGCTGGTCGTCGACTTGCGGGCAGCTCCCTTGACGCCGGCGCCGTTTCGATCAAACAATCCTTACACGCCGCTCGGCGCGGATCGGTTGTAAGTACGCTCGCACCGTATTGACAATTAGTCATCAGTCGAATTGCTTACCCAATTGGTCGCGAGGTATCGGCAATCCCCAATGTTCTGTCATAAAACACAACAGCGCGAATGGTTTGGTGCAATGTGGGAGTAACGCGTCGTCGCGCCACGCTCGCTTGGACAGCGTGCCTAGCCGCTACACAGCGCAGACCGCGGCCTGAGGTCGTCTTATAAACCTCCACTCCCTACCTGAAGGCCACTCGCACACAAATCATAAGCATACTTCACGCATATTTGACGGAACTCGAATCGCAACTATCGGCACTCCCGAATAACTTCTTACTAGTCAACGTCAAAGACCCAAGACCGATGCTTCGGGAAAATGGCTCAGGTAGGAATAACTAAGGAAATTCGTAGCGCCGTGAAAAATGCAAACAGTTCACTGACACAGATCGTAGAGGAGCACATGAACACCACATCTCAAGATGTCACAGCGACGGACGCGCGTATGTTAGCCGCGCGTCGCGCCGGCCAGGTTACCTCCAGTTACTATCAGACGATCACTCGTGCCTTAGTTGCTGCGGCATTGATCGTATTCGCGATCGGCACCACCGCAATGGCGGAGTCTTCTCCCGATAAGGCTGTCGCCGCCGTGGCGGCTGCCAAGCAGGGGCTCTGGGTGGCGAATGGCACCAACGTGCTGGAATTCAGCCCGGGCCAGCTCAATGGCGGCCTCAACCTGAACGTGCCTCCGAAGTTAATAATCAGCGACGCCTTCGGCGCTCCGCAGGGAGTGCAGTTCGACGCAAGCGGCAATCTGTGGGTTATCGACGGGGGCACCACCTCGACCGGCGGGAAGACGGCCCCTGCGCTCGACGAATTCACTCCCGCCCAATTGGCGAATCTGAAAAAGGTTCCCAATCCGACCCCGAACGTGGAGATCACTTCCGCCAGTTTTGTATTTATCCAGCAAGGGGTCTTTGATTCGGCGGGAAATTTCTGGGTCACCGATAATGGCAACAACACGGTCGACGTATTCTCGAAGAAACAACTTGCATTGACCGCTACGATCGATCCCAGCGTCACGATTTCATCCGATGATCCCTTTACCGGCCCGCTCGGAATAGTGTTCCAACCCTCCAGCGGGAATCTATTCGTAGCGAACAACGGCACGACCACTATCTTCGCGTTCAAGAAGACGAACCTTGCAACCAACGCCCCGCTCGGCAGTGGCGACGTTACTCTGGTTCCCGACGTCGAGCTGTCCGACGATGGCCACAACTCCATTCAGGCTCCCTGGGCGCTCATCTTCGACCTGGCCGGCAGCCTCTGGTCGAGCAACGCGAACACTCCTTTCACCCTGGTTAAGTTCACGTCTGGCCAGCTCACCTCCACCGGCAGCCCGACTCCGGCAGTGACCGTCAGCCCGTTCAACGTCAAGAAAGGCAAAAACACCAACCCGAGCCTGAACGCCCCGAATGGCATCGCCTTCGACAACATCGGCAATCTTGCGGCGATCAACTCGGCAACCCCGTTCAGCATCTCGAAGTTCGTTCCGATGCAACTCACCACCGGCGGGAAGCTCAAGCCGAAGACCTTCATCATCGGCGGCAACACTACTCTCAACGCGCCCGCAGGAGATGTCTTCGGTGGATTTTTCACCAAATGATCGGATAAGCGACTGAGCGCCGCCGCCGTCTATCCAAGTCGGCGATGCGCGGGTTCACCCGAGGCCGCCAGGTTGATGCATCTTCCTGGCGGCCTCGTGCATCTAAGTATCTGATTCAACTAGCTTTCTCCACATTTCGGACTTGTGGTGGCCCAGAGCCGGTGCGAGGAAAAAGCATTGCGGAGAACGAGGAAATTGATAGCATTAAGAGTTGGAACAGTATTGGAAGTCTAGGCGACTGCGGAACCGAGAGAAGTAGATGAGTAGCGCTGGCCGCCGTAATGGCGACTTGGTTTCCCGTCCATCTGAGGTGGGTTATTTAGACGTCTCGTCACATATGGTGCAGTTCTATGAGCACGATGACTTCCTGATTGGCACCATCAGCCACTGGATTGGCGAGAGCTTGGCGAAAGGCGATGCGGTCGTCTTCATCGCGACCGAGGCGCATCGCAGGGAGCTGGATGAACGCCTCCGCGCGAACGGCCTCGATGTCGCCGCTTTGCATGCCGAGGGGCAGTTGGTCGTCCTGGATGCGACCGACACGCTGTCGAAGTTCATGGTCGGCGACTTGCCGAGCGAGACCCGCTTCAGGGACGTTATCAGCGGCGTGATAGACCGAGCGGAACGAGATCAGAATGGCCGGACCCGCAAAGTCCGCGCCTTCGGCGAGATGGTCGCGATCCTGTGGGCGGCAGGGAAGGCGGATGCCGCGATTCGCCTCGAAGAACTGTGGAATGCCCTCGTCGGGAAGCGCTCGTTCTCGTTGTGCTGCGCCTATCCACTGATTACGTTTCGCAACGACGCGGACGGAAAAGGGTTCCTGAAAGTATGCGCGGAGCACGCGCGGGTCATCCCCGCCGAGAGTTACTCCGCGCTTTCCACCGAAGACGAGCGTCTCCGATCGATCTCGCATCTGCAGCTCAAGGCGCAGGTGCTGGAGACGGAGACTGTCAATCGCAAGGAGGCCGAGAAGTCGCTCCTGCGACTCGAAGCCGAGCTGAAGAAACGGCGCGCCGAGCTCGCGGACGCGGATCAGCACAAGGACGAGTTTCTCGCGATGCTGGCGCATGAGCTGCGCAATCCGCTGTCCGCGGTGCTCCACGGGATCGCGACCGCGCAGCTCGACGATTCGCGCCGGCCGCAGGCACTCGATATCGCCAGACGGCAGACCAATCAACTCACCGGTCTGATTAATGATCTGCTCGATGTGAGCCGGATTACGCAGGGGCAAATCGAGCTGCACAAGCAATTCGTGGGGTTTGCCGGCGTCGTCAGGAGTACCATCGACGAGTGGCGTCCCCTGGAGGACGAGGCGCATCACAGGCTCACGGTTTCGATCTCGCCCGATGCCGAGAACGCGCGGATCGAAATCGACCCGATGCGTATCCGGCAAGTGGTCGGTAATTTGATCCACAACGCGAGCAAGTTCACGCCGCCGGGCGGATCCATCGACGTGACCGTGGATCGCGAAGACGATGGCCTCGCGCTGCGGGTGCGAGACACCGGCGTGGGCATCGCGCCGCAGATGCTGCCGCGCGTGTTCGAGCTCTTTACGCAGGCCGCGACTTCACTGGACCGTGCCAAGGGCGGCCTCGGAATCGGATTGACGCTCGTGAAGCGGCTGGTCGAGATGCACGGTGGTCGCGTTCAGGCGCGCAGCGACGGCCTCGGGAAGGGCAGCGAGTTCGAAGTCTGGCTACCGACGCTTCGCGACGGTATTGAGACACCGACTGCTGTCGAACATCCAGCCGAAACGCCGACACCCAAGCATATCCTTATCGTCGAGGACCATGCCGACACTGCCGAAGCCATGGCGATGCTGCTCGAGCTGCGCGGGCACAGCGCGACGGTGGCCGCGGACGGACTGGCGGCGATCGATGCGGCGCGGAGCGGCGCTTTCGACGCGGCGCTGGTGGACATCGGACTGCCGGGTCTCGACGGTTACGAAGTGGCGCGACGCATCCGGGCGCTCCCCGCGTGCAAGTCGATGATGCTCGCGGCGCTGACCGGGTACGGACAGGAAGCAGATCGGCAGCGCGCGCTCGCAGCCGGCTTCGATCAGCATCTAACCAAGCCGCTCAAGATGGAGCTGTTGAACGAGCTCCTGCGCCGGCTTGAATAGCACGCGTTCGCGCGCGCTTGTGCTGCCAGCCTTCGATTTCTATTCAGACAGATTGGGTCTCGGCGCGAGGTCGGGGCGTATCACTTCGGGCCGCAGCAGCGACGGGCGTCCTTGCGGCCGCGCCGCTGTCTCCGGCGGCGCCTTTCCGCCTTTCTGGTAGAACGGCCGATGCGTCACCTTCACCTGCGCGAGAATCTGCTGCAGCAGCCTTGATTCCTGCACCCCGCGCGATACGCATTCGACATCCTGCACGCGATGCAACGGCACCTTGAGCGGCGAGTCGAACGTCGCCAGCACTTCGACCCGGCTTGCCTCATTTCCTTTCGGTTTCACGCTGAAGTTGTAAACCACCGAACCGTCCAGCTCCGGCTCGGCGGCATAGGTTCCCGCGATGCCGTGAATCTTTCCGCAATCCGCGTCCTGCAACGAAAACCGTTTCGCCGCTACCTCGAGGACGCCGTGATTCGGATCCTGCGCCTGAATTTTGAAGTCATTTTCTTTGATGACGTTGTTGACCGCGTCCCAGGCCAGGTCATAGGGCAGCGGAATGACGGTGCTGACCTTGGAGTCGTCGGGCGGCTCCGCGGTCGGCGGCGAGAAGCATCCCGCGAGCGCGAGCGGGCTTGTTATCGAGAGCAGAGCGAGCAGAATTGTACGCGCAATCGAATTCATCGCATCCAGCACGCCATCATAGCAGAGGGCGCGGGACGCAAGTCCATTTCCCTACCGCGATCGCGCGAGCCGCGTTGAGATGTTCCCCCATGGCGCGAAGTTTGTGATAGTCTCGGCGCTGATGGGGTTTGCTTGCCCCAGGAGTTCGCGTCATGTCTGGTCATTCAAAATGGAGCTCGATCAAGCACAAGAAGGCGGCGCGCGATCAGAAGCGCGGCAAGGTCTTCACCAAGCTCATCAAAGAAATCACGATTGCTGCGCGTCTCGGCGGCGGCGACTTGAATGGGAATCCGCGCTTGCGTACCGCGGTCGCCGCGGCCAAGGCGCAATCGATGCCCAATGACAATATCGATCGCGCGATCAAGAAGGGTACCGGCGAGCTCGGCGGCGCACGGCTCGAGGAAGTCACCTACGAGGGCTACGGGCCGGGCGGCGTCGCGATCATGGTCGACACGCTGACTGACAATCGCAACCGGGTAGTCGCCGAGCTGCGTTTCATGTTCACTCGTCACGGTGGCAACCTCGGCGAGAACGGATGCGTCGGCTGGATGTTCAAGAAGCGCGGCGTGATCACGGTCGAGAAGTCGGCGGCCGGCGAAGACCGGCTGCTCGAAATCGCGCTCGAAGCTGGCGCTGATGACATGAGCACCGACGGCGAGGCCTACCAGGTCTTCACTGCGCCCGAGAAATTCGGCGCGGTGCGCGAGGCGATCGACAAGGCGCGTATCCCGGTCGCGCAGGCCGAGGTCACGCGGATTCCCGAAAATACGGTTTCGATTTCCGGCCACGGGGCTGAGCAGGTGCTCAAGCTGATCGAAGACCTCGAAGATCACGACGACGTGCAGAGCGTGGCCTCGAACTTCGATATCAGCGACGAGGAGATGGCGCACTTTTCCGCGGCGTAGGATCGTTTCAGGCGCGCGCGCGAAAGCGCAGTGGAGGCGGGGTATGCGGATACTCGGGGTCGACCCGGGGAGCGCGGTGTGCGGGTTCGGGGTGGTCGAGGGACGGCCGGGCCAACTGCGCTTCATCGCGGCTGGAACTATACGCGTCACCTCGCTCGAGCGAGGCCCTGACCGGCTCCGGAAAATTCACGAACATCTGCTTTCTGTGATCGACGCGCACGCGCCCGACGCGATCAGCCTCGAGCGCCATTTCATCGCGCGCAACGTGCAGAGCGCGTTCCGAATCGGCGAGGCGCGCGCGATGGCGATGCTCGCGGCAGCGGAACGCGGGCTGGAGCTCTTCGAATATCCGCCCAACCAGGTAAAGCTCGCGGTCGCAGCATTCGGCCACGCCGACAAGGCGCAGATAAAGTTCATGGTGCGCCGCACGCTCGACATCGCGCCCGGGATTGAGCTCACCGACGACGCCGCCGACGCGCTCGCAATCGCGCTGTGCCATCTCTCGCGTCCGCGGATGGCGAAAATTGCGGACGCCGCCGCGCGCCGTCCGCGCACTCATAGGATGATCCGGTTAAGATGATGATCCGATGAAGACGAGTCGGCCCAACAGATGATTGCGACTATCTCAGGAACGCTCAGAACTCGCGACGCGGGACGCGTGGTGGTCGAGACCGCCGGCGTCGGCTATGAGATCGCAGTACCGCTCAGCACCTACTACCGGTTGCCCGCGATCGGCGCGCCGGTCGCGCTCGAAATCCGCCAGGTGGTGCGCGAGGATGCGATCCTGCTCTACGGATTTTCCGAGCCGTCCGAGAAACGCGCGTTCGACCTCCTGATGCAGGTGCAGCACGTCGGCCCCAAGCTCGCGCTCGCGATCCTCTCGGTGCTCGCGCCCGAAGAGCTGGCCGCCGCGATCACGCGCGAGGACGTGCACCGAATCGACGCAGTGCCCGGCGTCGGTCCGAAGGTCGCGGAACGCGTCGTGCGTGAGTTGCGCGACAAGATTGGCGAGCTCAAGCTCGCGCCCGCTGGCGCTCTCGCAGCCAACGGCGCGGCGCGGACCGGCGCGGCGGGCAACATCGTATCGAGCCTGCTCGACGACGCGATCTCGGCGCTCGTCAATCTCGGCGTGAAGCCGGCGGAGGCGCGCCGGGCCGTTGATTCGGTGGTCGCGGAAGACTCCGCTGCTGCCGCGAACCTGGAACTTACCATTCGCAAATCCCTGGCGGTGCTGCTTGGCGAGAAGTAGCAGACATGACGGACCGCCGCGGGACTCCAAGCTGGAGGATCCCAAGTTCGACGATCCGAAACGCGCGGACCTCGATCTGGATCGCGCGCTCAGCCCGCCGCGCGTGCGGGTTCCATCACCGGTCGCGGCCGATGATGACCACAGGCTCGACCTCTCGCTCCGGCCCAAAAGCCTCGCCGAGTTCGTCGGCCAGGAGCGCCTGAAAAAAATCCTCGGAATGTCGATCGAAGCGGCGCGCCAGCGTGCCGAGGTGCTCGATCATGCGCTGTTCTCGGGGCCACCGGGGCTCGGCAAAACTTCGCTCGCGCACATCATCGCGCGCGAGCTTGGTGTGAACCTGCGCTCGACGTCAGGCCCGGCGATCGAGCGCGCCGGCGATCTTGCCGCGATCGTCGCCGACCTCGAAAAGGGCGACGTGTTGTTCATCGACGAAATCCATCGCCTGCAGCGTGTGGTCGAGGAAATCCTGTACCCCGCGATGGAAGACTTCGAGTTGAATATAGTGGTCGGGAAGGGCGCCGGCGCGCGCTCGATGAAGCTCGCGGTCAAACCGTTCACGCTGGTGGGCGCCACCACGCGCTCGGGACTGCTGAGCTCGCCGCTGCGCGATCGTTTCGGCCAGCATTTCCATCTCGACTTCTACGATCGCGCGGAGCTGGGCGAGATCGTGCGGCGCTCCGCGCGGCTCCTGAAGGTAGCGATCGACGACGCCGGCGCGGAGGAGATCGCCTCGCGCTCGCGCGGAACGCCACGCATCGCGAACCGCTTATTGCGCCGCGTGCGCGACTTCGCCCAGGTGAACGAGGCGCCAACGGTCACGCGCGAGGTGGCGCTCGGCGCGCTCGAGCTGCTCGAGATCGACGCGGCGGGCTTCGATAAGATGGACCGCGCCATCTTGGCCGCGATCATCGACAAATTTGACGGCGGCCCGGTCGGCGTCGAGAGCCTGGCAGCCGCGGTCGGCGAGGAGTCCGACACTATCGAGGAGGTCTACGAGCCGTACCTGCTGCAGGAGGGCTTCCTCGCGCGGACCTCGCGCGGTCGCGTCGCGACCCCGCGCGCTTACGCGCATCTCGGGCGGCCCCGCCGAATCGGCACGCTGCTCTAATTTCCTGCTGTTCGATTCGCGGGACGGTCGAATCTACGTCCTAAATACCGGCGCAGCCCAGCGCGAGAATACGTTGTCGGCCAACCGCTCCAGCGCGGCGCCGTGCGAGTCCCAGTCCGCCGTCATCGCGACCGCGTCGATCTTCTCGCGCTCCAGCTCGCGCGCGAACGCCGCAGCCATCGCGGCCACGCTTGCTTGCGTGACTTCCAGATGGAACTGCAGCGCATAGACGTGGGTCCCGAAGCGAAACGCCTGGCACGGCGTCTTGGTCGACGCGGCGAGCGCCACCGCGCCTGCTGGCAGCTCGAAGGCGTCTCCGTGCCAGTGGAACGGCGTGAGTGATTCGGCGAGGCCCCGAAACAAGCGATCTTCTTTTGCGGCGGGCTCGAGCCGGATCTGATGCCATCCGATTTCCTTTCCGGCTGGATTTCTCTCCACCTTTGCGCCGAGCGCCGCGGCGACAATCTGCGCGCCGAGGCATACGCCGAGCACCGGACGATTGTTGGCGACCGCGTCCTCGATCAGCCGCATCTCGTCGCGCAGGAATGGGTAACGATCCAACTGGTAAACCCCCATCGGCCCGCCCATCACGATCAGGCCGCCCGCGCCCTTCATGTTGGCGGGAACCGTTTGACCCTCGAACACGCGCACGTATTGCCACGCGAGTGACGCACCCGCGAGCGCCTCGGCGATATTGCAGAGGTTCTCGACCGGGTGATGTTGCAGCACCAGGACCTTTTCCATCAGCGCCTCATATCGCGCGTGCCGCGGCACCGCTGCTCGCGCTGGCGGGCGAGAATTTCACCGGCATGTGCTTGATGCCGGCGACGAAGTTGGAGCGCAACCGCTCGACTGGCCCGGCCAGCTCCAGGTCCGGCATCCGCCGCATCACCTCTTCGACCATCACGGTGAGTTCCAATCGCGCCAGGTTTGCGCCGATGCAGAAATGCTCGCCGTGGCCGAATGCGAGATGGTCGTTGGGTGTGCGCGCGACATCGAACGCATCGGCGTGCGGAAATACCGACTCGTCGCGATTCGCCGACAGGTTCCAAACCACGACCCGGTCGCCCGCGTGAATCTGCTGGCCACGAATCTCCATGTCCCTTTTCGCGGTGCGCCTGAGATGCGTAATCGGGCTGGTCCAGCGGAGGAACTCCTCGAGCGCCGTGGGGAGCAGGGCAGGCTCGTTCGTGAGCCGCGCGCGTTCAGCCGGATTTTGGATCAACGCCGCCATGCCGCCCGAGATCGCGTTGCGCGTCGTCTCCTGCCCGCCGATGACCAACAGGAAACAGTTGAACATGATTTCAAGGTCGGTGAGCTTTTCGCCGTTGCCGAGTTCGCCGACGATCAGCGCGCTGATCAGATCGTCGCCGGGCTTTCCGCGCCGCTCGGAAATCCATCTGGAAAAATTGCTCATGATCTGCGAAGCGGCCGCTTCACCGGTCTCGTTCGCGCTGCGGCCCTGCTGGTACTCAGGATCGTCGGTGCCGATCGACATGTTACCGAGCGCGAACATCAGCTCCCAGTAGTCGCGCGGAATTCCCATCATCTCGCAGATAACCGCGGTCGGGAGCTTGGCCGCGACGTCGACCACGAAATCGCACGCGCCATTTTCGATTACCGCGTCGATTATTTCGCCGGTGATCGCGCGGGTGTGCGGCTCGTACGATGCGATCGCCCGCGGCGTCAGTCGCCGATTGATAAGCGAGCGGACTTGGCCGTGACGCGGCGGGTCAGTGGTGATCATCATCGTTCCGCCCATGTCCTGGTCGCCATCTCTACCGGTATTGAACTGCAATGCGATCCCGCGCTCAGAGCTGAAGCTCATCGGGTCGTGATAGATCTTGAGCGCGTCGTCGTAGCGGGTGATCGCCCAGAAGCCCTGGCCGGGTTTTCTCTCGTGCCAGTAAACCGGTGCTTCCGTGCGCAGCAGCCGAAGCTGTTCGCCCTGTTCTCCGCGCAGAAACATATCGAGGTCGGTGAGGTCTACATCGCTGAGCTTCATACGCGTCCTCTTCTTTGTTCAGCTCTTGAGGAAAACAGGTCGGCGTTTACTTAGTCCGCTTCCGTTTGGCCCATGCAATCCGGAGTTTCATGTGCGAGCTTCTCTTCATTACGTTTGGTTTATGTTCATGCCAAACTGGAGCTGTCGCAAGTTTTGGTCCAGAACAACACGATCATAACCATGAAGCGCTGCGCGTAACCATGCAGCGCGGCTCCTGCGCCGTTCAGCGCGAAACGGCAGCAGCCTCCAGCTCGAGCAGCCGGCGCTTGCGCTCGAGACCCCAACGGTAGTTGTGCAGCGAGCCGTCGGCGGCGACCGCCCGATGACATGGGATGAGAATCGAGACGGGATTCGCGCCGACTGCGGCGCCAACCGCGCGCGGCGCCCGCGGGTTGCCGACTTTCCGCGCGAGCGCTCCATACGAAAGGGTGGTGCCTGACGGAATCGCGCGCAGTCCGTTCCAGACGCGAAGTTGAAATGGGGTGCCGCGGACGTCGAGCGTAAGCGGAGCCATCGGCGCGCGGCCCAACAGGAAAGCCGCGATCGCGCCCGCAGCCGAGCGAAGCGCTTCGCCGTTGCGGTGAAGCGCCGCCTCGGGAAAATCGCCGCGCAGTTCGCGTTTCAGTACGCGATCGGATTCGCCAAACGCGATGAACGATATGCCGCGCGCGGTACCCGCGACCAGCATTCGCCCAAGCGCTGAATCGACTATCGTATAGGCAAACTCGGCACCGCGGCCGCGCGGCCCGAATGGCGCGAGCCGCAGATCGGAATTTGAAGTGGAAGTGGAACCAGGCTCCGTGCCATCTTCGGCCGCGCGCTGCATCAAATTACTCCCGGCCCGGAACGTTTTAGTTCGCGCCCGGGTTATTTGATCATGATGACGATCCGCATCAAGCAAAGCGTAAGCTCGACCCTTCTCGCAACCGCGATTGTGGCCGCCCTCACCTTCGCGGCGAGTCGAACTGCGCAGGCGGCGAGCGATCTGACGCTCGCCCCGAATCTGTCGTTCACCGACGATTCGAGTCCGAACTTTCCGATCGCGGGCAAGGATCTCTCCGACGCATCGATGGCCGGCGATCGCCCCACCATAATTTTCTTCGGCACCTCCAACTGCTGGAATACCGCGCGCGAGGCGGAGCGCCTGGTCGAGATCTATCCGAAGTATCGCGACCGCGTCCGCTTCCTGGTGGTCGACGTGAATCACGCGTCCAGCGCGCAGCAGGAGCTGGCCGGCCAGTACTATCACAACTACATCCCGACGCTTGCGATTTTCGACAAGTCCGGGCACGTGATCTACGACCGCGCCGGCGAGACCGCCGCGACGCGCGGCGACAGCGCCAATTTGCGGAAGTTGCTCGACTCCGCGCTGCGCTAGCGGTCATCCCTTGGGCAGTTTGAGCACCCGCTCGCCGATGATGTTGTGCTGAATCTCGCTCGAGCCTGCCGCGATGGTGAGGCCGCGCGCTGCCAACGTCCGCGTCGTCCAGCGCCCGCCCTCGACCGCGCCCATTGAGCCGTGCTGGAGATTCCCGTACGCGCCAAGCATTTCGTCGGCGAACATCGCGACGCGCAAATTCAGCTCGGTCGCGAATAGTTTGCCGAACGAGCTTTCCGCGCCGGGCACCTTCCCCTTGAGCTGCGCGGTAAGCGAGCGATAGCGGCTAAGGCGCAGGCAGCGCGCCTCGATCGCGAACTGCGCGAGCTTCTGGCGGACGTAGGGATGCTGATGCGCGGGCTGGCCGCCGAACTGGACCTGCTTCGCGAGCTCGAGCAACTCGCCGATGGTGCGCTCCACCGGATGGCGCGTGCCGCCGGAAACCCGCTCGTACATCAAAGTCGCGATCGATACTTGCCATCCCTGGTTTATCCCGCCGACCAGATTTTCCTTGGGCACCTGCACGTTGTCGTAAAAGACCTCGTTGAAGCCGGCGTCGCCGGTAATCTGAACCAGCGGGCGCACCGTGATGCCGGGGCTCTTCATGTCGACCAGCAGATACGAGATTCCCTTGTGCTTGGGAGCCGCAGGATCGGTGCGTACCAGCAGCACTTGCCAATGCGCGCGCTGCGCGAGGCTGGTCCAGACCTTCTGTCCGTTGACGATGAATGAATCGCCGTCGAGCACCGCGCGAGTCTGAACCCCCGCGAGATCCGATCCGGCGTTGGGTTCCGAATATCCCTGGCACCAGATTTCCTCGCCAGTGAGCATCTTGGGCAGGAAGCGGCGGCGCTGCTCCTCGTTGCCCATGAATGCGATCGTCGGGCCGATGCGGTCGAGCGCGAGTTGGTTCGCGCCATACAGCGGAAGGCCCAGGCGCAACACTTCGTCCTGATAAATTGATTGCTCGATGACGCTGGCGCCGGTACCGCCCCATTCCTTGGGCCAGTGCAGCGCGGCATAGCCGGCCTGGTTGAGCCGCCGATGATACTCGAGCATCTGCTGCCAGCGCGAATCGTCGCCGGCGTCGAGCAGGCTCGCGGCGTTCTGGCCCACGCCGTCGCGCTTGCGGCCGAACACCTCGGCGGAATTTTTCTCGAGCCATCCGCGAACGTTCGCGCGAAACGCTTCCTGTTCCGGTGTGTAGCTGAAATCCATTTGATTGATTGATCCGATCGCTCCGCGCCGATCGCTCCGCAAATGCCGCTCTACCCGCGCGAGTATAGCGCCCTCGGCGGCGCGCGCGTGAATGGTCGCCGCGGCAGCCGCTGGCATCAAACCACCGATGCTATATGATAGGCCCATCCGTGAGTCGGAGCGCCCGCGGCATGCGGCGCATCGAATCATCACATTAATAGAGGCGAGCGAACACATCGATGGCGTACAAGAATATCAAGGTCTCGGCCGACGGCGACAAGATCACGCTCGGCGCAAATCACACTCTCAAAGTTTCCGACAAACCGATCATCCCGTTTATCGAAGGCGACGGCACCGGCGCCGACATCTGGCGCGCGTCACAATACGTCTTCGACAACGCGGTTAAGAAAGTTTACGGCGGCAAGCGCAAGATCGCGTGGATGGAACTCTACGCGGGCGAGAAATCCTATAACCAGTTCAACACCTGGCTGCCCGACGAAACGGTTGAAGCGTTCCGCGAGTTCCTGGTCGGGATCAAAGGGCCGCTCACGACTCCGATTGGCGGCGGCATCCGCTCGCTCAACGTCGCGTTGCGCCAGATGCTCGATCTGTACGTGTGCCTGCGCCCGGTGCGCTACTTCCAGGGCGTGCCGAGCCCGGTGAAGCATCCGGAGAAGCTCGACGTCATCATCTTCCGCGAGAACACCGAGGACATCTACGCCGGCATCGAATGGGCTGCCGAGTCGCCGGAAGCGAAGAAGCTAATCAAGTTCCTGATCGAAGAGATGGGCGTGAAAAATATCCGCTTCCCCAACACTTCGGGGATCGGAATCAAGCCGGTCTCGCGCGAGGGCACGGAGCGATTGATCCGCGCGGCGCTCGACTACGCGATCAAGCACAAGCGCAAAAGCGTGACCTTCGTCCACAAGGGCAACATCATGAAGTTCACCGAAGGCGCGTTCCGCGATTGGGGCTACGAGCTGGTCAAGCGCGAGTACAAAGGCAAGGCGGTGGGTTGGGACGATTGCGGCGGCAAACCACCCGCAGGCGAGCTGCTGGTGAAGGACGCGATCGCGGACATCACGTTGCAGCAGGTGCTCACGCGCCCCGACGAATTCGACGTGGTCGCGACGCTGAACTTGAACGGCGACTACCTGTCGGACGCGCTCGCCGCGCAGGTCGGTGGAATCGGAATCGCTCCTGGAGCCAACATCAACTATCTGACCGGCCACGCGATCTTCGAGGCGACGCATGGTACCGCGCCCAAGTACGCCGGCCAGGACAAGGTCAATCCCGGCTCGGTAATCCTGTCGGGCGTCCTGATGTTCGAGCACATGGGATGGCAGGAGGCCGCCGACGGCATCATCCGCGGGCTCGAGAAGACCATCGCCAACAAGACCGTCACCTACGATTTCGAGCGCCTGATGAGTCGGGCAAAGCTGCTCAAGTGCTCGGAGTTCGGCAAGGCGATCGTCGACAACATGTAGCGACAATTTGTACATAGCCGCGCGGCTGCGGGTAGGGTAAGCAAATGACCTATGCGCTCTCTGACCCGCCGTGTCGCGAAGGTGATATACGCGGCGATCCTCGCCGTCTTCATCGGACTGTTCGGTCAAGGCATATGGTCCGCGCTGATCGTCGGTAACCTGAGGACCACGCCCGGCGTCCCTTGGGCAGTCGTCGTGATGGCGCCGATCATCTGGACGATATGGCTATACCTGGGCGGCAGTTGGTGGCCGCGCAGCAACTCGGAAACGCGGCGCCGCCTTCTCCGCGCGAATGCTGTATCGCGCAATGAGTTTGCCTGGGCGTTGATTGCAGGTGCGCTGTCGATCGTCGCTTTGTCCGGATACTGGATCGTGGTGTCGCAGATCGTCAGGCTGCCGTCCAATGTCCTGCCCGACATGTCGCAATTTCCGTTGCTGACGACCACGCTGCTGATCGCGATGGGCTCGGTACTCGGTCCGCTGTTGGAGCAGGCGGGCTTCTGGGGCTACTGCCAGGTGATGCTGGAGCAGGACTTCCCCGGCGCGATCGCGATCGTTATCACAGCGGTGCTGTTCGCGATGCTACCGCATCCGCCGGCGCATGCGGTCTTGTGGCCCAAGCTGAGTTTCTATTTTATGACCGGCGCGATGTTCGGTGTGATCGCCTATTTCACGAACTCGATCCTGCCGGGAATCGTGGTGCACATCCTGGGAGACCTGACTTTTTTCACCATGGTGTGGCCGCATGACTCGACCCGGCGGCTGATAGGGGAGGGCGGCGCGGACGTGTCGTTCTGGATTCACGGCGCGCAGGCGATCGTGTTCACGGCGCTCGCGTTAGTCGCGTTCAGCCGGCTTGCGAAAGTCACCAGAGGCGCGCGCGCCGCGCGAAGTAGTCACATCATTCCGGGTTCGATCTATGAGCCCGCCGGATAGTCGATCGCAATCCGCATCACGCGGCGGCGGAAGTCCGCGCGAACTTTGCCTGCTCCTCCTCGAAAGGCCGGCACGCGAGCACCGCGATCGCGCAAACTATCGACGCTGCGACGAATAGCCAGAGCGCAATCGTATAGCTACCGGTCACATCATAGATCCGGCCGGTGACTACCGGACCCGCCGCGAAGCCGAGAGTTCCGAACACGCCGGAGATTCCCATCAATGAACCGAATCTCCTGATCCCCAGCGATTCCAGCATCAGCAGCGGGGTCAACACCCCCGTCGCGCCGAGCACGAATCCTATCAGCAGCACATGGAGTCCCAGCGCGGTGACGTGTCCTGCGTACAGCAGCGCCACCATCGCGACCGCGGTGACGATCCAGGTTCCAGCGAGTACCGCGCGCGCCGTGCTCCGATCCGCCATCGGTCCCGATAGTAAGTTGCCGAAGACAGTCAGCAGGAACATCGCGCTCAACATTCGCGCGGCGAAGGTCGCCGTATAGCCAATTCCGATCAGGTACGCGACGAAATGCTGTCCCAGGCCCGCAAACACCGACGCGCCGAGAAATTGTACGAGAGTGAGTAGCCATAGCGAACGCGTCGCGAGCGCCTCTCTCACCTCCAGGCCGGGCAACTCGACCGGCGCGAGTGGCGGGGCAGAAGCGTCAGGCAGCGGTTGCGTTTCGGCCGTGGGCCGGGTGCGGACGTACATCAGCAGCAGCGGAATTACGATGACCAGCATCGGTGCGGCAATCACCAGGTATCCGACGCGCCATCCCCAGCGGGAGATTACGTAGTTGGCGACGATCGTCATTACCGCGCCGCCGAGCGACGCGCCGCACAGCGCGAGACCCATAGCCAGTCCGCGCCGTTCGCGGAACCAATTGGCTATTACCAGTGAGGAGGGGATTCCGGTGCAGGCGCACAATCCAACCCCGACAATCAGGTTGCAGGCGAGAAATTGATTGAAGGTATGGGTCCGGCTGAGGCCCGCGAATCCCAGGAAGGTCAGTGCGACGCCGGTGACCATAACTTTGCGGACGTCGATTCGGTCGACCAGCCATCCGATCAACGGTCCGCTGATGCCGGCGGACAAGGCGGCGATCGCAAATCCGGCCGACAGTTTGGCGCGGCTCCATCCGAAATATTTCAGCACCGGGCGAAAGAACACGGAGCCAGTATTCGGTCCTCCGCCCCAGACCAGAAACCAGGAGACGAATAGTATCCCGACGATCAGCCATGCCTGCGATTCCTGCTTCTTCATTGCGCGCTCCAGCCCTGGATTCGAGCGACTCTAGCGCATTTCGCTCGAATCGCGAGAACGGTGAATGGAGGCGTCAGAAGCGAGGAATGCTGCGACCGATCGCGCGGGTGCTCGATGCGCCGACCGCTGAATTGATCTTTCGCGGAGAATTCAGAACGTGCGTTCCTTGAGCAGGAACGCGCCCAGCGCCGCCAGACCGACTCCGCCCAGCCCGCTCATCAGCGCGAATTGGATCTGCGGCCAGTCGTCGAAAATCTCGTTGCATCCGAGCGCGAACAGCGCCACGCCCACCGCGATGAGGGTGTACAGAGTTGCTTTTCGAAGCTTTGTGTCTGGACGAACCATCGCTTCGATTCCG
The DNA here is from genome assembly GCA_036521875.1 of Binataceae bacterium (SeqCode). Classification (GTDB taxonomy): domain Bacteria; phylum Desulfobacterota; class Binatia; order Binatales; family Binataceae; genus DATDGX01. The sequence continues at coordinate 21,258 of DATDGX010000157.1, forward strand.
CGATTCTCCGAGCCGCTTCATGTTTATCACAGGTCGTGAGCCGCCAGCCAGTCACAATTTGTTTCTGAAAGTGGACTCGATGCTACGGGAGATGGCGGCGATGAAACGCGGCGCGGCCAGGTCCAGCCGCACCGCTGACGAGCCGCGATGGCGGAACTGTAGCGACTTTTCAAAGACTTGCCAGTTTTGCGCGGGGTATGGACTTTCCGCGACGGCGTGGTATTTCCCTACCGCGAAGGTTCGCGCATAGCCACTCAGGCCACGATGGCTCGACACTAAGGAGAGCAAGGAGAGCAAGGTTCCGATGATTGTGAAGCCTAGTCATCTTGCAGCAGCCGCGATCGTTCTGACGATTGGCACGTGCGGATTTTTGCATTACAGCGCACTTGCGCAGTCTGCGGGTTCGCCTGCAGGGGCTGCCGCGACGCCGACAGCTCCCGCGCAAGTCGATTCCGCCCGGCTCGTCGGAGCGGACAAGGAACCCGGCAACTGGATGACCTACGGCCGGACCTACAACGAGCAACGCTTCAGCCCGCTCACCAGGATCAACGCCGACAACGCGAAGAACCTCGGGCTGGCGTGGTATTACGATCTCGATACCGCGCGTGGCCAGGAAGCGACGCCCATCGTGGTCGACGGTGTCATGTACATCTCGACCGCCTGGAGCCTGGTTAAGGCCTTCGATGCCAAAACTGGCAAGCTGCTATGGGACTTCGATCCCGAGGTGGGGCGCGAAATCCTGATCCATGTCTGCTGCGATGCGGTTAACCGCGGTGTCGCGGTTTGGAAGGGCAAGGTCTATGTGGGCACTATCGATGGCCGCCTCATCGCGCTCGATGCGGCTACCGGCAAGCCGGTGTGGAGCGTGAACACGGTCGATAAGACCAAGCCCTACACCATCACCTCGGCGCCTCGCGTCTTCAACGACAAAGTTGTGATCGGGAACAGCGGCTCCGAGTATGGCGTGCGCGGTTACATGTCAGCCTACGACACCGCCAGCGGCAAGCTCCTATGGCGCACCTACACCGTACCTGGCGATCCTTCCAAAGGATTCGAGAGTCCCGCGATGGAGAAGGCAGCTAAGACCTGGACCGGGAAATGGTGGGAGCGCGGTGGCGGCGGTACGGTATGGGGAGGGATCTCCTACGACCCGGATCTCGACATGCTCTACTTCGGCACCGCCAACGGCGTGGAATGGGACCAGAAGCATCGTAGCCCCGGCGGCGGCGACAATCTGTACCTGGCCTCGATCATTGCGCTTAAGGGCTCAACCGGCGAGTACGTATGGCACTACCAGGCCGTTCCCGGTGATGTGTGGGATTACGATGCGACCCAGGACGTAATCCTCGCCGACCTGACTATCGATGGCAAACCTCGCAAGGTGGCGATGCAAGCAGGCAAGGACGGCTACTTCTATGTCCTTGATCGCAAGACCGGCGAGCTCATTTCGGCGAACAATTTCGTGCCGGTCAATTGGTCGAGAGGTATCGACCCCAAGACCGGACGCCCTATCGAAAATCCGGAGGCGCGCTACGACAGGACCGGCAAGCTGTTCCAAGTCACTCCCGCACCGAGCGGCGGGCATAACTGGCAACCGATGGCCTTCAACCCGGTTACCGGGCTGGTCTACATCCCGGCGCAGGAGGAAGGCTTCTCGTTCGCTTCGGACAAGAATTTCAAGCCCACTACGGTCGGCAATAACATGGCGATCGATCTTGCACAGGTGACGACCGCGGATCCCGCGGTAAGAAAGAAAGCGCTGAAAAGCGAGAAGGGATTTCTCCTCGCGTGGGATCCCGTCCATCAGAAGGAAGTGTGGCGGTACCAGTACCTGGGTCCCTGGAACAGCGGCATCATGACGACCGCGGGAAATCTCGTGTTCCAGGGCAACGCGGCGCGCGAGTTCGGCGCCTATCGAGCAGACAACGGTCACAAGCTATGGTCGACGCCCGTCCAGACTGCGGTCATAGGAGGCTCGATGACCTATGAAGTCGGCGGCGAGCAATACGTCGCGACGCTCGCGGGATGGGGCGGCAGCTATGCGATCCTCGGCGGCGGCCTTTCCACCATCTCCGGCCCTCAGCGCAACATCAGCCGGCTGCTGGTCTTCAAGTTGGGCGGCGCCGCGACCTTGCCGCCCCCGCCGGCCGAAGAAGTAAAGGTGCTCGATCCACCGCAACAGACCGCAAGCACCGCGATCATCGCACAGGGTAAGGCGCTCTATGGACGCAACTGCGTCATGTGTCACGGCGTTGACGTGATCAGTGGTGGACTCAATCCGGATCTTCGCTACAGCAAGCTTCTTAACGACGATGGCTGGTATGATGTAGTACTGAAGGGCACGCTTAAGGATCAGGGGATGGTGTCATTCGACAAGAACATCGATCGAAAGCAGGCGGCTGCGATTCGCGCATTCGTCATCCAGCGCGCGATTGATTCCAAGGCTGAGGAAGCAACGCAAACCAGGAACTAGAACTTTTCTGAGACTCATAGGTCACAGCCAATGTGCAGGAACATCAAACCACTCTTCAATTTCGAGCCGCCAGTCACTGCCGACGAGATTCGAGCTGCTTCGCTCCAGTTCGTGAGAAAAATTACCGGCTTCAACAAACCGTCGAAAGCAAACGAAAGCTCGTTCGGCGCCGCAGTCGAGGAAGTGGCCAAGGTCTCGACTCGTCTTCTCCGCTCGCTCGAAACCAACGCACCGTCGAGGAATCGCGAAGAAGAAGCTGCGAAAGCGAAAGCTCGCGCCGTGGAAAGATTCGGTACCTGAATCAGCCGCGCTTTCAGCTTTGCTCGCCGAGCCAGGCCAGGAACCTGACTGGTTCAGTGCGACGTGTTTGACGATGCGCTCAGATCGTCAAACCAGCGACGGATCTTCGGGATGGCGCGAAAAACCGTCCCTAGGTGATCTTCCGGTCTGTAGTCGCCGGTGCAAAAACTGCCAGGTCACAACATGCGACTGGCGTTGACATTTGCACGCCTCCCTACGGAAAATCGATTGCAATGCGCGTGCTACTGCTCATCTTCGCGATGTTGGTTGCCTTCTTCACGATGCCGTGGTGGATGCCGCACTCGTGGTACCGGGCGCTGCTCTATCCCGCGCGCAGGCCTAATGCGTTCGCCAGCCGTCTCAATTCCGCGGGGGCTTGGCTCAGCTCGCGCGGGCTCGGCCCATCATTCATGGTGAGTCTGGAAACAAAAGGACGCCGGACGGGACGAATGTTGCGTGTCCCGGTGGTCATAGCCGAACTTGGGCCTGATCGATATCTGGTCTCGATGCTGGGTGAAAACGCCGACTGGGTGCGCAACGTGCGCGCTTCCAGCGGAGAGGCCGCGCTGCGCCATGGAGGCGTCGAGCAAGTGCTGCTGGATGAAGTCCCGGCGCCGGAGCGCGCCCCGGTCTTGAAGGCGTTTCTTGAACGCGCGCCAGGAGCGCGCCCGCATTTCGATGTCAGTCCCGATGCGTCGCTCGAACAGTTCGCGCGGCTTGCCCCGCGCTATCCCGTATTCCGCATTCGGCCGCGCTAGCGCGTCGCACCCCCGATAGGTGTTGCCGGCCCCTGTCTCTGCGTCGGTCAAGCCCGAGGGCAGACCCGAACCGGCTATGCGTTTAGTTCGTCGAGCACAGCTTTTGCGTCTTTCAGGTCGGCGGTGTCGAAGCCCTCGGTGAACCAGTTGTAGATATCGGCGAGAATCGCGCGAGCCTCGTCGCGCTTGCCTTGCTTCGCGAGCAGGCGGGCGAGGCTGGTTGTCGCGCGCAGCTCGAGTGACTTGGCGCCCTGGTCGCGAGAGGTTCCCATAGCTTCCCGAAACTGCTCCTCGGCTTCGCGTGGGCTGCAGCCGCCGGCCTCGAGCTGCAGCTGGGCTCTGGCGCGCCTGAGCTCCGTGACCCCAAAGAGAGGAGCCGCCCTGGCTTCGCTTTCCTTCAAGGCGGCGAGAGCTTCCTCGAAGCGGCCCAACCTGCTGTATGTCTCGACCAGGATAACGACCGGCCATGCCGTCGACGGCGATGCGGAGACGGCACCTACATCGCGCGCAGCGGCCAGCGCCCGCTGGAACTCGCTGATCCCCTCCTCCATCATGCCCTTTCGAACCAGGCACGATCCGCGCCAGTACATCGCCTCGGCGGTCCACTGCGCGAAGCCGCTTTCGGCAGCCAGCGCGATCAATGCGTTCGCGAGTTCCTCGACGCCGGCAAAGTCGCCGCGATGCGCTCGCAAGACGCAGACTCCTCTATACGCCGAGGCCAACGGATAGGCCCGTCCCAACTTGCGAGCCAGCGCCAAGGCTTGCTGGCTCCGCGTGAGCGCCTGCCCCGGAAACCGAGATGCCACAAAACCTGAGCGAATATGTAGAGCGCTTCAATGCGCGGGTCGTCAACCGGAAAGTTGACGCGCTCGGGAATCGCGGGAATCAGGGCCACGGCCTTCTCGAGATGCGCGCGAGATTCACCGAATTGGCCGTGAAATTGGAGACTATCCCCAAGCATAGTGTGCGCCCATAGCAGCCTCTGGGGAATAGGGTCACGCTCGGCCACTTCGACGAGCTGCTTCGAGGCGTCGAGGTCGTTCTGCCATTGACACTTGAAAAAGTAGAAGAACCTGAGCCCCAGCAGCACCGGAAAGAGCCGCCTGTAGTCCCCGAGCCGCGTGCAAAGCTCGCCAGCCCGCATCAGCGCGGCGCCCACCACGTCGGCCGCGGGGCCCCTGACTGCGGCTGCGGCTTCAGAGAGCGTAATCTGCAGGCCTAGTTCCTGCCGCATTCGCTCCTCGCCGTCCGGCAGATTCCCAAGCAGTTGCAAACCGGCCGTCAGGAGGGTGATCGCCTCGGAATGCGCGAAGCGTCGATGCGCTTGATGGCCGGCCAGACGCAGGTACTCGACCGCCTTAAGAAGATTGGCGCTGCGCGGGTAGTGGCGAGCGAGCTCGCTTAAGTGATCGTCGAGACTCTCCGCGTACCGCGACTCGATCGCTGCGCCAATTCGCTCGTGCAACAGCTTGCGCTTTTCGATCAGCATCGAGTTATAGGTCACCTCCTGGGTCAGTGCGTGCTTGAAAGTGTACTCGACGTCGCCGACCGCAGGCTGCTCGTAGATGAACTCGCGGAGCTGCAGATCGTCGAGCATCCGTCCGAGTTCGTCCGCGGAAGTACCCACCACCGCGCGCGCGAGGCTTAGCCGGAACTCTTTTCCGATCACGGCCAGGGTCTGCAGCAAGTCCTTCTCCGCCGGCGGCAGACGATCGATGCGCGCGGCCAGAATCGCCTGCACGGTCGGAGGAATCTTGAGTTCACCCAGCGCCTTGGTGAGCATGACCCGGGCCCCGTCCCGGACCAGTACTCCTTCGTCCAGCAGCCCCTGCACCGTCTCTTCCATGAAGAACGGATTGCCCTCGGTACGCTCGATGATCAGGCGCTTGAGCGGCCCCAGCTCCTCACTGTCTCCCAGCAACGACTGCAACATCTCGTCGGCGCTTTCCTTGCCCAGCGGGTCGAGCCGCAGCTGCGTGTAGTAAGTCTTGCTACCCCACTGATGCGAATACTCGGGACGGTAATTCACCAGCAGCAGCACTTTTGCTGTGCCAATCGAATCGGCAAGCAGGTTCAGCAGCGCCTGCGTCTCTCCATCGATCCAGTGGAGGTCCTCGAAGATCACCATCAGCGGCTGATTGAGCGACTCGCGCAGCATGATGCGCTTGATCGCATCGAGCGTGCGCCGCTTCCTGATCTCGGCATCCATTCCGAAAAGCTGGTCGGCACCCTCAACGATTCCAAGCAGGCCGAAGAGGTAAGGCAATGCATCCTCAAGCGAGCGGTCCAGCAAGAGGAGCTTGCCGATCACTCGCTCGCGCCGCTTGCGGGGGTCATCTTCTGCCTTGATGTCGAAGTAGGCGTGGAGTAGGTCGATAACTGGCAGGTAAGCTGAAGCTTTGCCGTGCGAGACTGAGAAAGTCTCCAGCACCATCCAGCCTGACTGCGAGATCGCATTGAACTCGAATATCAGGCGCGACTTGCCGACTCCCGGCTCCGCCATCGCGGCAACGATCTGCCCGTGACCGGCTTTGGCCTGCTCCGCGGCAGCCTTCATTGCGTCCATCTCGTGTTGACGCCCGACGAACTTGGTAAGTCCGCGCCCGGCGGATCGTTGCAGCCGCGTGCGCAGCGGGCCGAGGCCTGTCACCTCATAAACATTCACCGGCGCGCTGACGCCTTTCACCCTGGTCGGGCCCAACGGCTTGAGCGCGAAGTATCCTTCGCAGAATTTGCGGGTCGCCTCGCTCGCCACGATCGACCCGGTTCGCGCGATGCTCTGCAGGCGCGAGGCGAGGTTGGTGGTACGTCCGATTGGCGTGTACTCGACCTGGGTCGCACCGGTCGAGATCGAACGCACCACGACCTCGCCGGTGTTTACGCCGACGCGAATCTCGATCGGTGCGCGCCCTTCGGCCTGGAGCTTCGAGCCATATCGCCGCAACTCCTCCTGCATGCGCAGCGCGGCGTACAGCGCGCGCTGCGGATGGTCCTCATGCGCGACCGGCGCGCCAAACAGCGCGAAGATGCCGTCGCCGGTAGATTGTACGATATAGCCGTCGTAGCGGCGCACCGCTTCGATCATCAGACGCAGCGCGGGATCGACGATTGCGCGCGCCTCTTCGGGATCGAGGTCCTGCTCCAGCTCGGTTGAACCCTTGATATCGGCGAACAGCGCCGTGACGGTCTTGCGCTCGCCTTCTAGATTTTCCGGGGCGGGCGTCTCCGCTACTCGAATCGGTGAATCATTCGCTTTCTTTGCCGAGGCCGCCGCGGGCGCTCCGAGCGCCGTGCCGCACTCTCCACAAAAGCGCTTGCCCGCTGGATTATCGGCCCCGCATTGCGGACAAAGATTCGCCAGTGCCGCGCCGCAATCACCGCAGAACTTCTTGCCGGCTGGATTTTCGGTTTTGCAATTCGAGCAGCGCATCGGCTTTACCAGGAAAGAAAAGCGACCCCCTCGTATATCACCCAGCGCCGTGAAGGGACCAGCAGGCTACGCGAGAACGATCGCAATACGGCTCCTTGCCATGTAACGCGGTAGGTGACCGTGGTTGGAGGGGATGTAGGATGCGCTGAACGGACCACCAGCAGAGCAGAATGTTCAGCTACATATCGGCGGAGCAGCACGTGGCTGACGACGATTCTGCAGGTGCTACACGGTCCGCTGCGAGAGGCTGCCGATGGAACCTGGTATGGCAGGAAGGTGATCATGGTAGAGCCGAAAAGCTGCCCAACTAAAACTCGCGAGTCCTACGGAGCTCAGCCGCGCTTTCAGGCGCTGCTCGCCAGGCTGTGCGCGTACCGGCACCCGCCGAGCCGGTGTTTTCTCAGTTCGGAAAGATGTAGGCTTTCGCTACAGCTCGAAGAGGGTAAGTATCGTGAAGGCCGCCGCCAGAATACTCGCACTACTCGCCATCATCGCGCTCGGATTCGCGGGTCAAGCGCCTGCGGGGCTGAAACCCAACCTTGTCATCACAAAATTCGGACTCAAGTCGTGGGGTACGTGCGCGCCTGGAAAGACCGTTTTCACATTTCTGGTTACGGTCAAGAATGAGGGTCAAGTGAGCTGGCCAGAAAACCTTCAGCCCACGCTGCTGGTGAGAGACCTACATCCGGGCGTGCTGGATGCCTGGGGCAACGGATACGGAATCTCTCCCCCTCTCGCGCCAGGCGAGTCCACGACCATCGTGGTCGAAATGGGATACTACACGAAGAATCCTAAACACATGACCGCCGATGCTCCGCATCCCTTCCAGGCTCAAATCGGTCCCACCAGCTACGATACCTCCAACACTTTCACCGTGCACGCCGGACCTGGCCCCGCGCTCTGGCACGGCAAGAAAGTGATCATGGTAGGAGCGCCGAAAGGCTGCCCCAAGTAAGCCAGGTACCAGGAAGTGGATCCGGATGCGGAGGCGGCTCCGCTGTCCCCGGGGAAGCGCGCACCTTTTCCATATGCTCGGAATGTAACCTGAACCACGGTCGTTCCAATGAGCTAAAAAAAGGCCGTCATCCTGGGCGCAGGCTGCCGGAGTCCCTTCGGCAGCCCACGCCAGAATGACCTCGCTTCTTTTTCCGAGTCA
>DATDGX010000158.1:0-44507 GCA_036521875.1 Binataceae bacterium (SeqCode)
AAAGTCAGCTCAGCCGCCGAAGAACCGTAGCGCGGTTGCGTCAGGCTCACTGGATGGGGAATTCTTCTTCGCATGATCGTTGACCTCCACGTTCACACCCTGCTCTCCGCCGACTCGCGCGTCACCGCCGAGCAATACCTCGAATTCGCGGTCAGCTCTGGAAGCGGGCTGGGCGCGGTCTGCTTCACCGAGCATCGCCTGTTCCCCGCCGACGCCGAGCTTGAAAAAGTCTACGCGGAGTTGTCGGCGCGTTTTCAGATCGGGGTTTTCCGCGGCATCGAGGCCGACACCGACTTGGGCCATCTGTTGCTGTTCGGGATTACGCGCGAAGTGACGCGGCGCTTCGACCTGAGCTCGCGCATGCTGAAGAGCGAGCTTCTGATCGAGGTGATGCATAGCGAAGGCGGCGTTGCGATCCCGGCGCACCCGTTCCGCGACTCGGGATTCGGCTCGCGCCTCGATTCGCTGCTCGCTCGTCACGGACCGGCGCTCGGCGCAATCGAGGTGCTCAACGGTCAGAACTCGGAAGAGCAGAACACGCGCGCATCGGACGCGGCGCAGAAACTCGGCCTCACCGCAGTCGGCGGCAGCGACGCGCACTTCTCTACGCCGCGATGGTTCCTCACCTGCGCGACCGAATTGGAGCGCGAGGTCCATACGGTCGAAGAGCTGTGCCGCGAGATTCGCGCCGGGCGCGCGCAGCCGTACCGGTTTCCCGAAGACGGCCGCGAAGGCGGGCCTGGCGGTGACGACGAGTAGCCGCTCGGTCCCGATAGCATCTGCAAACAGAACCGAACTTGCGAAACCTCTTACGGGTTTCGCGCTTCCCGTCGGTCCAGCGGCAAAACCTGGACCGGGGGCGGAGCCGGCTCCGTTGTCCCCGGCAAGCAGGGGCTGGCCCCTGCTAGCCGCTGGCCGCTTCTTGCGGGACCGCGCGTTCCAATTCTCTGACGAAGCGGCGCAAGTCCGCGGGCCGCCCTGCGGCGACGATCAGGTCGCCGCTCTTCAGCGAACGGTCCGGGGCGATCGGAATGAATCCCGCGTCGGCGTTGTCGGCATCCTGGACCGCGAGCACGGTGACGCTGAACCTGGCGCGCGCATCGAGCGCGCGGACCGTCTTCCCTGCGGCGCTGACCGGCACCGCGATCCGGCTGACGCGATAGCCTGTCCCCCAGAAAATGTTGTTGTCGCGCGTCGCCAGCGTCGAGAGCGACACCGCGACGCGATTGAGCGCCTGCGCGATATTCTGGCGCGCGACCAGGCCGAGAAATTTACCGCCGCCGGCGGCGCGCTCCACCACCGGTATTTCCTCGAGCGCGTCGGCTTCCATAAGCTGGCTGGCGGTGTCGAGGTTCGCGTCGGGCGTGACGCTCGGGCAGTTCTGCCGGCAGATGTCGTAGGCATTTACCAATGGCCCGAGTTCCTGTCCGCTGGCGAGCACGGTCAGCAGGTCACGGGTCACAATCAGGCCGAATAGTTCGCCTTCGCTGCTGACCACGGGCAGCGTCGATTGCGGAGTATCGCCCGCGATGCGCAGCACATCCGCGAGGCTGGTGTTCTCACTCACCACCTGCACTTCCTTGCTCATCACGGCGCTGACCGGGATCTGGCTCAACGCGAGGCGCTCCTGGCTTATCTGCAGGGTCTTGCCCTCGCGCGCGAGCGGGTAGGTATCCATCGATTCGGTCTCGATCGCGCGCGCGACCACCAGCGCCGAAATCGTCGCGATCATCGCGGGCAGCGCGATGTCATAGCCGCCGGTCATCTCGAAAAGCAGGAACAGCGCGGTCAATGGCGCGTGCGTAATCGCCGCCAGCGACGCGCCGAGGCCGACCAGCGCGTACGACCCGCGCGGTCCGGTCAGATGCGGAACCACTATCATGAAGAAGCGCTGGAACGCGCCGCCCGACGTCGTGCCGATAAAAAAGTCCGGGCCGAAGACGCCGCCCGGCGCGCCGGAGCCAAGCGACACGCTGGAGGAGAAAAACTTGGCCGCCGCCAGCGCGACCAGCATCCCGAGCTCGAACTCGCCCGCCATCACGCGATTGATTATCGGATATCCATCGGAGAGGTTTTGCGGCAACGCGATATCGATGACGCCGACGATGGTGAGCCCGAGAGCGAGCTTGACCCATTGCGGCCCGGGGAGCTTTTTGAACCAGGCGCCAGTCGCATGGAAGAACCTGATATAGGCAGCGCCGATCACGCCCATCGCCGCACCCATCAGGCCGTAGCTCAGCAACTCCCAGTAACTCCTGAGCTCGAAGAGCGGGACCACGAAGGTCACCGCGTTGCCCTGGATCGCGCGCGAAGTCACCACCGCGCTGGTGGTCGCGATGATCAGCAAGGTCAGATTGGCAAGCTCGGTCGCGCCGAGCAGGACGACTTCCTGCGCGAACATCAAACCGCCGATCGGCGCATTGAAGGTGGTCGCGATACCGGCGCCGGCGCCGGCTGCCACCAGCACCTTGGCGCGATCAGGGGTGAGGCGGCGAAGCCGTGCGACCGCGGAACCGATCGCACCGCCGATCTGCGCGATGGGACCTTCGCGGCCAACTGCCGCGCCGCATCCCAGCGAGAGCGCCGCGCCGGTCGCCTTCACGAAGATCCATTTGCGGCTGATGACCGCGTTGCCGAGATTCACCATCTCGAGGAAGCGCGGAAACCCGTAGCCGTAGACCTCGCCGGGATAAAAATAATTGAGCAGGACGATGAAGACACCGCCGCTCAGGAGGACGACTGGAATCAATGCCAGGTGGAAGCCGCCGTGATTGATTCCGAGCGCATTCCATTCGACCTGCCGGAACAGCCACGAGAAGAAAATGATCAGCTCGCGAAAGCCGAGATTGCCGAGTGCGCCGAGCACGCCCACCGCGACCGCCAGCACGATGAGCTGAACGTATTCGAATTGGTCGGCACGGAGAGCCAGCGCACGCGCTTTCATCGGAGTCCCCGCCGCCGATTATGCACGGTCGCGAGGAGATCAAGAACCGCCGCGGGAACTCAAACTCCCAGAAAGCGATGCACTGCGCCGAGGAAGTGGCCCAACTGATCGTGATGCACCCAGTGCCCGGCGTCGTCGATCGTGATCGACTCGGCGCTCTTGAAGTTCTTGAAGCGGCCGTCCTTGACCCAATCGCCGGCCCATGACTCGGCGCCGCGAATCAGCAGCGTCTTGCATGCGACTCGCCCCCAAATCTGCGTCGCGTCGCGGGTATTGAACATGTAGGGCGAGGTGGCGTGAACGTAGTTGTCGAACTTCCACGAGTAGGTGCCGTTCTCGTTGCGGCGCACGCCATGGATAGTGAGATGGCGCGCCTGCTCGACGGTCAGATGCGGATTCGCCGCGCGCATCCGGGCGAGCGCCTCGTCGATCGAGTGGTACTCGTGGACCTTGCGCGTCGCGAGATTGCGCATCTGCGCGATCCAGTTTTGCATCCGCTCGTACGCGGGAGTTTCGCGGATCATCCCGGGCGGCGGGCCGAGCCCTTCGATAGAAACCACTGTCTTGACCGTCTCCGGAAACGTGCCGGTGTACTGCAGGACGATTCCGCCGCCGAGCGAATGACCGATGAGAGTCGCGGGATCGCGCGTAACCGCGCTCATCAACTGCGCCAGGTCGAGCACGTAGTCGATCATCGAGTAGCTGCCGCCGACCGCCCAGTCGGAATCGCCGTGGCCGCGCAGATCGGGCGCGATGACGTGATAGTGCTTGCGCAGGTCGAGCGCGGTCCAGTCCCAGTTGCGGCAATGGTCACGGCCGCCGTGCACCATCACCATCAGCGGCTTGTCCTCGTTGCCCCAGTCGACGTAATGGAGCTTGAGGCGCTGCGAATAAAAGTAATGCGAGGTGGGTCCGATGATGCTATCGGCCATCGATGCGATTCTCCGCGGAGCTACAGGTTGGGCTGCACGTCGTCGAGCGCACCGCGCGCGTTGCGCACGATGAACTCGATCTCGGAATCGCCGACGATGAACGGCGGCGTGATCATCATCGCGTCGCCGCCGGCGGGACCCGCCATCCCGGTCGCCGGATAGAAGAACAGGCCGCGCTTGACCGCGGCGGCGAGCACGCGGTTGGTCACGCGCTGCTCGGGTGCGAACGGGGTGCGCGACGCCTTGTCGTGAACCAGCTCGATACCCCAGAACATCCCGGTGCCGCGGATGTCGCCGACCATCGGATGCCCTGACAGCTCCTCGCGAAGCTGCGCGCCGAGGCGCGCGCCGACTTCGGCGGAGCGCTCGACCAGTCTTTCGCGCTCCATGATCGCGAGCACTTCGTCGGCGACCGCGCACGCGAGCGGATGCGAGCTGTAAGTGTAGAACATGAAGTCGGCCTTCGCGTTCTCGACCTCTTCGACCATCGCGTCGGCAACCGCGATCATGCCCATCGGCATGTAGCCGCCGGTGAGGCCCTTACCGCCGACCAGGATGTCGGGCTTGACGTCCCAATGGTCGACTGCAAAGTGGCTCCCGGTGCGGCCGAAGCCGGTCATCACTTCGTCTGCGATCAGCAGGACGTCGTAGCGAGTGCAAATTTCACGCAGCTTCGGCCAGTACTCCTTGACCGGCGGGACCGCGCCGCCCGACGAACCCATCATCGGCTCGGCGATAAACGCGGCGATGGAATCGGCGCCGTTGCGCAGGATCTCCGCTTCCAGAGCGGTCGCGCAGTCGAGGTCGCAGCCGGGATAGGTCTTTCCCCAGGGGCATCGGTAGCAATACGACGGTCCGATTTTCGGCCAATCGAAAAGCACGTGCTCGTAGTCGGCGCGCCGCGCGCTGCCGCCGGCCGAAAGCGCGGCGATCGTGTTGCCGTGATATGAGAAGCGCCGGCCGATGATTTTTTTCTTCGACGTCTTGCCGTGGACCTTGTGATAGAGAATCGCGAACTTGAGCGCGGCCTCGATCGCTTCCGAACCGCCGCTGGTGAAAAAGAAGCGCGTGAGTCCCGGCGGAGTCCATCGCGCGAGGCGCTCGACCAGCCGTTCGCGCTCGGGCGAGGTCCACACCGGCACGATGTAGTCGAGGTTGCGGATGGTGCGTGCGGCGACCTCGGCGATTTCATTGCGGCCGTGGCCAATATTGGTCACTACCGCGCCGGAGCCGCCGTCGAGGATTTTGCGGCCGTCGTTGGTGTAGAGCCATGCGCCCTCGGCGCGCTCGATATGCAGCGGATGAAAGCCGCCACGGATGAAGAGCACCTGTTGTTCCGGCATGCGGCAATGATAGACGCGCACGACGGCAGCGGGCAATCGACGCAGCGCCGCGGCGGCTAGCGGACGGCGCCTTCCTCGCGCCAGCGATCGATTTGCTCCTGTGGGTAGCCGAGCTCGCCGAGCACCTCGTCAGTATGCTGGCCGAGCTGCGGGGCGAGCGAGCGAATCGATCCGGGCGTCTCCGCGAGCTTCACCGAGATGCCGACCTGCTTGACCTTCTGGCCGTCGGGGGCGTCGAGCTCGACGACCATCTTGCGCGCCTTGACCTGCGGATCGTTGGGCACTTCGTCAAGGGTGAGCATGCGGCCCACGCAAATGTCGGATTTGCTGAGAAGGTTGAACCACTCGTCGCGGGTTTTGGTTTTGAAAGTGTCGGTGAAGAATTGCTGGATCTCGGCGCGCTTGGCGGAATTGAACTCGTGTGGGACGAGGTCCTCGCGTCCCAGCGTGCGGCACAGATTCGCGAAGAACCACGGCTCGATCGAACCGATAGTGATGAACTTGCCGTCGCTGGTTGCGTAGACATTATAGTTGGGAATTCCGCCGTCGAGGATGGTTTCGCCGCGCTGGGGAACCTGGCCGTTCGCGAAGAAGGTGGCGAACGACTGCGCGAGCAGCGCCAGCGACCCGTCCATCATCGAGATATCGACGTATTGGCCGCGGCCGGTATGCGTGCGCGCCATCAGCGCCGCAAGCACGCCGATCGCGCCGTGCATGCCGCCACCGGCGTAGTCGGCGATGATGTTGTGCGGGATGGTGGGCGGCTGGCCGGGCCTGCCAAGCATCGAGAGCACCCCGGCGGTCGCGATGTAGTTGAGATCGTGGCCGACCATGTCGCGATACGGGCCGTTCTGCCCGTAGCCGGTAATCGCGCAATAGATGAGCTTCGGGTTGCGCGCGCGGATGCTCTCGAAGTCGATGCCGAGGCGCTTGGCGACGCCGGGGCGGTACTCCTCTACGATAACGTCGGCGCGCCAGGCGAGGCGGTGATAGATTTCGCGGCCCGGCCCGCTTTTCAGATTAAGCCCGACTGACTTCTTGTTCCGATTGAGCGCGTTGAACGGATTGCCGCTGAAGCCGGCCGCAATATTCTGCACCCCCGCGGGACCGGCCTGCTGCGCGCGGCGGCCGGTGGGGACGCCCGGCTCTTCGATCTTGATCACCTCGGCGCCGAGATCGCCGAGAATCATGGTGCAGAACGGTCCCGGCGCGAGCTTGGTGAGATCGAGTATCTTGATGCCGCTGAGCGGCGCTGGTCCAGCCATGGTCGTTGCTCCTTACTTGCTTGCGATTGCGAATACGGCCGAGTCGGGCGCGTCCGCCAGACGACGGAAATTGTTAGAGGGTTTGAGCGCCGCGCGCAAACCCGCGACGGCGAATCGACGCAGCGTTGCTGATGACGGCGCTACTCGTTCTCGGCGCCGGGGGATGTCGCGGGAACCCCGGCATTCGCGGGCGCGCCGCCGCGATGACCGTAGTTCGTCACCCATTCGGGCCACTTGCGGCCGATGCTGTTCGGTATCTCGTCGTCTTCGGGCTGCGGCGGCGTCGCGTCATTAGTGATGATCATGTCGTTGTCGTTCGAGCTTTGCCCGACGCCGGAACGCTGATTCATCTCATCCTGATTCGTCATGTCCTGATTGGACAGGCCTTGTGTGGTGAGATTCTGATTGGACGGGTTCTGCTCAGACGGCGCGACCTGGCCCGACTGCAGATTCTGGTCCAGCTGCAGGCCCTGGTCCGACGACGGATTCTGTTCGGACTGCTCGCCAGCGCCGAACAGATTTGGCGAGCCGTCCAGGTCCGCGGCGCGGCCATCTCGCACCGTAACAGCGGACAACGCAAGCGCAACCGCGAGCGCAACTACGATTCGTGTGGTTCGCACGATTGCGCACCCCCTCGCATCGCGAATCGACCCTCCCGCCTTCGCGCGGGTACTTACCTCATAGCACCGCAGCCCGCACACGCCCAAGCCGGTCAGCCAGCGCCCTGAGCCCGTTCACCATGTGGACGCCGTACCAATGTAGGTCGCGCCCGCTGACCAGCAAGACGCGGCGGCTCAGCGCTGGCGGCAGCATCGTCTTCAACTCCTCGACGTCGCTTTCGACAAACTCGTACGGCTCGTCAGGAAGGATCACAATGTCGGGCCGGAGCTCGACCGCCTCCTCGAGCGTGATGGTCGGATAGCGCTCACCCGCCGACGCGTAGACGTTGTTGTAACCAAGCATCCTGAGTACGTCATGCGCATAGGTGTCGGCGTTGAAACTCATCCAAGGCTTTTTCCAGATGGGGCAGAATACCCGGAGCCTGAGCTTGGCCCACACTCCGAGCTGAGCTTCGATCCCGCTCACCGCCAGTGTGATCTCGCGCGCGAGCGTGCCCGCCTGTGGCTCGCGACCGAGTGCGCGGCCCAGGCGCAGGATCGATTCCACGGCGCCGGGCACGGTGCGTGGGTAAGTAGTGAATACCGGGATACCATGCGCGCGCAGCCGCTCGACGTCTTCGCGCCGATTCTCCTCGGCGTTGGCGATCACGAAGTCAGGGTTCAGGTTCAGGATTGCGCGGATATCCGGATTCTTGGTGCCACCGATTTTCACCCGGGTCGCGACCGCGGCTGCCGGCTCGACGCAGAACTTCGTCACGCCCACCACCTCGGCGTCGAGGCCAAGCGTGAACAGAGTCTCGGTCCAGCTTGGCACCATCGAGATGACTCGGCGCGGCGTCGCACCGAGTTCGACGGTAAATCCCAAATCATCGGTGAGCGGAGCTCTGCCAGGTCCTGCCGCCATCGGAACTATCTACTCGTGCTCCATTCAGCTACTTCGACTTTTCAGATACTGCAACTTGTCAGCTACTTCGACTTGCGCTTGAGGATCTCATCGAGCGCCCTGCGATCGCTCGCGGTCAGATGCTCCGCGCCGGCCGCGGCGGTGGCCTGGACAGCGGGAGTCGCGAGTGCCTCGCGGTTCGGCGCGACTTTATTTGGTGCCGCCACTTGTTGCACCTGCCGCGCCGCCGGCGCATCGCGCTCCGCTGGCAAATCCGGCGATCCGGGGACGATTGGTTGCGGCGCTCCGGGCGGACGATAGGTCAGGTAATGCATCGCGCCCGGCATCATCATTCGACGCGCGAGAAACCCCGCTATCAGAAGAGCGATCGTGACGACGACCCAGACCCGAACCACCTTACGGTTCCGCTTTCGCTTGCGCCTCGCCACAACTCCCCCGCAGACCTCGCGCTATTCCACGCCCGGGCCGGCATATCAGGTCCAGTCGGTAATTACCGTTCGGCTCGGCCTCAATACTACCAGATGAAAATGCTATCGCACGGGAGCATCCAATAGAACCGCGGCGGCCCATTTCGCGACCAGGGTCCGGGTCGGCATCTCGTCCATGTGTGCAGCGCCGTTGTACCAATCGACACCGAGTTCGCGGGCGCGGCGGCTGAGACGTGCGATGCGAAAAAAGGCCCGGCTCCGGCGCCCATAGAAATGACGCGCCGCGAACGCGAGCTTGCGAAGCTTGATCCCGACCGCGCCGTCGTGGAGCGCGGTGTCATATGCCGCGAGCCCGTCGGTGTCGCCACCGAAGGCTCGCGCGATCGCCCGGCCGGCCAACCTGCCGTGCTCGAACGCGCACGAGATCCCCTCGCCCATCAACGGATCGACGCCGGCCGCGTCGCCGGCGAGCATCGCTCGCCCGTTCACATAGCGCTCGCCGGCATCGAACCATCGGATCGGAAACGCCTTGAAGCTCATCGCTTGGCGCCCGAGCCCGCCGAGCGCGAGTTCTGGAAAAGCGTTGCGAAGCTCGACGAGCATCCGTGCCTGTTCACCGCCCGCGGCCGCGGATTCGCGCGGGTGCTGATCGTAGATGCCGACATTAAGATGGGCCCGGCCGCCAATCATGCATGGGAACGACCACGCGTAGCCTTTGATCCCGCCGCTGACGCATCGAAAGTCGAACCGGTAGCGGCGCTCCACGAACTCGACGACGCGGCCTGGGTCGACCGCGATGTCGGTCATCAAGGCGCGTCCTATCGAGTCCTTGCGCGCGCCGAACAGGCACGCGCGGACGCGACTGCCGGAGCCGTCGGCTCCCACCAGGATCGGGGCCTCGAAGACGCCGCGGTCGGTGAAGGCGCGAACTTGCGAGGCGTCCTGCTCGACGCTCAGCACGCGGCATCGCTCGACGATTTCGAGACCGCGCTCGCGCGCCGCGCGGGCGAGCCGCGCGTCAAACTCATCGCGGCGAACGATGGTGCAGAGTACGTCGCCGCGGGTGAGGTCGACGTCGCCCACTGCGGTGCGCGCGTGGCCGCGGATCACCTCGACCGCGGGGACCTCGAGCGGAAGCCCTAGTTCCTCGAGCGCGAGCATAGTCTTGGGGATGAGCCCGCCTGCGCAGACTTTGAAACGCGGATGCGCGAATTTCTCCAGCGCCGCGATGCGTAGTTGGGGACGCTCGTTCAGCAGGTAGAGCGCGGTCGCAAGCCCGGCCGGACCCGCGCCCGCGATGATGATGTCGTATGCTCGTGACGGTTGCATCGAATTGGCAGATCAACCGGTAGCATCGGCGCGCAGCGCGCGAAAGATTGGCTAGCCGCGGACTCTCGCGTGTCTCTCCAGAGTGCGAAGTGCGCGCCGCAGAAACGCGCGCGGCGCCGTGGAGGCGACTACCGTCTCCATGGCGCCGCGCGACTTCAGTTAACCGCGAGGCTGCTATCAGAGGAACGCGCTATCAGCCCTGCCCCTGGCTCGGCGGCTTGATGACAGTGTACAGCGTCGCGCCCTGGCGCTGGACCAGCAGCAGCGCCGAGCGCTTGGAGGTCTTCGCTGCGTTGGCTTTGGCTGCGAAATCGTTCGCGCCTGCGACCTTGTCGTGGTTTATCTCGAGCACCACGTCGCCCGGCTGCAGGCCCGCATCGGCGGCCGGACTATCCGGTCCAACGCGGCGCACCACCACTCCCTTGTTGGTCTCGAGATGGAACTGCTGCGAGACCTCGGGCGTGATATCTCCGACCTGCATCCCCCAGCTGCCACCCGAATCGTCGGCCTTTGCGGAGGCGACCTGCGCCTCCTTGAGCTCGCCGACCGTGGCCTCGAGGGTCATCTTCTTGCCATTGCGCATTATCCCGAGCGTGACCTTTTTGTTGATCGGCGTCTGCGAGACCATCGCAGGCAGTTCCTGCTCGTTCATGATCTGAGTGCCGTTGAAGCTCATCACGATATCGCCGCGCTCGATTCCCGCTTTCGCCGCGGGTCCGTCTTTGTCGACGCTCGCGATCAGCGCGCCCTCAGGCCGTGAGAGCCCGAACGACTGCGCCAAGTCCGCCGTGACTTCCTGGATTTCGACGCCCAGCCATCCGCGGACCACGCGCCCGTGGGCCTTGAGCTGATCCATCACGTTCTTCGCGATATCGACCGGGACCGCGAAGCCGATACCATTGTTGGCGCCGGTGCGGCTGTAGATAGCGGTGTTGATTCCGATCACCTGGCCGGCGGTATTGAACAGCGGACCGCCCGAGTTGCCGGGATTAATCGACGCGTCGGTCTGCAGGTAATCGTCGTAGTTGCCGTTCAGGATGCGGCCCTTGGCGCTCACAATTCCGGCGGTGACGGTGAGCGAAAAGCCGAACGGATTACCGATTGCCACTACCCAATCGCCTATCTCGGTCTGATTGGAAGAACCTAGCTCGGCGACCGGGAGCGGTTCCTTGGTGTCGATTTTGATCAGCGCGAGATCGCTCTTGGGATCCTTGCCGATGACCTTGGCGGTGAACTCACGCTTGTCCATCAGGGTGACCATGATTTCATCGGCCCCGCCGACCACGTGGTTGTTGGTCAGGATGTAGCCGTCGGACGATACGATCACGCCGGAGCCGAGGCCGTGCTGCTTGTACTCGCGCGGACCCTGTTGTCCGAAGAAGCGCCGGAACTGTTCGAAAGGATCGCCCTGGCCCGCAGGAGGACCACCCTGCTCGTCGCCGCCACCCGGACCAGCGCCCTCATCGTCGCCCTGGCCGGGCATCCCGTTGCCGCCGACTTTAACGTCCTGCACCACGCTCACATTCACGACCGTGGGCATCACATGTTTTACCAGTGGCGCGAACGAGCCGACGATGCCGGTGCGCTCGTTGGGCTCGGGCTGATTAGGAGCCGCCGGGACTCCGGTGTTCTGCATTTGGGACTTGGGCGAGACGGGCGGTGCGGGCAACGGTGCCGCCGGGGCCGCCTGGTCGCCGGAATTCCAGAACGGGAACGCGCCGGCGCGCGCAAACGCAATCACCAGACCGATCATCACGCCGCCCGCAATCGCGGCGATCTTCTTAACCATGCAGTCCTCCTGGAAAGATTCTAGTCATGGGAGGTCGGGCTATGCCGCCCGGACCCTGTATTATCGGACGATAAATTAGAGGCGAAATTCAGCTTCCTTCAATGAATTGCTCTGGCCGGCGATTACCCTACCGCTTCGATGGTCTACAGGTGGCGGCGTAGTCCGCCGGTCGCTTGGATTAGCGCAGCGTTGGCGGCGACAAATATCAATTAACCAGAACTTGCGGAGTAAGAAAACCGCGATTCTGCTGGCGAGCATTGGAAGTTAAACGACTACATTAATTATTCGGACTGCGGCGGCTAGCGCGCGGCGCGACGACGAGCCGTCTTGCGCATGCCCCCGTCCGGCGCGACGCCTGCTGATGCGGTGGCCGGAGACCGCTGCTGCTGCTTCGACGCGAACAGCCGCCGGTTGCGATCGATCTCCGCGACCGCCCAGTCGCACCATCGAATGTTCTCCTCCATCCAATCGATTCCACCGCGCAACGTGAAGTACGAGAACATCGCGTTGACGTTCGGGTAGCGCCGCGGTTCCGCGAAATGCTCCTGCTCGATCGCGCGGTAGGTCGCGAGATGCTTCTCCCACGCCTCGCGCTGCTCCCGGATCTTTTCCCGCGCGCCGTCGGCGCCCAAATGCCCCAGGAACCGGCAGCGCAGCAGCGCCGGAAATTTCAGCTTCAACTCCTCGAACGGGCTCTCCAGCCATTCGACGAGCATGCGCTGGCCGCCGGTGGTTATCGTGTAGAGCCGCTTGTTCGGGCGGCCGCGCTGAACCACGTCGCGGCCGCGGAGCCATCCGCGACCGACCATCCGCTCGAGGGTCGGATAAATCTGCCCCTGATGCGCGTGCCAGTAATGCGCCATCGAGAGGTTGAAGATCTTCACGATGTCGTAGCCGGTGATGCCGGGGACTTCCGCGACCAGCCCGAGCAAGGCGTGCTCGAGCGCCGACTTGACGCGCGGCTTGCGAGCTTTCTCACTCACGCAGGCACCCAGTTGCCGTGGAAGCCAAAGGGCACGCGATGCTCCAGCTTGACGCGCGCGACCGGCGCCTTCGCGAAGTTTCGCGCGTCGAGCACCACCATCTCGCTGCGATTGAGCTGCGGGTCGTACCACACCGCGAGCACCCAGCCCTCGTCCTCGGCGGCGCCGGCGCGGCGCGGGACGAAGACCGGCTCGCCCGGCGCCATGCGCCCGCCGAGATCCTGGATCTCGCTCGCGCCGGTTGCGTAGTCGCGCTTCACCAGTGAATTGAAACCGAACCCGCCTCTCGCCGTTTCGCGTTCGGCGGCGAAGTAGCCGTAGCGATGCTTCTTGCCGGCGAGCCGCTCGTCGAGGCGCGGAAATTCATCGATCATTTCGTCGACCTGATTCTGGCGCATCGAGCCGTCATTGAGATTGAAGGTCCAGCGCCACGGATGCGGCGGCGGACCGAATGAGTTGCCGGTCATGTCGAGCGACTCCATCCGGCATCCATCGACCACCACCGTGTCGTTCTCTTCGAACGCGTTCAGAAAATGAAAAATATAAAACGGCTCCGCCTGGAACCATTTCACGTCGCCGCCCGCGCGCGGCATCACGCCCATCCGGGTGCCGTGCTGCGGCTCCCATTCGAGGATTGGTTTGCCCAGCGCGATATTTTCGAACTTGAACACCGACGGGCACACGAAAAAGACCACGTAGTTATCGGTTGCGACGAAGTCATGCATCATCACCGGCAGCCCCGAGTCGATCGGCCGCGACTCGACCAGGTTCCCGCCGCGATCCGCGCGATAGTAGGTCAGGTACGGCGGGAACGGCTGGTAGCCGAAAAACAGCATCTCGCCGGAGACCGGATCGAACTTCGGATGCGCCGTCATCGGGCCCGCGAGCTTACCCGCGAAGTCAAAAAATCCCCGGGTCTCGAGCGTCGCCGGATTCAGCTCGTGCGGAAGTCCCGCCTCGAACAGCGCGAGCAGCCGGTTGGCATAGCCGACGATATTGGTGTTGGCGGCGTTCTTGAACGGAGGCAGGCCGGGCGGAATCTCACCGGGCTTATTGATGAGGCCGCCGTAAATGGCCTTGCCGGCCTTCATCTCTGCGAGCAGGCCCACGGTTTTCACGTAGCGATTACGGTACGCGGCGCGCCCCTCGTTGAGCCGGAAGGAATGCACCATCCCGTCGCCGTCGAACCAATGGTAGCGGCCGGGCGGCTTGAAATGCGGATTGGGGCCGATGCGGAACAGAGTGCCGTTGAGCTCGCGCGGCAGCTCGCCTTCGACTTCGAGGTCGGGCGCGTCGCCCTCTTCGCGCCACGGCGCGTAGTTACCGGTGAGATAGGGATTGTCGGAGTCGAACATGGGGGGCTCCTCCTCGTGCAAATTATCCAAGTAATGGAGTAGTTCAATATTGAACTATTGTCAAGTGTCAAGCACCGCGCGGCCGGGCCCACCAGTCATTGCCCGCCGCCGCATCGCGTCTTAGGATCATTCTTGTCGATGCTGGCAGACACCATCATATTCGCCGCCGGGTTGTTTGCGTGGACGCTGGTCGAGTACGTGATCCACGGAACGCTGAGCCACATCTTTGCGACGCCGATTTCGCCGCTTCACGACGTGCATCACCGCGACCCCCACGCCATCTTCACGATTGGCGCTTGGGTCCCGACCGCATTGGTCTGGACGGCCGGGATAGCCATCTTCGGCATGAGCGCGGGGATGATTTTCTACAGCGGAATCGTCGCCGGTTTCATCGCGTACGAAACGGTGCACTATCGCATCCACTTCGTGCGGCCGTCGTCGGCATTCGAAGCGCGGATTCGGGCGCGCCACCTGGCGCATCATTTTCACGCGCCCGACATGTGCTTCGGGGTGACCACGCCGATTTGGGACCGCGTCTTCGGCAGCGAGCCGAGCATCGATCGGATGAGCGCGCTTGAGGCGTCGGTGGCCAACGTCGCGCCGCTGACCGGGCCCACCAACGTGCGCAAAATTTCGCATTACCTGCGCCTCGCGCAGTGACATTGCGCGCGCACGCGCATTGAATTGAACTGACTTGCGCCGCGCGAGCGCGGGCGCCGCTGCCGAGGTTCCGAGTTAAGCGTCGCGGGCCGAAGCGGCTAGAAGCGCAGGACGAAGCGGATGTCGCCGAGGCGGAGTTGGCTGCCGCTGTTCAACTGCGCGGACCCGCGCACCTGATGCTCGTCGATATAGCTGCCGTTGGTCGAGTTCAGATCCATCAGCTCGTAGCCGCCGTCACGCCGCATCAGGCGTGCGTGCGAGCGCGAAATGCTCGCGTGCGGAATCACCACGTCGTTGTCTTCGCCACGGCCGATCGAGACTTCGTCCTTGAAGAGGCTGAACTCGGACGGCACCGGGTCGACCGGATCGAGCGTGACCAGCCGCGCGCCCTGAGCCCCGCCGCCGGTGCGCGGTCCCGTTGCCGCAGGCGGCGCGCCGGTGCGCGCGGGAGCAGGCCGTTGCGCGGGAGCAGCTCGCGTCGGTATCGAGAACGACGGCGCGGGGGCGCGCGCCTGCGCCTCGACGATCGCCTTCAATTCCTCGGTCGATACGCCGAAGCGCATCTGCGCGAGGCCGAACAGCGCCAGCATCGCGATCAGCGGCACCGCGAGATTCCACCAGTTGAACGACAATTGCCGCAGGCCGGTGCCCTCGACGTTCTGCCCCGCCGGCGCGTTCTCATCGGGAACGTTGATCGCGGCTCCGCCGATGCCGCGCACCTGGTAGGCGGTGTCGGCGGTGCCGGTGTCGCTGTTGTAGTCGACCTTGAGCTCGACCTTGCGGTCGGTGCCGTCTTCGATCGGGCGCGGCGTGCGATAGGTCAGCGAATACTCGGTCGCGATCGAATGTCCAATTTCGCGCACCAGCGAGGAGAACCGTCCTTCCTCGGTGATGATGTTGTACGAGCGCCCATGCGTGGCGTCGACGATTTCCTGGTACTCGGGCGCGATGAACGGCGGCGGAACCACCGCATACAGAGTGAGCCCGTTCTTCTTGAGCATGTCGGCCACCTTGTCGCCGGTCAGCTCGGTCACGTCATTGTCGCCCGGATGATGGTCGTGGTAGGCCTGATCGCCGGTGCGGTCGGGGCCGTCGCCGGCTATATGGCAGGGAGCGTCGGTGATCAGAATCAGGATGGCCTGCGCCTGGGGCCGGAAGGGAAACTTCGAGGCGTAGGCGAGCGCGTCGAGCTGATCCTCGGGGATGTCGCCGCCGCCGCCCGCGTGCAGAGTGCCGACCCAATCGGTGAACTGCTTCACGTCGGAGGTCATCGTGTTCCGATACGCGCAGTTGCAGTCGGGGTACTGCGAAATGACGTAGTCCTCGAAGGTGACGAGGCCGAGGCGGTAGTCGCGGTTGTTGGCGGCGAGGTCCTGCGCGAACGCGATCACGTTTTGCTTCACCGCGTCGATGTAAGGCTGCATCGACTCGGTCACGTCGAGCACGAATACGATATCGACCGGGCGCCCCTGCCCGACGCCACGGAAGTCGAGAATCTTCGCTTCCTTGCCGTCCTCGTAGACCTTCACATTGTCGGGACGCAGATTGCCGACCGGCGCGCCGTTCGGATCGGTCAGCCCGAAATCGAGCTGCACGCCGCCATCGGCGTCGAAATGTTCGAGACCCGGATTGCCGATCGAAATTCTGAGGCTCGCGCGAGCCGGCACCGCGAGCAGGATCAATCCGAGCGCGAGCAGCACCCCCAACGCCCGCGAAGTGCGATATTCTCGAGCCGCTGTCATCGTCACCAATCGATTCTCCGGATAGCGATGGCGTCCAGTCAAGATCTCTCGGAGGCGTCAAGACCGCTGCCACGAATCTTTTGTTGCGTTCAAGCGTCTGTTAGGTTATCCAATTCGCTGACTCTTATTCTTTTCCCACAGGGTTGTTAATTGAAAATACCACGTTTCTCCCGGGCCGGTGCGGCCCTGACAGCTTTTTTTGCCCTGAATCTTTCCGTTTTGATAACCGCCTTCACTGCGACCCCGGCGCTTGCGGCCAAGGGCAGCGTCGAGGTCGGCTTTATCGCCGTTCCGCCGCAGGGCTTTCAGAATGCGCTAGTAAACGTCATTTCGGTGCGGCTCAATCCCAAGACGACCGCGGTCGAAAGTGACACGCGATGGGTTACCATTCCCGTGCCGTCTTTGGTCGGCACCGGCAGCTCGGGCAAACCCGGCGATCTTCAGTTCGATCTGAACTTGATCCAGTCGGTGCCCCAGCTCTTCAATACCGCCACGGTCAAGCCCAACCACTACATGCTCGTCGAGGTGATACTCGACAACCAGCGTCCCGGCACGTTGGTCCCGGTGTGCTCCTCGGCGGGGCCGCTCGAGGGATGCGTGAATTATCCGATGGTGCTGCAAAGTCCCGGCACTCCTCTGACCATTGCCATTCCCGTGCCGGTGACCAAGAACAAGCTCACCCAGGTCATCATCACGCTCAACGTCGCGATCACCAATGGCGGAGCGCCCTCCGTGACGGGCGGCGCGTACACGGTTACCGTCACGCCGACCGTCGCAGTGCAGAGCAATCTGCTGGCAACCGTGACTGGCTCGACACATGGCGCCTCGGGAGGGAAGCCCAAAAAGAACGTGCTGGGACTGTCTGTCACCGCGGAAACGATGGGCACCAACACCATCATCGCGAGCGCGCCAGTCAGTGGCGGAATCTACACGCTCGCACTGCCGGCGGCGGGAGATATCGGCACTCTCTACGACGTCTACGTATCAGGCAGCGGCGTAAGTTACATGGCCGACCGGCTCCCGGCATTGTTACCCGGCAGCATGACGAACGTCTCGTTCGACGTCGCGAAGCAGGTGAAACTCGGGAGCATCCAGGGAAAAATTGCGGACGCCTGCACCGGCCTGCCGCTCCAGGGAGCGACGCTGCAACTCCTGGTTCCACCCGCAGAAAATTCATCCGCCGATTGCACCGCCACCGACACCGCCGCCCAATGCGTCAGCGTCGCTACGGCGACGACCGATAACAACGGCAATTACCCGCTTCCGGGCACCGCAGTCTCGCCAGCACAGTTCAACAACGTGCCAATCGGGCCGACCTTCACGATGCAGATTTCGGCGCCTGGCTACGACACTGTGCTCACCCCGGTCACCGCCAGCGGAAACACCAAGCAGGGCGGCAAATGTACCGCCGGAAATCCGACGCCTGATTGCGACTTCGCGCTGACCACCAGCTACATCGTCGGCACCTTGAACCTGAACCAAAATCCACCTCCCGGCACCAATGTGATGTTCCAGGTATTCGCCGAGAATACCGGGACCAACACCATTCAGAGCGCGTTGCCGACGCCAATAACGATCAGGCCTTCGACCAACACGGCCAACTTCACGCTCAACGTGCCTACCAAGGGGACTTTCGACTTATTCGCGAGCGCGATCGATCTGTTCCAGGGCGCGACCGATCCGTACCCCGGGCACACCATCGTGGTTAAAGCGAACGTGACCCCGCAGAAGGTCTGCCCGGCGCCCACCATGCCGACCGAGACTCTGGTGGGAACCATGGACTGTGTGGGTCATGGCAGTATCGCGCTGGGTTCGGTCAGCAATCCTAACAGTGGCACGACCGTTCAGCTTTCGAAGAACGGCGTCGATCTGATGTCAGCGCCGGTCATCCCGCTCCCGCCGGCGCCGAGTCCGAACAACACTTTCTCTTTCTGCACGCCGGCCGACGACTACGACGTGTTGCGCTTCCAGGCCGCTTTTCCGACGCCCGGCGTCTCGCCTGTCGAACCGCTGCCGCCGACCGCGGTGGGAACACCCCAGGCAGTAACGATCATCGCACCCGATCCGGAGCCCTCTGCGAAACCCTCTCCATGTCCGACCACCTGCAGCTTTACGGGCGGCACCTGCCCTGGCGTCTGCAAGAACACGGTGCCTGATCCCCTGTGACGGAGTGTCGCTTGCGCATGAGTAATATGTCGAAACTCAGCCTGAGCCTCGTCGCAGCTCTGTTCGCCGTGACGGTCGCGTCGTGTAATGGCGGCCTCGGCGGGTTTTCCGGAAGCGTCGGCAACACCCCGCCGACTCAGCCGCTGACCAGCTTCCGTGTGCTCGGCAATCCCGGCACCCCCTTCACGGCAGTTATTTCCGACGCGCGCAGTTCGTGGACCGTCAAGGGCGCGATCCCGATGGAAATGGTGATCGTCAACACCATGCAGCCCGTGCGGCTGGTCGCCACCAAGCTCTCCGCCGACGCGAGCCTGATGAGCCTCGATATCATCAGCGGCACCGTCATCAAGGAACTGTCCTCGACCAACGCGCCTTTCGGCACTGCATCGGTTCAGCTCGGCACGCTCACCGACTTCGCTCCGCCGGCGAGCCCCGACGTCAGAATTTTTGTGATCGGTCCCGCGACCGAACTGTTCCGGGGCCTGGTCGAAGACACCAAGACCGGCTTCGAGGTCACCGATCGAGCGCCCGCGCTGTTCCTGTTCGACCAGCCCAACGGCAGCGTCGATGGATTGTTCACGCAGTTGCAGAACTTCGGTTCGTTCAAAGTGAATTTGACCTTCAACGGCGGGGTCGTCACCACCATCGCCGGCGGACCGACAGTCTCGATCAAGCAACCGTGAAAGCCCGGCATCGGCCGGGCGCTATCGTAAAATCCCGCCTGGATCGCGGCCGCGCTGATTCAGTGACCGCGGCGTGATATAGTCACGTTTCGAACGCCACACGAATTCCCTAGCCGCGCGCCTATCGGATCAGCCGTGCTCAATTGACAGCTTCTCAAAATCGGCATAGTAAGCCCCTCACGGACTCGTGATGTTCGAGCCGCAAGAGCAGTCCCAGCCTGCTGCTGACAGGTAATGAGATCGCAGCTCCTTCGTCGGGTATTATTGGCGGTCGTCGTCCTCGTAGTTCTCGCCGCAATCTTCCCCGCACTTCGCTACTACCACTACTTCGAAACTCACGTTTCGACCGACGACGCTTATGTTGACGGCACGGTGGCGCTGGTTTCCTCGCGCCTGTCGGGAACCGTCGTCGACGTCTATGCCGAAGACAACTGGACGGTTAAGCAGGGCGACCTGCTGATCGCGCTCGACCCCCGCGATGCGGAGGTACGCGTCGACCTGGCGCGGGCGCAGCTCGATCGCGCGCGCCAAAGTGTCGATGAGATCTACGCGCAGATCTCGGCGGCGGAAGCCGGCGTGTCGCTTGCCGGATCGCAGCTCAAGCAGGCGCGCATCGACTACGACCGCGCCCGGCAACTCAAGGACCAGGGAGTGGTATCCGCCGAGGCCTACGACCAGGCGGACACCGGGCTTCGGGTGGCGGTCGCGGAACAGGCGCTCGCAAATCACCAGCTCACCCAGGCGCGGGCCGCGCTCGGCGGCGCCAGCCAGGATCATTCCGGACAAGACCATTCGAGCGTGGACCACTTGGCGGCGGATCACGACGTGGCGGATCGCCCCCGCGCCGATAACTCCCGCTACGATCGCCCGATGGTGAAGCAAGCCGAGGCGGCGCTGGAAGCCGCCAAGCTCGACCTCGCCTACACCAAAATCACCGCGCCGTTCGCCGGGATCGTAACCCACAAAACCGCGCACATCGGCCATCGGGTGCAGGCCGGCGAACCGCTGCTGGCGATCGTGCCGCTCACCAAGCTCTACGTCACCGCGAACTTCAAGGAGACCCAGCTTACCGACGTTCGCGTCGGCCAGACCGCCGAGGTCGAGGCGGACATCTATCCGGGCTACGTCTATCACGGCCACGTCGATTCGATCAGCATGGGCACCGGCGCGGCGTTCTCGCTGTTGCCGCCGGAGAATGCGACCGGCAACTGGGTCAAGGTCGTGCAGCGCGTGCCGGTCAAGGTCGTGCTCGACTCGCCGATACCGGCCGACAAGCCGCTGCGCCTGGGGCTCTCGGTCGAGGTCGCAATCGACGTCGCCGACACTCGCGGCGCCCTGCTCTCCTCGATCGTCCAGCGCCGCTTCAATCAAACCGGTACGACCCAACCCAACGAGTCGCTGCCGGTTCCGGAGTTGCCGGAGCCAGGTTCTCAGGATCGTCCCGAGAGGCAGGCGCAGACACCCGAGGGCCAGCCCCAGATTCAGAATCCGCTCCACCCGTAAGCGGCTCCCGCGCTGATGATGTCGGAGGTCAGCCGCTGGTGACACGCGTGTCACCTTCGTTGCGGCTCCGCACGCGCTATACTAACCTCCGATTCCACGAACTGCCCGCGAGAGTGCTCGTTCAGATGCTCGATCCGCACAAGATCCAGGAGAATTTGTCCGCCTACCTCGGCGCCCCGGTCGCAACCTTCCGCGTGCTGGCCAGCGGATGGGAAACCACGGTCTTCGAGTTCACGCTCGCGGCGGCCTCGCGTCATTTCCCGGCGCTTCCGATCGCGACGCCTCTGGTGCTGCGCTTCTACCAGGGCAACCAGGCCGACGCGAAAGGTGCGCGCGAGCACCTGACGATCGACAGGCTTGCCGCCGGCGGTTACTGCGTGCCGCAGCCCTGGGCGTTCGAGCCCAGCCATGAACCGCTCGGCGCGCCGTTCCTGATCATGCAGCGCCTGGCGGGCGGCCCGCTGTTCACGGTCAAGAGCTTCCCGCAGGCGTTCAAGACTTTTTCGCTCGCGTTCTTTTCGTTCGTGCGCGCACAGGCGCGCTTGCACAAGTTCAATCCCGACAGCGCCGGCCTCCGCGACATTCCTCACGCATGCGCTCCCGGCGCCGCCGCGCCCGGCGCACCGCTTCTCGATCGCATCCTTGCGCTCGTCGCGGAGCGCGTCGAACAGGGGCCGCTGCCCGGGTTGCGCGAGGCGCTGGCCCGCGTGACCGAGCGCGCACCCGCGTTTCGCGCCGCGCCGCCCGCGCTGGTGCACATGGACTATCATCCGCTCAACGTGATGGTGGAGCGCACGCGGGTGACGGGCGTGATCGACTGGGTCAATACCGACGTCGGCGATCGCCATCTCGACGCCGCGATGACCGCCGTGATCCTCTCGTCGTCAGCGCTCGATCATCCGCGCTGGATGCGCGACAACCTGATCGGCAATTCGCTGCGCGCCTCGTTCGCGGCGCTGTACGTTCCGCTATATCACGCGATGGCGCCGATGCAGTGGCAGCGCTTCCGCTACTGTCAGGCGGTCGCGGCGTTGCTGAGGCTCTCGATGCTCGGGATGATGCACGCGCGCGGCGCCGAGATGGTAGGCTTCCGTCCCGAGGCAATCGCGGAGGTCACGCCGGCGGTGGTGCGTCTGCTATCGCGCTACGCCACGCGCAAGAGCGGCGCGTCGGTCCGGATCGAGTCCGCCGCTCCACAGCCCGCCTGACTTCCGAATCGCCCGCGCCCCATCGCTCGCATAGCTTACGCGCGTAACAGTTCGCGCAGCACAAACGGCAGGATCCCGCCGTGCCGGATGTACTCGACTTCCTCCGGCGTATCGACGCGCGCGATTGCCTCGAACTCGCGGACCTTGCCGTTGTCTTCGGCGCGCACCTTGAGCGTTTGGCGCGGCTTCAATCCCGACTTCAATCCGATCACCGAGAAAACCTCGCGGCCGGTGAGTCCGAGCGCCTCGCGGTTCTCGCCCTTCTTGTATTCCAGCGCGAGGATGCCCATCCCGACCAGGTTGCTGCGATGGATCCGCTCGAAGCTCTCGGCGATAACCGCGCGCACGCCCAGCAGCAACGGCCCCTTCGCGGCCCAGTCGCGCGACGAGCCCGTGCCGTATTCCTTGCCCGCGAGCACCACCAGCGGAACATTTTCCTTGCGATAGCGCGCCGCCGCTTCGAAGATCGTCATCCGCTCGCCGTCAGGAAGATGAGTGGTCACTCCGCCCTCGACGCCGGGGACCATCAGGTTGCGCAGGCGGATGTTCGCGAACGTGCCGCGCACCATCACCTCGTGGTTGCCGCGCCGCGCGCCGTAGGAGTTGAAGTCCTTGGGCTGTACTCCATGCGCGATGAGATACTGGCCGGCTGGACCGTCGGCCGCGATCGAGCCGGCCGGTGAAATGTGATCGGTGGTGACGCTGTCGCCGAGCACCGCCAGCACGCGCGCGCCGGCGAGATCGGACAACTTGCCGACCTCGGCGGTGATTCCGTCGAAGAACGGCGGCGCCTTCACATAGGAGGAGTCCTTCTCCCAGCGGAACAGGTTTCCCGCGGGCACCGCGAGGCTGCGCCAATTTTCATCGCCGTCGAAAACGTGGCCGTACTCATGCTGGAACATCTCGGCGCCAATGGTTTTCGCGATCGTCGCGCTGACTTCCTCGGCCGAGGGCCACAGGTCGCGAAGGTAGACTGGACGCCCATCCGGATCGGTCGCGAGCGGCTCGCTCGCCGGATCGAAATCCATCGTGCCCGCGAGCGCATACGCAACCACCAGCGGCGGCGACGCGAGATAGTTGAAGCGCACCACCGAATTGATGCGACCCTCGAAATTGCGATTTCCACTCAGAATCGAGCATGCGACCAGGTTGCCAGACTTCACCGCCGCTGCGATGCCCTCCGCGATGGGGCCGCTGTTGCCGATACAGGTAGTGCAGCCATAGCCGACCAGGTTGAAGCGCAGGCGCTCCAGGTATTCGCTGAGTCCAGCGCGCTTCAAGTATTGCGTCACGACTTTCGATCCTGGGGCTAGACTGGTCTTGACCCACGGCTTCGTCTTCAGGCCACGCTCGACGGCCTTCTTCGCCAGCAGTCCCGCCGCGATCATCACCGACGGATTCGAAGTGTTGGTGCAGCTCGTGATGGCGGCGATCACGATCGAGCCGTGGCCGATCGAAAAGTTGTCACCCTGGTCGCCCTCGACTTTCACCTGATGCGCGATATGTCCAAGGTCGGCTGGCGCGATGCGCTCGTGCGGCGCGACATTGGGATTGCCCCCTTCGGCGACCCAGCGCTCGATATTTTTCGGATCGACGCCGTTGTGGTTCTGCACTTCCTTGGCCAGCTCGCGGCGAAAATCGATTTTGGCTCCGGTCAGCGCGACGCGATCCTGCGGGCGGCGCGGTCCCGCCAGCGACGGCTCCACCGACGCGAGATCTAGATCGAGCAGATCCGAGAAGTGCGGCTCCGCCGAATCCGGTGTGTTGAAAAGTCCCTGTGCCTTGCAGTACGCCTCGACTAGTTTGACCCGATGCTCATCGCGGCCGGTCAGCCGCAGGTAGGTGAGCGTCTGCGCGTCAACCGGAAAAAATCCGATGGTCGCGCCGTACTCAGGCGACATGTTCCCGAGCGTCGCGCGATCGGCGACCGCCAGCGATGCCAGCCCCGGGCCGCAGTACTCGACGAATTTCCCGACTACTCCTTTCTTGCGCAGCATCTGCGTGACCGTCAGCACCAGGTCGGTCGCCGTCGCGCCGGGGCGGAGACTTCCGTGCAGGCGGCAACCCACCACCTCGGGAATCAGCATCGGGACCGATCGCCCGAGCATCGCGGCTTCGGCCTCGATTCCGCCGACGCCCCATCCGACCACGCCGAGCCCGTTGATCATCGTGGTATGCGAGTCGGTCCCGATGACCGTGTCGGGATAAGCCTCGCCGTCCTTCGACGCCAACACCACCGGCGCCAGATATTCGAGATTCACCTGATGGACGATTCCGGTGTCGGGCGGCACCACGCGGAAATTGCTGAACGCGCCCTGCCCCCAGCGCAGAAACAGGTAGCGTTCCTGGTTGCGTTCGAATTCCAGGCGCGCGTTGGTCGCGAACGACGCAGCGCTGCCGAAGGAATCGACGTGCACCGAATGATCGATCACCAGGTCGACGGGCTGCAGCGGATTGATCCTGGCCGGGTCGCCGCCCAGGCGCTTGATCGCGTCGCGCATCGCCGCGAGATCGGCGACCACCGGGATGCCGGTTAAGTCCTGCAGTAGCACGCGCGCAGGCCGAAATGTAAACTCGCGCTCCTCCGGCGTGCCGTTCCATCGCGCCAGAGCCTCGACCTGATCGGTGGTGACCAATAAGCCGTCCTCGCGGCGGAGCAGATTCTCCAGCAGCACCTTGATCGAGAACGGCGTCCGCGCAAGCGAGAAGCCGCGCTTCTCGAGCGCCTCGAGTTTATAAATTGAATAGTCGTGACCGTCGACCGGGAGCGTCGCGCGAGAGCCGAAACTGTTCTTGTTCATAGAAGAAGAATAGCTCGCAGAGGAATTCAAGCAACCTGCTCAATCCATCGCGCCTTAATCCATCTGCTTCGCGCCGCCGCCGCTTCGCGGAGCGGGCTCGCGCGAGAGCCAGATTGCGGCGATAACTCCGGGGAGCGCCGCGGTGGCTGCGCCGAGCCACATGATGCGATTGTCCGGGTTGATCCGCAGGACAACCAGCGTGGCGGCGCCAAAGAAAATAATCCACAGCGCGGCAACGACGCGCGCCCATCCTCGAATTCGCGACCGCGCTTCAGTGTCCGCCGGATTCATCGCGCGGCGCGGGCGGGTGCCGGACCGTGCAGCCCGTCATGGACCAGTGCGCGGCCGTCGGAATGAAAGCGCATCGCAGCCAGCATCCCGACGCGCGGCGATTCGAGCGCGGGCACGCCGTCAATCGTGTCGAGCACTACGCGCGATCGCGGCGCATGCGCCGCGAGCAGCGCCGCAACCGCCGCGCTGAAACCGTCGTCATCAAGCTCACCCTCGCCGGTCGTGACCATGGCGCGCCCGTGAAGCCCAAGCATTACGCTGCCGGCGCGAATCACCACCACGTTGGAAGCCTCGCGCGCGATTCCGCATCCGGGAAGCATTGCCCCATATGGGTTCGCAGGATCGATCGCGCAGAGCGCGAGCGGCTTTTCGCGCGCCGGGGTAAGGTTGCGCGCCGCGCGCAGCATCTCGACCGCCTCGGGCAGCGCATATTGCTCGGCCGAGAGCGAACGCACGAACCATCCGCGGCGAATGGTGCCGCCATATTCGAGGCGGCGCAGCGCGAATGAAAGGTCGTGCCACGAAACCGGAGACGACTCGAGCGCGAGCATCTCACGCGAGAGAATTCCGTTGCGCTCGAGCAGCAGCATCGCGCGCTCCCGCATCTCGTCGAAGTCGCGGTCGGGTTTCGCGGGAAGAATCGCGGACCAGCGGCCCGATAGCGTCGACTTGAGGCGGGCGCGAATCGCCGCGTCGCGCCGGGTCGGCGCGCGCCGCGCGACCGCCGCGATCGCGTGCTCGACGTTCGCGTCCGCGGCGAGCATCCGAAGCGGCGCGAAACTGTCGTTGGTCGCGCGGCCGGAGGCGGCGAGGCGCCAAAGCGCAGCCAGCGCGTCGCGCTCGGAAAGATCGGCGCGATCAGCCACTTGGTCGAGATACTGCGCGCCGCCCTCGGCGAGCGCGCCCAGCACCGCGCGATTGCGGAGGTCCTTTGAATCCGACTCGCGCTCCGCGCCAGTGGTGTCTGTCTCAATATTTTCGCGCGGCCCGAACAGCGGATGGCGGCGCGGGATGAACGCGACCTGTGCCGGGACGCTGCGAGTCGCGCGGTCGTCCGGTATCGCCGCCCAAATCATCTGGCCGGTCAGACACACCAGGTCCAGCAGCTCGGGACGATAACCCGGAATTCGCGCCGGCAGGATCGCGCGCTCCCATTGCTCGGGCGTAAACGCCAGGCCCGCGAGCTGTTCGAGCACGGTCGCCGCGCCGGCCTGGTCGGCGCTCAGGTCCGCGCCGCCCGCATGCATCCAGCGGAGGCGGAACGCAGCGTACTCGTGATCGGCACAGGGTTCGATTTCAGCGCGGACGCGGGCGAGCGTGATGCGATGGATGCGCTCGAGGTTGTAGCGATCGCACCACTGAAGCGTGTCGGAATGAGTGAAGTGACCGCGGAAAATCGCGCCCTTGGACTCGAGCGCCGCGAGCGCGTGCTCCACCGCAGCTTCCTCGAACGACAGCCGCGTCGCGAACTCGCGCGCCGTCGCGGGACCGGAAGTTTTCAGCGCGCGACGGACGATCTCCTCGCGCGCCGCCTCGCCATCGTCGTCGACAGGCGCCCGCGTCGAATCGGTAACACTATGTCCGGCGAACGACGCGGACGGATAGGCGGCGGCGAATAGCGCCGCGTCCTCGACTGCGATGATTCTCTCCGGTCCCTCGCCGTCCACGCTGATGCGCTCGACTCGGCCGTCGCCTTCGAGCGCCGCCACGATGGCACTGGCGTTGTCACCCGCGCGATCGGCGATCTCGTCGCGCGAGAGCGACCCGTGCGCGCGAATCAGCTCGTAGAGCTCGTCGGCGCCGCGCGGCTTGCGGCCCACCGCACGGCCGCTGACTTCCGCGACGACGGTATCCACCGCCTCGGCGGCGAGCATCTCGGAGAGGTCCTCGCTGCGGAACACGTCCTCGGCCATCCCGCGATTCATGCTGACGGTGCGGCTGCGGCGGTTGGCGCGTTCACCGCCGTCGAGGAACGAGTAGTCCCACGCGAGGAGCAGGCGATGCGCAAACACCGACGGCGAAATGGAATCGACGAACACCGACCGGATCGCGCCGCTCTCCGCTCCTTCGAGCAGGCGCGTCATCCGCGCCACGTCCGCGGATTCCTCGAGGCACTCGCGGATAGTTTCCGCGACGATGAAGTGATCGGGAATTTCGATCGCGGGCGGCTTGTTCTCGAAGCACGCCTGCTGCTGCGGGAACAGCGCCGCGACCAGTTCCTGCGAGCGCAGGCGCTGAATCCATGCCGGGATGCGGCGTCCGCGCGAGGAGCGCATCACCGAGAGCGCGCGCGACGCAACGTGGCGAAAGCGCACCTCGAACATCGGCGCGTCGATCATCGCCTGGGTGAGGACCTCGCGCGCGCGGCGCGCCGGGACCATTCGGAGCAAGTCTTCGAGCGGAAAGCTGTGTTTCGAGTTAAGCGCGAGCAGGACGCCGTCGTCGATCGCGGAGGCCTGGATTTCGAAGTCGAACGATTGGCAGAGGCGCTTTCTAATCGCGAGGCCGAGGCCGCGGTTGAGTCGAATTCCGAACGGCGAATGGATCACCATCTGGGTTCCGCCCAAGCCGTCGAAGAAGCGCTCGATTACCAGGGTGCGCTCATCGGGAATCGCGCCGAGCGCCGCAAGTCCGCGGCGGACGTAGTCGACCGCCTGCGGCGCCGCGGTTTCGTCGAGCGCACATTCGCCCACCAGCCATCGCGCCGCGGCGTCCGGGTCGCTAAGGCGCGCCGCAATCTCGCGTTTCAGATCGCAGACCTCGGCCGACAGCGCGCTGGAGCGGCCGCCCGCCTCGGTCTGCCAGAACGGCAGGCTCGGAGCCATCCCGGGCGCCGCCTCGACCAGCAACCGTCCGCGCGAGATGCGCCGGATCTGCCACGGCATCGAGCCGAGCGCGAACACGTCGCCGCGGATGGATTCCTGCGCGAAGTCCTCTTCGACGTCGCCAATCTTGCGCCCCTCCGACTCGATGACGACATCGTAGTTGCCGTTCTCCGGAATCGTTCCGCCGGAGGTGATCGCCGAGAGCCGCGCGCCGCGGCGCGGGCGCACGCGATGATTGATGCGATCGAAAAAGATTTTCGGGGCGGCGCCCTGGATGCGATCGGGCAGCTCGGCGGCCATCTGCTCGAGCAGTTGACGCAGGGCAGCCGCGTCGAGCGCGCCGAAGTTGTAGGCGCCGCGAAGGATCGCGAGGATCGCGGGTTCGCTGATGTCTTCCTCTTCGGCAGCGATCGCGACGATTTGCTGCGCCGCGATATCGGTGCATCCGGTGGGAATCTCGACTTCATCCAGATGCCCGCGGCGGATGGCGCGCACCGCGGCGGCGCATTCGAGAAGGTCGTCGGTGGTCATCGCGAAGAAGCGGCCCTTCGGCGTCGCATCGAGGCTGTGGCCCGAGCGGCCAACCCGCTGAATCGCGGCGGAAATCGATTTCGTCGAGTCGAGCTGACAGACCAGCTCGACCGCGCCGACGTCGATGCCCAGTTCCAGCGAGGCGGTCGCGACGATCGCTTTCAGCTCGCCGCGTTTGAGCCGCTGCTCTGCGAGCAGGCGCTCCTTGCGCGCGAGGCTGCCGTGATGCGCCATCACCGCGTCGGTGCCGAGGCGCTTCTGCAGATTCAGCGCGACGCGCTCGGCCGTTCGGCGCGACAGCGTGAAGACCAGCGTGGTGCGATGCTCCGCGACCAGGCGCGCGACCTCGTCGTACATCGCCTCCCAATGCTGATGGGTCGCGAGCGGACCCAGCTCGGGTCCCGGCGCCATGACCTGCAGGTCCATGTGCCGCGCGCGATCGTCGGCGCGCACGATTCGCACCGGCCGCGGCGTGCGGGCGCTGCCGTCCGCGCTGGTGTCGAAGCCGGCGAGGAAGCCGGCCAGAGTCTCGATGGGATTGAGCGTCGCCGAGAGTCCGATTCGCGCCGGACGCGCGCCGCCGCGGGCCCGGACCATTCGTTCCAGCCGCTCAAGGGTGACGGCGAGATGCGCTCCGCGCTTGTTGCCGGCAAGCGCATGAAGTTCATCGACGATCACGTGGCGAACGTTGACCAGCTTCTCGCGGAAGCGCGGCGAGGTCAGCAGGATGAAGAGCGACTCGGGCGTCGTGACGAGGATATGCGGCGGCCGCCGGAGCATCGCGCTGCGCTCGCCGGCGGGAGTGTCGCCAGTGCGGAGGCCGGCGCGGATGTGCGACAGATCGAGTCCCATCGCGGCGCCGGTGGCGCGCACGCCGTCGAGCGGCTCGTCGAGGTTGACGCGGATGTCGTTGGCGAGCGCCTTGAGCGGCGATACGTAGAGGACCGAGACTTCGTCGCGCAGGTCGCCGCGCTCCGCGTCGAGCACCAGGCGGTTGATCGCCCACATGAAGGCGGCGAGGGTCTTGCCGCTGCCGGTCGGCGCGCAAAGCAGGACGTCGTGGCCGGGGGCGGTTTGCGCCTCGCCGATCACGGGCCATCCGAGTTCCTGAGCGCGCGAAGGCCGCGCGAAGCGGCGCTCGAACCAATCGCGAACAGCAGGATGAAACCCGGCGGGAAGCATCGAATCAGTTTAGCACCGCGATAATCGTAACGTCAGATCGTGGACGGTGCTGCATCAGCAAGCGAACGGGTTGGCATCGACGTAACGCCTGAGCTCCGGAGCCTGGCCTGAGCCTGCCGAACGGGCTCCGGCAGCCTATGCTTAGAGTCTGTGAATTTTTGTACAAAAAGATTCATGGTTAACAAGTCGCGATCGAGGAACCATTCAAGCCTCAGCTTACGAGCGTGACGCAACCGCGCCCATTCGCTATTAACGAGCCGGGAAGGATTCAGCGGCGGTGGTGTCCGCCACGCGCGCAGTCGCAGACCGCAGCTATGTTGGCAATGGCACTTCTATAAGTCGACCAATGGAAGGAGAACAACGATGCCATCACGTAAACCTGTCCGGAAGCGATCCACAGGTAAGCCTACGTCAGGTAAGCCTCCGTCGCCGCCGCCGCCCGGCTCTGGCGGCGGCGCCCCGCGATCAGTCGGGGGTCCGTCCTTCGCGCAACCGGAGCCCACGGCGGATCCAACGCAGTTCAAGGTCAAGCATCCGTCCGACAACCCGGCCTACAAGCTGATCGA
The DNA here is from genome assembly GCA_036521875.1 of Binataceae bacterium (SeqCode). GTDB lineage: Bacteria > Desulfobacterota > Binatia > Binatales > Binataceae > DATDGX01. The sequence goes on from DATDGX010000158.1 coordinate 30,051, forward strand.
CGAGCTTAATCGCCAGCACAAGATTCAGCCACTACCGTTTCCGGCGCCGCGCGGCGGCGTCGAACCGCAATTGTCGCTCCAGCAGGTCTTCGGCCCCAACAGCGCGGCAATCGGTAAGATCACCAGTGCGGGCCAGATCGTGTTTCACGCGACGGGCGACTGTGGCAGCACGCGCGGCCCCCAGACGCAAAACGTGGTCACCGACAAGATGGTGACCGATTTCCAGGAAACCGACGCCAAGGAAGTGCCCCAGTTCAACCTGCTCCTGGGCGACGTGGTCTACAGCTTCGGTGAGACGCAATACTATTACGATCAGTTCTACGAGCCGTATCGGAACTATCCCGCGCCGGTCCTCGCGGTTGCCGGCAACCACGATGGCATGGTGGCGCCGGAGGTCCACGCCGCCAGCCTTGCGGCTTATCTGCGAAACTTCTGCTCCGAAACGTTCGTGGTCACGCCGGAGGCCGGCGGTCTGTCGCGAACTGCGCAGATTCAGCCGGGTGTGTTCTTCACCTTCGACGCGCCGTTCGTGCGCATCCTGGCGTTCTACAGCAACACCCTCGAGGATCCAGGCGTGATCTCCAACCCCACGATCGGACATTCCCAGCTCGACTATCTCAAAGCCGCGCTGAATCGCGTCAAGGCAGAAAAATACGCGGGTGCTCTGATCATGGCGGATCACCATCCGCCGTATACCGCGGGCTCCGTCCACGGCTGGAGCGTTGATATGCTCAGCCAGATCGACACCATCTGCAACGCGGCTGGCGTGTGGCCGCATGCCTTCCTGTCCGGACACGCGCACAACTACCAGCGTTTCACGCGCACCCGGTCGAGTGGTGGAACGCAAATCCCATATCTCGTCTGCGGCAATGGCGGCCATAATGTTATGCCATTGTCGACGCCAGGCAGCCCGCCTCTTCGGACTCCGCAAATCATCCAGGCGGCTAAAGGCAGCACTGACCAGGTAGTGCTGGAGAACTATGATGACAAGAACTATGGCTATCTGCGGATCGTGGTTACGTCGGGACAGTTGCGAATCGAGTATCATCCGTCGAGCGACGGCGGAACGACCAAGACGCCGGACGATTTCGTGACGGTGGATCTCAATAGTCGCAAGATGGTGCATTTCAGCGCCACTGACCTCGGGCGGCCGGCAGCGGCTCGGCAAATTGCCTCTCAATGAGGAAAGCGGCGGCGATTGCAGAGGTCGTCGAACGGCGACGAAATCAAGTCACGGCTTCAGCAGGTCGGGCAATCGCGCGGTGAATTCGCTGCGCGAGAGGGTGAGCTCGAAACCGGCGGCACGCGCCGCGGCGAGCGGCTTCAGGTCGACGTGCGAGGCGAAGCCGACCAGGCGCGCGCCGGGGGCCGCGTCGCGAATCCGGCTCGCGGTGTCGAGCGCCGGAAACGACGCATCGGAGAGATCGGCGAAGACCAGAACGGGCTTCAGCTCGGCGCATCGCTTCGCCGCGGCGTCGAGGGTGGACGCGTACGCGATTTCGGCGCCCACCGCGGCCGCGACCGCGTCCATCTTCGAGCGGAAGAACAGGTCGCGCACCAGCGCGAGGACAGTGACCCTTGCGGACGTGGCGCCCTCCCCGCTCATAGCGATCGCTCTTCGAGCTTGACGCGTTGCGCGGTGCCGTCGCGAAAGCGCGCGGGCTTAAACGGCGCGAGATCGATCGACGGCTTGCGGCCCATCACGAGATCCGCGATCACCTCGCCGGTGACGGCTGAAAGCAAGATGCCGCTGCGGAAGTGTCCGGCCGCGTAGAACAGGTTGGCGACGCTCGGCGACGGGCCCAGCACCGGCAGCAGGTCGTCGGTCGCGGGCCTGAGCCCCGCCCACGCCTCGCGGAACGGAATCGACTCGAGCGCGGGGACAATCGCCTTCACCGCGTGCACGATATGCTCCATCCCGCCGAGCGTGACGCTCTTGTTGAAGCCCGCGTCCTCGAAGATCGAGCCGGCGAGGATGCGCCCGTCGCGGCGCGCGACCAGGATGCCGTCGCCGGAGAACAGCGACGGTCCGATCAGGCCCGGCCGCGATTCGAAGCAGATGATCTGCCCGCGCACCGGGTAAAAGCGGATCGCATCGTCCTGCAGCCCGCGAATCTGCCCCGACCACGCGCCCGCCGCGAGCACCACCACGTCGGCGTCCACCGTCGCACCGTCGTCGAGCCGTACGCCGGTCGCGCGGCCGCCGCTGGCGACGATCGAATCGACGCGCACGCCTTCGCGAAATTCCGCGCCGACCCGAGTGGCGGCGTTGATGTACGACTGCGTGAGCTTGCGATTCTCGACGCGCCGATTGGTCGGCATGTGCAGCGCGTAAATGATTTTCGGCGAGAGCGCGGGGACCAGCTTGAGCGCGTCGCGCGGCGAGAGTTCCTCGACGGTGGCGCCGGCCGCGCGCTGCCATCGCGCACGCGCAGACAGCTCGGCGCGCGTCGCTTCATCGAACGCGACGTAGAGTACGCCGTGCTCGTCGTACTCGGGATCGACACCGCTCTCGCTTGCCAGGCGCTCGACGATCGAGTCGAACACCTGCTGGCCGCGCAGACAGAGGTCGAAGAAAACTCCCGGCTCATGCGCCTCGGCCTGCGGCCCGATGAGGCCTGCCGCGGCCCACGAAGCCTCGCGCCCGAGGCGGGCGCGTTCGAGCACCGTCACCTTGGCGCCCTCGCGTGCGAGGCTCCAGGCTACTGAGCCGCCGATGATACCGCCGCCGATGATGACCGCTTTCACAGCCATAGAGTTTAGCGGCGCCCGGCGAGCCAATAAACCCTGTGCGCCGGTTCCGATTGGATTGCGGTTGAGGGACGCGCGCGCGAATCGCACAATGAATCGCGTCGTCCGCGATGCGCCGCTCAATACACGTCAACACTCTGGCCGGGAGAGATTCACATGGCACGGCTGATCAAAGGACTCGACACCAAGCTGATTCACGCGGGAGAGCCCGAGCCGCTCATCGAGGGCGCGGTCGCGATGCCGATCTTCCAGTCGTCGACCTTCGAGTACGCGGGCCAGAAGAGCTACCACGATCTTCGCTACATCCGGCTCAACAACACGCCCAACCACATCGTCCTGCACGCCAAGCTCGCGGCGCTGGAAAACGCGGAGGCCGCGCTGGTGACGGGGAGTGGGATGGCGGCGATTTCGGCGACGCTGCTGACGATGCTCGCCGGCGGCGGGCATCTGCTGGCGCAGGACTGTCTCTACGGCGGAACGCACGACTTGCTGACGCAGGATTTTCCGGGCCTCGGACTGGAAGTCGATCTTATCGACGGCGACAATCCGGCGTCGTGGCGCGAGATGCTCCGGCCCAACACCAAAGCGATTTACGTCGAGTCGATCTCGAACCCGCTGCTGCAGGTGAACGATCTCCAGGCCGCGGCCGATTTCGCGGCGGAAAACGGAATCGTCTCGATCATCGACAACACCTTCGCAAGCCCGCTGAACTTCCGGCCCGCGGAAATCGGCTTCGACCTCTCGATCCACAGCGCAACCAAGTATCTCAACGGGCACACCGACATCGTGGCGGGCGCGGTGATCGGGCGGCGCGAGCTGGTTGCGAACGTGACGCGCAAGCTAAACCATTTTGGCGGCTCGCTCGATCCGCACGCGTGTTTTTTGTTGCATCGCGGGCTCAAGACGCTCGCGGTACGGGTGCGCCATCAGAATGAGAGCGCGCTCAAGATCGCGCGCTACCTCGAGCAGCATCGCAGCGTTGCGCGGGTCAACTATCCCGGGCTCGAGAGCCATTCGAATCATATTCGCGCGTGCGAACTGTTCGACGGCTTCGGCGGCGTGCTGAGCTTCGAACTGGAGGGCGGAGTCGAAGCGGCGGAGCGGTTTATCGCGCGCGCGACGATTCCGATTTGCGCGCCAAGTCTCGGCGGCGTCGAGACGCTGATAACGCGACCCGCGACGACGTCGCATGCGGGAATGTCGGCAGAGGAGCGGGCGCGCGCGGGAATCGGCGAGGGGCTGGTGAGATTGTCGGTGGGCCTCGAGACCAGCGACGATCTGATCGAGGATTTCGAGCTGGCATTGCGGTGATGCGATAGGTACGGCGGCGCGCCGCGGAGCGAGGAACGAAACCGCTATCGTCGATATGCACTGGCCCTTTTCTTCGCTCGTCGATATGTGTCAAGACCGGACGCTGTAAAAAATCGTGCCGCACAAGGGATACGATAGCCCTAGCTCGAGTTCGCCGATGTGCCGCAGGTGGTACGGATTCGCGGGCATCGCAATTGCTATCCTCATATGTCCCTCGCCTCGTCCGATCCGAGCGGGCATCAGGCGCCTGACGTTCCCGGGGCCGGGACGGGCGAGCGCGATGATGTCACGCCGCCGCCGGCACGCTCCGATCGCCTGGCTGCTCATCCGCGTACGCTGAACGGTGCTCGTTACGCCGTTGCGAATCGCCGGATTATCCCGTCGATTGCCGCACCGACCACTCATCGGTCGCACGCGACCATCGAGCTGCGCGAAAGTGAGGTCGACAGCGAACGCGCGACGCGCTTGACGCGCTCGGGCGCGGTGGTTCTTCTTCTCTACCTGGGCGGCTATGCGCTCTACGATTTTCTCGCGCATCGTCAACTGTCCGCCACGGTCTTTGCGCTGCATCTGGTCAGCCTGTGCGTCATCGCGGTTTGTTTCAGCCTGACTTTTTTTTCGTTCTTCCATCGCCATTGGCGCGCTCTCACGCTCGCATTCAACGTGTTCACGATGGCGATGTTGGCGGCTATCGGCATCATCGACGCGGCGATCGATCCCCTGCGGATTGCGCTGTCGATAATCATGATCGGGACCGGAGCGGTAACGCCGTGGAGCATGCGATGGCAGACACCGCTCAACGCTTCGGCGATCGGATTGATGGTAGCGGCCGGGCATTGGTCGGGAGTCGTCGATCCGTCGCCGCTGATGAACTGGCTGGCATTTATCGCGGCGGCGCTGCTGTCGCAGATCGCAGTCCATATCGGCGCGGGATATCGGCGCCAAATGGCCGGGCACATAGCGATGCTGCACGAGACCCATCGCCAGCTCCAGGTGGAGATGGAGGCGCGCGAGCGCGCGCATCGCCAGTTCCGCGATAGCGAGGCCACCCTGCGGAAGATTTTCGAGGTGGGCCTCGACGGGATCACCATCACCCGGGTCAGCGACGGCCGTTATATAGATGTCCATCAGGCATACGTGGACGCGGGATTCAGCAAGGACGAAGTTCTCGGCGCCCGCGATGTTGACTTGAACGTATGGGCCGATAAAAATCGGCGCACCGAATTCCTGGTAAGACTCGGCGCCGAGCAGAAGGTTCAGAACATGGAGGTGGAGTTCCGTGCGCGCGATGGCACCATCATACCGACCCTGATTTCCGCGACCATGGTCGAACTGGGCGGCGAACTGTGCATCGTATCGTTCACCCGCGACATCCGCGGGCTCAAGAAGACCGAGCACGAGCTGCTGGTCGCGCGCGAGGAAACCTTGCGCCAGGTCGAGGCGGTTCATGCGAGCGAAGCACGTCTGCGCGAGAGCGAGGCGATGCTGCGGAAACTGTTCGAAGCCAATCTCGATAGCATCACGATCGTCGACGTCGCGAACGGCCGCTATCTCGACGTAAACGAAGAATTCGTCCGCTACACCGGTTTCAGCCGTGAAGAGATAATCGGGCACGGCTTCCAGGACGTCAACCTCTGGGCGGAGCCCGATCAGCTTTTCAAATTTCTACTGGAACTCGCGAGCAAGCAAGAAATCAGAAATGCCGAAGCTACATTCCGGATGAAGGACGGAAGGCTACTGCCGAGCCTCGTCTCGGCCGTGGTACTGGAGCTGGGCGGCAAGCTCTGCACTCTCACGATCACACGCGATATCACCGCGCTCAAGCACACCGAGCATGAGCTGGTCGACGCGCGTGAAGCGGCGCTGGCGGCCTCGCGCGCCAAGTCGGAGTTTCTCTCCAGCATGTCCCACGAGATCCGCACGCCGATGAACGCGATTCTCGGGATGGCCGACTTGCTTGCCGAGACCGCGCTCGACACCGAGCAGCGCCGCTACACCAACACGGTGGTGAGTAACGGCCACGCGCTGCTCGAGCTTATCGACGGCATCCTCGACCTCGCCCGAGTGGAGAGTGGGCGCTTGCACCTCGAGGCGATCGAGTTCGATGCGCGTGAGCTTAGCGACAAGGTTCTCGAGACGCTGGCTTTTCGCGCGCACGAAAAAGGCGTCGAGCTGATGGCGCGTTACGGTCCCGGCGTGCCCGCCACGGTGGTCGGCGATCCGCTGCGGCTGCGGCAGATCCTGGTAAACCTGGTCGGCAACGCAATCAAGTTCACCTCGCACGGGCAAGTCCTCGTTACTATCGAGCCGGACTCGGACTCCGATGCACTGGGCGCACTCAAGTTCGCGGTCGCCGACACCGGGATCGGCATCGCGCGCGACAAGCTCGGCGGGCTGTTCTCGGTGTTCACGCAGGCCGATTCCTCGACTACCCGCAAGTACGGCGGCAGCGGCCTCGGCCTCGCGATCGCGTATCGGCTGGTGGCGCTGATGCAAGGAACCATCGATGTGGAAAGCGAAGTCGGTAAGGGCAGCAAGTTCTCGTTCACCGCGCGGGTCGGCGTTGCGCCGCGCCTCGGCTCGGAAACGGCCGCGGAGGAGCGCTCCTTTGCAGGCGAGACCATCCTGATCGTCGACGACAACCCGGGCTACCGTTCAATCCTCACCGAGATCCTGGCCGCGCGCGGCCTGACAGTGGCGGAAGCCGACTCCGGCGAGGACGCGCTCGCGATGATCGAAAGCGCGCGCGCGGCGGGCGCCGCGTACCGGGTAATCGTGATCGACGGCAAGATGCCCGCGATGACCGGCTACGATATGGCGCTCGGCGCGCGGGCGCGGACCGGAGATTCGGCGGCATTCGTGATGATGCTGAGCGCCGACGACCTGACGACCCAGATAGCGCGGTTGCGCGCGGCGGGTTTCGAAAATTACGTGGCCAAGCCGGTGCGGCGGTCCGAGCTTCTGGCTGCGATCGCGCGCGCGATGTCGGGCGTGAGCATCGCGGCCGCCGAGCGGCAGAAAACTGACGCCGCGGTGGCCGCTGCTGCCGCACCGAAAGCGATCATCGTGGATCGTGCTCTCAAAATCCTGATCGCCGACGACTCACCGGACAATCGCGCGTTGGTCGCGGCATATCTCAAGAAGACGCCCTACCTGCTCGATCAGGTCGAAAATGGGCGCCAGGCGATCAACACCATCAAGACCGGCCGCTACGACCTGGTGCTGATGGACATCCAGATGCCGGAAGTGGACGGCTACGCCGCGACCCGGGCGATCCGTCAATGGCAAAGCGAACGCGGCCTGCCCCGCACCCCGATTATCGCGCTTACCGCGTCGGCGCTCGACGACGCGTTCCGCAAAACCAAAGAAGCCGGATGCGACGCACACGTAGTCAAACCAGTGAAGAAAGCAACCCTGCTCCAGGCGATTAGCGACGCGGTCACTAGCGAGCCGCCGCGCAACGAATCGCCGCGGGCGAGGAGCAATCGGAGAGGAATGGAGGATCGCGAATGGGAAATAGAATGATGGATGAAGCAGCAATGCAGGCAAGTGATCGCGCGCGAGTGATCGTGGACGTGGACGACGAGCTGAGCGACCTGATGCCCGGCTTCCTCGCCCGCAAGCGCGCCGAGAGCAAAACGCTCGGCCCCGCGATCGAGCGCAAGGACTACAAGCTGATCGCGAACATCGCGCATCGTTTCAAGGGCGAGGGCGGAAGCTACGGCCTCGACATGGTAACAGAGCTGGGCGCCAAGCTCGAGCAGGCAGCGAAGGATCGTGACGACGGCGCCGCAGCGAAATTAGCAGAGGAACTGGTCGCGTACCTGGACAGCGTCGAGGTGGTTTTTCACCCGACCTTAGATTGAAATTGAACTGACTGAGCGCCAACTCCGGCGTGCCTTGCGCGCGGACGCATCGCGATGCTACCGATTCGGGGCCACTCGCGATGCGATCAAATCAACGTCAACACAGGCGGCTCGCGCGTCATCTTCGTTTCGAGCTGATCGCGCTCGCGATGGCCGCGCTGCTCGCGGCGCTCAGCATCAATACTAATGCGCTGGCAGCTCAACCGGCGGCGGAAATCCCGCCGGAGGTTGCGAGCTATTCCGCGGCGATGAAGGAGCTTGTCGCCACGCGCGGACCTGCGTCGATACAGCCAGTCTTCGAGCTCGGCATTCAGGCGAGCCCGCTGGTGCAAGCGGTCGTTCAGGATTTGAGCGAAGCGGATTTCAAGTCGGTACAGGATCAGATGCAAGGTTTCGTTGTGAGCCGCGGCGCCGTCAATGCCATCGCGCCGACCGCGGCCAGGGGTCCCGGTGCGGCCAACCTGGTTACGCCGAAGAATCAGTTTTTCAAGGAACTTGCCAAGCGCAAGGGCACGCCGGCCGATGTCGCGTTCTTCGAGATCTACACGCGCACCGAACCGGACACGAATCCCGGGGCGCCCGCTTATATCCGTCGGGAGAACGGCGCGGCGGGATGCACGCTGTACGACGGGAAGCTGATGGTCTCGCTGTACCGCGGATGGCTGGATTTCCGCACCCGGTATCCCGACAAATACGAAAACGAGGCGCAGGGTGAGATCGACAGCCTCGATGCGGAACTGGCGTCGGGCATTTGCGCGTGCGGCAGCCAGAAGGAGACGGTCGCCGGGCTGCAGGCGTTCGTCACCGCGTTTCCCGACCTGCCGGCGGCGGCGAAGCTCCGCAACCGGATCGCGGAGATCGGCGGCGGCCGTTCGAAGTTCCGCTTCAACTGTAAAGGGTGAGCAGCGCGGCGCGCGTCAGCTCGCTAGGTCGAGGCCGAACGCGCCCAGCGCGCCGAGGGTGAGCCCGCGAAACGCCGGCTCCTCGCGCGCCATCTCGGCGAAAAGGACATCAGCGGTCTTCGGCCGCTCAACGCCATCGATCGCATGGCCCAGCCTCGCGATCGCCTCGATACCGGTGAGCGCCTGTCCGGGCGGCGGGAACGCTTGATTGATCCGCTGCACGCGCCCTTTGAAATTGGTGAAGCTTCCTTCGCTCTCCGGATAGATGGCGAGCGGCAGAATCTGATTGGCCATCTGGCCGGTCTGATTGGCGTCGGTCTCCAGCACCAGCAGATAATCGAGCGCACCGAAACGGCGGACGAAATCCTGCTCGCCGAGCGCGCGAACCAGGTCGGCGCGCATCGCGATCAGCATCTTCAGCTCGCCCGCAGCAACGGCGGCGGTCAGCGCTTCGAGTCCGTCGTCCGCGATGCCCAGGGCTGCAAGTCCGCGCGAGTTAGGATTCTTGTTCGCGCGCACCAGCAGATTGTCGTTTCCGCTCGCGCCCGGCGGCGACCAGCTCAATGCCGCGAGGCGATCGGAGCCGATCGTCTCGCGCATCAGGCGCTTGAGCGCGAACGCCTCCTCGTTGGTCGAATGCGCGTCGATCACGGCGCCGATACATTTGGCGCCCCACCGCTCCTTGTAGTCGTTGACCACCGACGCCGCGCGCCGGAGCGCCACGCTCCAGGTTTCCGCGACCAGGCGATCTCCCGACTGCGCTAGCGGCGCGGTGAGCCGCGTTTCATGCTGCAGCGGCACAAAGCTGTGGCGGCCCTCGTCGCACATCCAGTAGCTGTTCACCTCGGGATTGGCGCGCGGCTTGTAGCGGTAGATGCGGCCGCGCTGCTGGTAGATGTCGATCGAACATCCGCGCTCGCATCCGGCGCACACCGAAGAGGTTCGATGCAGGTACCAGACCCGCATCCGGAATCGAAAATCTTTTTCGGTGAGCGCGCCGACCGGACAGATGTCGATCGCGTTGCCGGCGTAGTTGTTGTGAATCGGCTTGCCGGGATAAGTGTCGATTACGCAATGGTCGCCGCGCTCGAAAATCGCGAGCTCGCTGGTGTGTGTGATCTCGTCGAAGAACCGCGTGCATCGCGCGCACAAGATGCAGCGCTCCTGGTCGAGCATCACGTCGGAGCCAACGTCAAGCGCTTTGCCCTTGTGATTCTTCTCGCCGAGCGGGAAGCGCGAGGGCTGCCGATCGTAGTCCATGTAGTAATCCTGGAGCTTGCACTCGCCGGCCTGGTCGCAAACCGGACAATCGATCGGATGGTTGATAAGCAGGAACTCGAGCACCGCCTTTTGCGCGGTAACCGCGCGCGGGCTCCGGGTCTTCACTACCATGCCCTCGGCGACTTTGGTGTTGCATGCGATCTGAAGCTTGGGCGCCTTTTCGATCTCGACCAGGCACATCCGGCAATTGCCCACCACGGTGAGCCCCGGATGGTAGCAGTAGTGCGGAATCTCGATGCCGGCGCGCTCGGCGGCGTCAATCAGGTTGATTCCGTCCGGCGCGTCGATCTGCTTGTCGTCGATCGTGAGCTTCGCCATCGGAGCTTCTCCGCTCAGGCCGCCGCCGCCGCGAGCTTGCTCTCGCCGCTACGTTTCGGGCATCGCTGCAGCCGTACGTGATCCTCGAACTCGGAGCGAAACTTGTTGACGAATCCCCGCGTCGGCATCGAAAGCGAATCCGCGAGCACGCAGATGGTGTTGCCTTCCATGTTGTTCGCGATATCGATCAGCAGGCTCAAGTCTTCCATTTTCCCGCGCCCCGCCTCGAGATCGATCATCACTTTCTCGATCCAGCCGCATCCTTCGCGGCACGGCGTGCACTGTCCGCACGACTCGTGATGGAAGAAATGCGCGACGGTCTTGAGCGCGTCGACCATGCAGGTGTCCTCGTGCATCACCATCACGCCCGCGGTGCCCATCAGCGAGCCCGCCGCGCGCACCGAGTCAAAGTCCATCATGACCTTGTCGGCTTCTTCCGCGGTGAACGGTGGAAATGACGCGCCACCCGGGATGACGGCCTTGAGCTTTTTGCCGTCGAGGATTCCGCCGCCGACTTCGTAGATCAAATCCTTCAGCGGAAAGCCCATCGGCAATTCGTAAAGTCCCGGCTTGTTCACGTGTCCCGACAGGCAGAACAGTTTCGGGCCGGGGCTTTTCTCGGGACCGATCGAACGGTACCACGCGGCGCCGCGGTTGATGATGTGCGGGACGTTGGCCAGCGTCTCGACGTTGTTCACCACCGTCGGGCATCCGAACGCTCCCTGTATCGCCGGGAACGGAGGACGGTTGCGCGGATATCCGCGTTTCCCCTCGAGCGACTCGAGCAACCCGGTTTCTTCGCCGCAGATGTAAGCGCCGGCGCCGCGATGCGTATAAATCTCGACGTCGAAGCCCGAGCCCATGATGTTCGCGCCGAGGTAGTTCTTTGCACGCGCCTCGGCGAGCGCCTGCTCGAAGCGCCGCTTCTGCTCGGTGAACTCGCCGCGGAAGTAGATGTAGCAGGTATGCGCGCCGACGGCGCGGCACGCGATCAGGATGCCCTCGATTATCCCGTGCGGATCGTTCTCGAGCTGGTAGCGATTGGCGAAAGTGCCGGGCTCGCTCTCGTCGGCGTTGCAGCACACGTAGACCGGCTTCTTCGAATCTTTCGGTATGAAACTCCACTTGGTGCCGGTCGGAAATGCGGCGCCGCCGCGTCCGCGCAGGTTCGACGACTTGACCTCGTTGATGATGTCGTCGGTCGACATCGCGGTCAGCGCCTTGCGCAGCGCCTGGTAACCGTCGTGCGCTTCGTAGACCTCGAGCTTGCGGAGGTCAGGGATATCCAGCCAGCGGGTTAGTATCCGTTCCATCGCGAGCGCAGCGGAGCCTTACGGCTGGGTCGCCTCGTGCCGGGAGCCGAGCGCCATCAGCTTCTGCTTCTGTCCCTGGATTTTGCGCTGCAGCGCCATCAGGCCGTCGAGCACCGACTCGGGCCGCGGCGGGCATCCAGGCACGTAGATGTCGACCGGTATGATTCGGTCGATTCCGGGCAGCGTGGCGTAGTTATCGTAGAAGCCGCCGGTCGAAGCGCACGCGCCAAACGCCATCACCCATTTGGGTTCGGCCATCTGATCGTAGACGCGGCGCAGGATCGGTCCCTGGCGGACGGTCACCGTGCCGATCACCATCAGCAGGTCAGCTTGACGCGGCGTGAAGCGCGGCAACAGCGCGCCGAAGCGGTCGATATCGTACGGCGTCATCGACAGCGACATGTACTCCATTGCGCAGCACGCGGTTGCGAAGGGATAAGGGAAAATCGAAAACTTGCGCGCCCATCCGATCGCCTTGTCCACGCGCGTGAGCACGGCGGCATCGCCGAGCAATACTTCCTCGCCCGTCGCTCGCTCGCTCGCTCGCTTGATTTCGGCCATTGATGTTGAAGCTCCCGCGGCTGACCGCTACCTTGATGCGTCCGAAATTGACGCTAGCAAGCATCGCGACGGCGGGTCAACAAACCCTAATGCCAGCGCGCTCTCCGATGAAGCAAAACCAGGACGCCGTGATCATCGACGCACGAAATTCTGAGTACTCAAGAAATTTTGAGAACCGCGGCTCCTTTGATCTGATCGTGCTTCAGCATCTGCAGCGCGGTGTTCGCGTCGCTCAGCGCGAACGCGGCGGTATGGGTACGAATCGGAATCTCGCCCGCGATTTTCAGAAACTCCTCGGCATCGGCGCGCGTGTTGGCGGTAACGCTGCGCAGTTCGCGCTCCTGGAATAGATCGCGGTCGTAATCGAGCGTCGGAATCGGACTCAGGTAGATTCCCGCAATCGCAAGCACGCCGCCGCGATCGAGCGCCTGAAGCGCGGGTGGCACCAGGTTTCCCGCCGGCGCGAACAGAATCGCAGCGTCAAGCGGCGCGGGCGGCCGCTCCTCCGCGCTGCCCACCCATGCGGCGCCGAGACTCTCGGCGAGTTCGCGATGCAACCCGCCGCGGCTCATCACGAACACGCGGCATCCCCAATGACGCAGCACCTGGATCGTCAGATGCGCCGAGCCACCGAAGCCGTAGAGGCCGACAGTCGCGCCCGATTTAATCTCCGCGCGCTTGATCGCGCGAAACCCAATGATGCCCGCGCACAGAAGAGGCGCCGCCTCCTGATCGCCGACCGAGCCGGGAAGCGCATACGCGAAATCCTCGCGCACCACCGCAAACTCCGCGTAGCCGCCGTCGTGGTCGTAGCCGGTGAAGCGTGCGTTGGGGCAGAGATTCTCGCGACCGCGCTTGCAATACGAGCAGGTGCCGCAAGTCTCGCGCAGCCACGCGATTCCGACGCGGGCTCCCGGCGCATAGCGCGCGCATCCCGGACCGAGGCGCTCGACGACGCCGACAACTTCGTGCCCCGGGATGATTCGCGGATGGCGCGGCGGCAAGTCACCCTCGGCGACGTGAAGGTCGGTGCGGCACACGCCGCAAGTCCGGATGCGGACCAGAAGCTCACCCGCCGCGGGATCGGGGACCGGCGCCTCGACTTGTCGCAGAGGACTTGTCTCGATCGGAGCGGGCTTCTCGACCACCATCGCACGCATGATTTTTTCTCCGTTATCGTGAATCCGCTGGGGCCGGAGTCACGCGGCCGGAAGAGGGAAACACTAGAGCTCGAAGTCCGCTTCCTCGAGAATCCGCGCGGTGCGGTAGAGGAAACGATTCCCGAGCACGCCGTCGACGACGCGATGGTCGTACGACAATGCGAGATACATCATGGTGCGAATCGCGATCGCGTCCGCGCCGTCGACCTCCGTCACCATCGGGCGCTTCTTTATCTCGCCCATCCTCAAAATCCCCACCTGCGGCTGATTGATGATCGCAAATCCGTACAGGTTGCCCTCGCGCCCCGGATTGGAAAGCGTGAAGCTGCCGCCCGCGAGATCGTCGGCGTTGATTTTCTTGTCCGCAATCTTGCGGCGGAGATTTTCGATCTCGCGCGCGAGACCTACCACCGACATCCCCTCGGCCGCCTTGACTACCGGCACCAGTAGGCCCTCGTCGGTGTCCATCGCGATACCGAGGTTGATCTGGCGGCGAATCACCACCGAGTCGCCCGCGACCGAGGCGTTCATCCGCGGGAACTCCTTGAGCGCGCGCACCGTCGCCGCCGCAGCCAGGGGAAGCATGGTAAGCGCGAATCCCTCACGCCGCTGGAACTCGTCCTTGTGGCGCTCGCGCAGGCGCGTCACCGCCGTCACGTCAACCTCGGCAACCGTGCCGACGTGCGGCGAATGCGTCTTCGAATAGACCATGTGCTCGGCGATGAGCTTGCGCCGCCGCGTGAACGGCTCGACGAGGTCGCCCTCGCGCGGCTGATAGATCGGAGGATGGTACCCGCCGCCGGTTGCCGGCGGCGCCGTGCTCGGCGATGCGGGCAACGGCGCCGCGGGCGGACGCGCGGGCGTCGCGGCCGCGCCATTTCCGGCCGCCGCGACTTGCGCGGTGCCTTGGCGCAGCGACTCGAGGTAGCTAAGCACGTCGCGCTTGCTGACACGTCCGCCAAGTCCGCTCGCGGGGACCAGATTCAGATCGATT
>DATDGX010000159.1:0-1663 GCA_036521875.1 Binataceae bacterium (SeqCode)
GAGCTCGATCGCTTGCGCGAAATCGTGTCGGCGCGCGCGCCGATGATCGAACTCAACGACGACCTCGGCATCGGCAACCAGCTTCGCCCGATCGAGGCGCCGGAGGAAATCGCGATCGTGCAGCGTGAGCTCGCCGCGACCCGCGTGCTCATCGCCGACGGACACCATCGCTACGAAACCGCGCTCAACTACCGCCGCGCGTGCCGCGCCGAGTATGACTCGCCCACACCGCAGGCGTTCGACTACGTGATGATGGCGCTGGTGCCCTGCGATGATCCCGGCCTCGTCATCCTGCCGACCCATCGCGTGGTGAAACGGCTCGCCGCGGATGCGATCGCGTCGTTCGCCACTCGCGCGCGCGAGCTGTTCGAGGTTAATGAGTTCGATGACCCGAACGCGATGCTCGCGCGGCTGAAACAATCAGGCCGCGGCGTGCTCGGCGTTGCACTGCGAAGCGCGACGAGTCCGGGAAGCTCGACAACCGAAATTAAAGTGAAGGCCTGGCTGCTGACATTGAAGGAAAAGGACTCCGCCACGCTCGCGGCGGCGCTTCCCGGTGCGCCACCCGAGGTCCGCGAACTCGACGTTTCGATTTTGCACGCGTTGGTGTTCGATCGAATCTTCTCAATTCGCGCAGAGGAGATTCGCACCGGCGGCGGTATCGAGTACACGATTGATGCGCGCGCTGCCCTCTATGCGGTGCGTGACGGCCGCGCCGACGGCGCCTTTCTCATGAACCCGCCCTCGATTCGCGATGTCGAGCTGGTGAGCGACGCGGGCGCGACGATGCCGGAGAAGTCGACCTACTTCTATCCGAAGCTGCTGACCGGTTTGGTATTGAATCCGCTCGACGACGAAGACGCGGGCGCGGCGCGCGCGAAGACCTCCGCATGACGCGATCAAAGGGGCCGGCGTTAATATTGGTTCGTCACGGCGAGACCGTAGGGGAGTCGAGCATCCGCTATCACGGTCGCACCGACGTGGCGCTCTCCGCGCTCGGCCGCGAGCAGATGCGCGCCGCCAAGGTCGCGGTCGCCGCGCGCCACGGTGGCCCCGAGTTCACGCGGGTCTTCGCGAGTCCGCTTTCGCGTGCAGCGGAAGGCGCGCGCCTGATCGCCGGCGCCAGCGCTCCCGTCGACACGCTCGACGAGTTCGTCGAGGTCGACTTCGGCCTCTTCGAGGGCCTGACGGCGGACGAAATTCTCGAACGCTATCCCGAGGAAGCCGCGCGATGGAATGCCGACCGGCTCGCGCCGGCGTACGCCTATCCGCGCGGTGAGAGCCGCGCCGCGTTTGCCGAGCGGGTTGAGCGCGGTGTCGATCGGATGCTCGCGATTTGGAATCCGGGCGCCGGTAATATAGATCAGCGCGCGCTGCTGGTGGCGCATCGCGGCGTGATTCGTGCGATCGTGAGCCGCCTGGTGAGTGCTGAACCGATCGTGGAGCTAGGATCGATCCAAATTCTGGAACTTGATGGTACCTGGCACGCCACCGCCCTCGACATCACGGATCATCTGAACGCCGTGGTCCGTAAGCCCTAGACCCTGCGCAGGACGCCCAGCCAGCGCCGATCGCATTCGTCCAGCGGCGTCACCATCGAGAGATCGGTGTACGCCGCGACCATCTCGAACATTCGCGAGGCCAGCGCCGCAAGTTCGAGGGT
>DATDGX010000160.1:0-26664 GCA_036521875.1 Binataceae bacterium (SeqCode)
GTCGCGAGAAGCGAGCGGCATCGCGCCGCCGCTTCTCGCGATCGATGCGCTCGCGCGAGCGCCGCGCATTCCGGCTTGGCGCGGGAACGACCCTGCGGGTCGAGACCGCGCCAACCCCCCGATTCAGCAACGGCGCGCTGAATCAGCGGCGCCGCGATCGCGCTACCAGCACATGCGGCGATGATGCCGGCGGAACCAGGGATTGCTGCACGCCCACGGACGATATCCGTACACGGTCGCGAACGGGTAGTAGGCGACCTGTTGAATCTGCGTCGGCGGGTAATATGCCGATTCCGCGCTGGCGCGTCCCGGAAGAGACAACATCAGCATTGAAAGCGAAAACGCAGCAGCGATCGTCAACTTCCACAGCTTCTTCATAGCGACGCCTCCTGATCGAATGACGACGAGGACGCGCCGTAGTTGCTAAACAATCGTTTAGAAAAACCGAACCCGTGGCTTTCCGCTGATTTTAGGGCCCTTCCCGCGCTCTTTTCGTAGCGCTCACTTAATGTACAGAAAGATCCCTTCATAAACGAAAGCCGGCTTGTCCTGGCCCACGACGTGGACGTGCGTCTCCTGCGTGACTTGGGTGCCGATCGCTTTCGGCTCCACGCTGATCATGCGATTGCGCGCGTGGACCTTCGACCCGGCCGGCACCGGCGACATGAAGCGCAGCTTGTTCGCTCCGTAGTTGACCACGTTGCGCTGGCCGACGACCTGCCAGTCGTTTTCGGTTTCGAACGCGGGCAGCAGGCTGAGCGTCAGGAATCCATGCGCGACCGGACCGCCGAACGGGCTCTCGCGCTTGCAGCGTTCGATGTCGATATGAATCCACTGATGATCGCCGGTGACGTCGGCGAACTGGTTGATTTTCTCCTGGGTCACCTCGATAGGTTTGCTCCACTTGCCAAACTCGGTGCTGACTTTCGAGCGCAGAGCCTCGACGTCGTCAAAACGAATTTGCTGCATATGTCCTCCTGATTTTTGAAATGCGGAAAGCTACGCGCGCTGGCATTTGATGCGATTCAGCTCGCCACCTGGATCCTGTTCCGCCGCGGGACCGAGAAACTCCGCGAGCGCCACCTCGAGGTTGTGACTCTGCGGCGCCCCGCCACCCAATTTGATTAGTGCGTAGCGCTCATCGTCGTCGAGCCCGTCCCACGCGTTCTGAGTAATCATCACGCCGGCGGCCTTCGCGTTGTCTACCAATTGAGGCGGCGGCGCCGCAGGCGGCGTGGCGCCCTGGCGGACCTCATCGGGTAGGTCCTTGGGAATAACACCGCATCGCGCGAACGTCACTTCCCGGACGAACAGCCGCAGCGCGTCGCACTCTTCGTCCGACTCCGCGGGCGCGTGGCAAATCATCAGGCGCTCCCCGCGTCCCAGCTTCTGCCATTGCTCGAGGCTTACCTTTAATCCGACCCGGTCGAGCTTGCGCCGACCCGCCATCGGCACGCAACTGAACGTCTCGTAGATTTCCGCCTCGAACTGAAAGCGCCGAATCATGACGACGTCCTCCCTACTTGCTTCTTTTCTGGCGGAAAGAAAACGAATGCCCGCGTCTCGATACTCTCGCGCGCCGGCGCGTCCGGCTTACTGGTCGGATCGCTGAACGCGGTGTGCGCGGTGAAACGCGCGCGGCCGTCGAGCGCGGAATCAAAACACTTCAACAGCAGCACCTCGTCGGGCCGCATCGCGGACACGTAGTACCATCGATGGGTGGGGTTGAATGTCACCGCCATGATCTCGCCTCTGCGATGCGGGTAGATCAAATCGCTGGCGACGAAGTCAGTTGGCCGGATGCTCTGCGCGTCGCACACCGCCAACGGCGATTCCTGGACCGTGCCGTGAATCGGCCGCCACACGTTGATGATGGCGAAACGATTTTCGAGCAGGCGCTCCGCCTCCTCCGGGAAAAAATCGCGGACGCGCTGCGGGCCGGAGCTCAGGGTGTAGTCGTTGTGAACGCCCTTGGCCGGCAGCTTGACGCCTTTCGCGCCGAGCTTGGCGCGCGTCGCGGACCGCACGATATGATCGAACACCACGACCCGGACGGCGCCGGTCGCCTCCGCGAGAATCCGTTCGCATTCGGGATAGTAGCGCGTCCGCACCTCGTCGTCGTCGAAGAAGTCGGCCACCGCGCTCTGCTTATGAACCACGGTAAAGCCTTCGCGGTCGAGCGACAGTCGCGATTCGATCGCGCGCGCATCGTGGATGGCGACCATCTGTTTCTCGATGACGCGATTGGTCTGCGGCTCGCCGGGCGGCGGCTCGTACGCGTAGCTGTGCGGCTTTTCCGTCATCGGCGCGAGGTAGTTGAGCGTGGCTTGCACTGACTCGCGGGGGGCTGCGGTCTCGGCGGCAATAGTCGCGGAACTCATGATGACACCTCGATTCCTGATTTCTGTCCCGATAGCCGTCTTGATGCAAGCGCGCTACTGATATCTTTCCCGGCAAAAGCTCCCGGACCGAAGCACGCGCAGGAGGACCGAAATGAGTACCACGAAGACCGGCTGGCGTATCGAGGGCGAATACTTCGAGTCCTGCAACTGCGAGGTGCTGTGCCCCTGTCTTCTCTCGCATGCCCAGGCGCGCCCGACGGAGGGCCACTGCGACGTGGTGCTGGCCTTCCACATCAGCAAGGGCAACTATGGCAAGGTCGACCTCGCGGGGCTCAACGCGATGCAGGCGCTGATCACGCCGGGACCGATGGCGCAAGGCGGCGGCACGCTCGCCGTCTATGTGGACAGCCGCGGGAATGACGAGCAGCGCGCGGCGCTGGAGACGATCATAAGCGGCGCCGCCGGCGGTCCTCCGTCGTTGATGCTCGGAATGATCTCGACAACGCTGCCCACCAGGTCCGCGCCGATTTCATTCAGCTCCGAGGGAAAGGTGCGCAAGGTCTCCATCGCGGGCATCACCGAGGTGACTGTCGAGGGAATCGACGGCGCGGGCAAGCAGGTGGTGTGGCTCGAAAACGTGGGCCATCCGCTGTCGCGGCGGCTCGCCGCGGCCAAGGGCATCTCGAGCCGGTACAAGGATCACAACCTCACGTTCGACAACTCGGGACGCAACGGTCACTTCGCTCCGATCAACTGGTCGAACGCGTAGTCTTCAATCGCGCGATGCCATCTGCGGAACCATTCGCTCCGGCGCCGCTGCCGATTCGGGAACGCGCGGTCATCGTGGCGGAGCTCGGCGCGGTGACTCTGCTGGCGTGGCTTTACCTGGTGAAGATGCCGATGGCGCCTGCGGACCTGGGCGGTATCGTTGCGCGGATCGTCGCGCCGCTCCCGATGCCGCTGGTGGACCTGTGGCTCACGTTCATGATGTGGGCGGTCATGATGGTCGCGATGATGCTGCCGAGCGCGAGCCCGATGGTCCTGATGTACGCGCGGATCGCGCGCAGCCGCGGGCGCGCGTCGACGCTATGCGTATGGCTATTCGCCGCTGGATACCTGGTGGTGTGGACCGCGTTCAGCGCCGCCGCGACGCTCGGGCAGGCCGCGCTGCAGCACGCGTCGATCATCTCGAATGCGCTCAGCGCCACGCCAATCGTAGGCGCCGCGATTTTGATCGCGACGGGAATCTACCAGTTCACCCCGCTGAAAGGGGCGTGTCTCGGTCATTGCCAGTCGCCAATTACATTTTTCATGACCCGATGGCGCGACGGCCCGACGGCCGCATTCCGGATGGGCCTCGAGCACGGCGCGTTCTGCGTAGGCTGCTGCTGGCTGCTGATGACGCTGCTATTCGTCGCAGGCGTAATGAATCTGGCGTGGGTAGCCGCGATAACCGTGTTCGTACTGATCGAAAAGCTGGCGCCCTTCCCACGCGCGATCGCAAACGCAGCGGGCGTTGCGCTAATCGCCGCAGGCGTCGTCCTGGCGATCCGCGCCTGAGCCATCCGAGCAGCGCATCTCAAGAGAAAATCGGCGCCACTGATATCTTCTTTGATACCGCGTGGGCGCAATTGTCGCGCGTGTGAATCGGATTCATACATCGCGCCGATCGCTTTACGGGATGCCGGCCAGGCGCAAGAGAGAACGGGGCAAGACGTGCAATTCCGTGACTGGGAGTGAACTCTTGCTCCTATCAACTCACCGGAACGCTACGCATCGTAGGACGGCTACCCTCGCCGCAATCCTTTTGATAAAAGGGTCTTAGTGAAGGAGAAGGCGACAATGGTGTCTGAACAGCCAAGTCTCTTTCCAGGCGAAAATCCTGACGTGAAAGAAGACGTGAAAGGGGTCATTCCGAACAGCGAAGCGTGGCTGGATAGTCCAAATCTTTTCTTCCAGGGGCGCAAACCGGCCCAGTTGATCGGCACGAAAGAGGAATATCGAGTTCGCGATCTGATTCGTGCTTTGAAGCACGGCTTCATTTCGTGAATCTGCGTAGATGTTCGGGTTTACCTCGGCAGCCCCTCACCGGCGTTTGGTACCGAGCGATCCCCCTCCAGCACATCTCTACTGCACTCCAGACCACGCAGACCAAGTGGATACCCGGGCGCTTCAACGCGGGAACGGGCGTATTTGAGATTCTTTACCTATGCGAAAACCACCTGGTCGCTCTTACCGAAGTGGGGGCCCTCTTCGGATCGGTCAACAATGTCATCCCGAATCCGGCCGTGCCTTGGGGAATACTCAACGTCAAGGTCACGCTCAACTCGGTCGTGGATCTTACCGCCAGCATTCCCACGCTCGATTCTAGCGCGCAAGAGCTCACAGGCGACTGGCGAGGGTACGAAGACAGAGCCTCGGCAGGCTCACTTAAGGGGATTGAGACTGGAATGGCACCCACTCAGTCTCTCGGAGATGTTCTTTATTCGGTGGCGCCCGTCGAGGGATTCCTCACGTTCTCCGCTAAATCATCAATGTATCGCTGCTTGGCCATATTTCCCCAAAAGGTCTCTTCGCCGAGCATGATCGAATTTTTCGATCCCAGCGGAAAGGTAATCCACACAATTCCCTAGTTTCGCGGTTCGGCGGCCTCCGCCAGCCCCTCTTTTGAGCCTATCCGTTTCCAAGGATTAAGAAGCTCCGTCGTATCCCGCCTGACGCGCGCATTTGCGGCCGAGGTCGCTAATCACAACGTCCAGACTCCTCGAGGGTGCGAAGCCCGTTCCGCAGTCCTCGCCGCTGGAATCGCCGACAACCTCAGCGCAGGAGGAGATCGAAGACGGACTCGCGGAGCTACAAGAGGGCCGACGCCGCTCTAAAAGAATAAGAAGGCACCTAATCTCTGAACGCAAGCGGCGCTGAAACACTTCGAAGGAACCTCACCTTGCGAGCTACTCACATGCCCCAGTGTTGCCGAACATAAGACATCATTTCTGCACCCTCGAGACTTTTGGTCGCGTTGGAAACGCGAATGTAAAAAGACTGTTTTGACCCCAATGCGGTCTTTTCCTGGACGAACATTTCGCTGCGAGCAGGCCTAACATATACAACGCATATTTCCTTTCCCGAAATATTGCAGAAATCTATCCGCAGGTAGCGAGTAAAGTTGTCTGTACCGAACGCGTTCGACAGTGTTTGTTGAAGAGTCAGAAGAAACCCATCTTTGTTCGGTTTGTCGGTGATCGTGCGGTAGTCCGCCTCAAGGCCTAGGGCCACCTTGTCATCGGATACGCCAATCATTAGAACTCCCCCATCAGAGTTCAGAAATGCGGCAACGGTCTTAATGACTGCCCCTTCAACCTCCTTACCCACCCTGCGCTGATTGAGGTCCCACCTTAGCGATGACTTGAATTCAATGGTTTGGCCCTCGTCCTGAGAGATTGCCTGTTCACAGGTAATCCGAGGTCCTCGCTGTCCGTACAGATAGAAACCCACTAGCATGGCGCAGATTGACCAGCATGTTCCCGCAACGGTCATGTTGAATCGAAGTGAATTGTGCAGCATTTGCTGCTCCAGTCCGACGTCCCTGAAGAGGACAAGATAGGCTAACCCGTTGGCGATTCGTCTGGAAACTGTGAGATATGGATCGCCGTCAAGTGCGACCAAAGCGCCATCACCTTGGAGCTGGTCGTTAGCTCTTTGCTTCGTGAATAACGGGATTCCACCCGCAGCGTTACGGAGACGGCCCGAATCGTCGATTACAGCATACTCAATCGCAAGATCGACCTGTCTGTCAGTCACCTCGGCGGCTGAGTCGATCGTTGCGCCGAATGCTAAAAAATTGCTTTGCAGGCGATCGTCGACGTCGAGATGGCTATCGGAGAGAGGCACGCCGAGAATTACCAATCCTCCACGCACCCTTTTGGCGAAAAGACGCCACCGTTCGTCTATTTCGGATGTGATGCTAAAAGGTTGGTCGTATATCAGTCCGGAGGGGATTCGTACGGGTGGGATCATTCCGCTTACCAGGCCCGCAATGTCCACCAAAAAACCATCTGCGGTGATGATGTAATAAGTCGGAGCCTCGGGGTTGCTGCGACGGTAGCCAGCTAAGTCCCACTTGCCTCTGTAGTCTATCTCGTCAATGACCTCATCAGCCCAATCATTCATCTCGGCGAGGACGGTGCGATGAAGCTGGTCTTTGACGAACCAGTATTGAAGCCATGCGATCAGTGTAAACAGGCAGGCGAAGAAGAGAAGAGCAAACAGTAGACGATTTCGGGCGCTTTTGTTCACGGTATTGTGAGCCCAAGATCGAGCGAGCTTCAATCAACTGTTAGTTGGCACCTCCTCCAGAAGCCGAGAATACTGCAGGAGTTCAAACGGCCGCAAGTCGAGATCCATCAGACAATGGGTCAATTCATCATCTCCCAGGCGCGGGCCGAAGCAAGCGCCACAATTGGGAATGAAGGTCCGACCATCGATCCAGCACGTCCGCCCCCTCTATACACAAGGTCAAGTAAGGCCATCGGTAGAAGGGGTGCCGTTACCGTCAGCTTAGATGGGAAGTTCGATGGCCGCTGTGCTCCGCGCGCGTAGCGATCAAGCTGAGCCAAGCGGACGGCGCATCCGCACGGAAAATAGCGATGGAGAAAATCGCGATTCTGCAGTACATCTTGATTGCGATGACGCGAACAATCGCGCCGCGGCGCGTCGGTCCGGACTGTGCGCCGAGCGGCGCTCGAAGCCGGCTGGAGGAAAATTTCATGATCGAGAGAAAACAGCGCGTTCCGTTTCGTGACTTTTCCACCCTTAGCGCCGAGGACCGTGAAATGGGCGAGCGCAACAAGGTCCATGACAAGGTCGTCAATATCTTCCGCGTGCTGATGAACCATCCCAAGCTGGCGCGCGCGTGGTCACGCTTCGCCGGCTATATCCTGTCGCCCAATCAAACCCTCGCGCCCCGCGAGCGCGAGATCCTGATCCTGCGCATCGGCTGGCTCAACCAGGCGCCCTACGAATGGGAACAGCACGTGCGAATCGGCAAGAGCACCGGACTCAGCGACGCCGAAATCGACAAAATCACCAAGGGGCCCAAGGCCGGATGGGAACGCCATGATGCGGCGCTGGTCCAGGCCGCCGACGACCTGTTCGAAAACTCGGTGCTCTCCGACGAGACCTGGAACACGCTCGCGGAGCGCTACAACACCGAGCAGATGATGGATGCGGTGTTCACCGTCGGCCAATACAACCTGGTGTCGTGGGCGCTGAACAGCTTCGGCGTGCCGCTCGACGACTTCCTGCCGGGCGCCAGGAAATAGCGCGCCGCGCCGCGCTCGGACGGGAGCCGAAGATTCGCCAGGGAAGTCATTCAGAAAATTTCTGAAACCTCACCGAGGTTTCAGGCTTCCCTTTTGGACTAGATGCGCGCTTCGCGCTCTTAGAACTTCGAGGCGGTGGCGGCGACCAGCACGCTGACGGGAGTATCTGATGTCTGAAACGCCGAAGAATGACGCGACTGCCCGGTGCTCATGCGGCAGCGTCGAACTCGAAGCGATCGGTGCTCCTATTATGAGCGTCGCCTGCTATTGCGACGATTGCCAGGAAGGCGCCCGTCAGATTGAAGCGCTCCCGAATGCGGCTCCGGTTCGAAATCCCGATGGCGGGACCGCATACCTGCTCTACCGGAAGGATCGCATCAAATGCTCAAGGGGAGCCCAATTCCTGCGGGACTACAGGATCAAAGAGAAGTCGCCCACCAAGAGAGTAGTCGCGGCCTGTTGCAATTCAGCCATGTTCCTCGACTTCGAAAAAGGGCATTGGTTTTCGGTGTACCGGGCACGGTTCCAGGGAGATATTCCACCCGTGCAGATGCGTGTCCAGACAAAGTTCAGGCCCGGGAACAGCGACCTTCCGAGTGACGTGCCCAGCTACCCGGGGTTCTCCCTCAAGTTCATGGCGAAATTGCTAGCTGCCCGGATTGCAATGCTGCTTCATCGATAAGCCTCGGCCGTGCGGGCGCACCCAGGTGCACCGGCGACACAACAGTTCAACACCTATAACGAGATCGCTCTCTTTGAAGGAAGAGGAAGGTACGAGCAATGGGAAAGTACCTTGGTTTCATTGGTCCGCTATGCCTTTCGATACTATTTTTTACCGGAGCGCGGCCGGCGAAGGCAGACGGCTGCGCCTATATGTACAATCCCAGTACCGGAGAGGCGCTGGATTCTTGGTGCCCCCCCGATCCCCTGCCGCAAGACGTCTACGTCTGCGTGGACGGGCTGGGCAACGTCGCAGACGCAGCCTTCGGTCCGCTCGACGGGCCGCTGGAGATGGTGTGCAACCCAAATGAAACTCTGCAAGACATGCCTCTTTCCTCGCCAAAGCTCGACCAATGGCGGGAAGCACTACTGCAAGAATGGAAAGACGCTAACGCAAGGAAGCTAGGGCGCGGTGGGGGCTTCTCACCTTGGATGCAGGGGCAGGCCCTTCAACCAAGGTGAGAAATGGCTCCGCTGTAGGCGGCAGCGACGCCTGCAGTCTGCCTAAGTTCCAACCGCGAAGCGCGGTTGGAACTTAGGGCGGAGCGCAGGCGCTGCGCGCAGAGCTCTGTTTGCCAGCGGCAACGGAGCTGGCGCTTCCTGCGTGGCCCTCCGGTGCAGGGGCTGGCCCCTGCTGCTGGCACCTGGCAAAATTTTCCGAGTCAGAAGTTCCGCATCGGTGACCACAGAATGACATGCGACAATTAAGTTCCTGGTTGCTGAAGGGATTGTTGAATCAATACGGAGACAATACCGGGCATTCTGCCAGCCACCAGCGCTTGGTTTTCCGGCACATCAGTTGCGTTACTCGTGGAAGAGAACGTCGATGTGATCGGCTGGCACAAGGGCGCCGGCGAGCGTTAAGCAATTGGTGAAATCATGAAGACCATCTTGAATGCAGTGATAGCCGGGTTAATCAGCGTTGCCGTTATAGGTTTGGCCGGCTGCGCCGATACCACCAGCGAAACCACGACTACGCGGGAATACTCCACGGCGCAGCCACCGGTACAGGTGGTTGACGTGCCGACGACGGTGACTACGGTGCCGGCGACCGCGAACTCGACGACTGTCACGACCCAATTCAATAACGGCGCCGTCGAGAAGCAGACCACGACCGCTTACAACCCCGCCTACACCGCCGTGGGGCCTCCGTATGCGACGACGATCGTGAGGACGCCGCCGATGCCCGCATCCACGACGACGAAGCAGACCACGACTACGGTGACCTCGCCGGAGTACTGAGTTCGCTGGCGAGCTATACGTGGTCGCGATACGTCGTCGATCGAGCGATACGTCGTCGCTCTAGACAGGACACGGCGTATCGCCTTCAGACTTCCGTTTCGGCAGGATGCGCGGTTCGCGCGGTTAGCACCTGAGGAGCCTTTCTTTGAGGGCGGGGCGGGGGAGCCTGGCTCTCACCTTGGTTGCAGGGGCTTGGCCCTGCAACCAAGGTGAGAAACGGCTCGGCTGTAGGCTGCAAGACTGCGGCGTCCCCGGCGGCGCGCAGAGCTGTTTTGCCAGCGACGACGGAGCTGGGCTTCTTGGGTACCGTCTTAATTCGGGGCGGAGTGTCTGAATTTCAAATCGCGAGTGGCTTAATTTGGTTTGAGTTAGTGATTTGACAGTATCCAGCGCAATCGCTAGAAGCTTGCTGAACCTTCTTCGAAAGGAGCAAAAATGATGCGATGCCGAACCCTGTCAAGCCTACTGCCGTTGGTTGTGATTGTCGCGACATTCTGGCTGGCTGGAAGCGGCACAGCATGGGCCTCTCCAGTGCCTGAACTCGATCCGGGTTCAAGTGCGAGCGGAATCGCTCTTCTCATTGGCGGTGCGCTGTTCCTCATTGAGCGATACCGCAAGCGCTAGTCGATACCAGCCCACAAGCGAGCGCGGCTGCGTGGCGTAGGTTCACGGCTGATCCCACGCGAAACTCATCTGCCCATCCAGCGCTGACTTCTTGAAGACGCGGGCAAATTTCCTGCGAAAGTCATCCATGTCGTCACAGAGTTTCATGATCGTGATCACCCGCTCGATTTGATCGTGGACTTTTTGGCGACCAAAATCTTTTAGCCATTGGTGATGATTCTGTTGAAAATGCGGTCCCGGATTGATCTCCCGTAATTTCTTGCCAACGTGACCATCGAGATGGTGTCTTAATTTCCCGCTCTCAGTGTCTCAATTAAGCCAGTACCGCTTCCCGGAGTGCCCCTTGGGTCCCCGGTGCTGGCACCTGGCAGTGCTGGCTTGCTGAGTGCCCCTAGGTGCAGGGCTGGCCCATGCCAGTTAAACCGCCGCGCCGCGGCGGAGAAGCTTGCCCGGCGTGTTGCCGGTCGACTTGCCGTCGACGAAGGTCAACTCGCCATTTACCATGATGTAATGGTAGCCGCGCGCGTGCTGCACCCGGCGCCATTCGCCGCCCGGAAAATCGTGCGCAATCTCGCCGACCCATGCGGGCTCGACCGCGAGCTCCTCGAGTCCATACACAACCACGTCCGCGGCCGCCCCGGTGCACAGCACGCCGCGATCGCGGAAGCCCGCCGCGCGCGCCGGCAGCGCGGAGAGCCGATGATGCGCCTCCTCGAGCGTGACGCGCTGCTCGTCGCGGACCAGCCAGAGCAGGAAGTCGGTGGTGTACGCGCCGCCGGTGAAGAACTTGGTATGCGCGCCGCCGTCGGACACGCCCGGGATGGTGTACTGCGAGTCGGTCATGATCTCGGCCATGAACTCGGCGTTGAAGCCGCGATTGGGGCCGAGGAATTCGACCTTGAGATCGCCGGCGATCGACAGATCGAGCATCACGTCGATCGCGTCCTTGCCCTCCTCGTCGGCAATCTGGCCGAGCGACTTGCCGACGTACTTGTCGAGTTCGGGCTGATCGTTGCAGTGCTGCACGATCAATCCCGGGATCGGCCCGCCGATTCCCGCCTGGATCGCGCGCAGCCGGCGGTCCGCCGCGCGCGCCTCGCGCTTGACGCCGTCGCGCAGCGCCGGGTCCTTCATCTTCGCGAGCTTCTCTTCCTTGGAGCCGGTGGTGAGCGTGCGCCACGCCGGGCTCGCGTCGTAAAGATTCCAATGCTCGAGGGTGAACGCGAACCCGGTGCGCAAGGTCCCCGTCTGCCCGTAGATCGGCAGGCCCTTGGCGCGCGCCTGGGCCAGCCACTTGAGGCTCTTGCGATGCACCGAAGGATCTTTACGGGTCGGAACGATCACGTTGTGCAGCACCGGGCGGCGCGCCGCCGCGGCGAGCGTCTCGAGAAACGCCATGTCGGATTTGATATGGCCGGTCGCCTGGGTGATCTGGATGAAGCCGGCGTCGAGCTCGCGCAGCACCTCGGCCAGGTTGAGGATGTCCTCGTCGCACATGATGTCGGTGACCATCGGCGAGCCGTCGAAGTCGGCTTGCGTCGAGTCGGGGCCGAGGCGCTGAATCGAAAATCCGCACAGCCCCGCCTCCATGCCTTCGCGGAGCAGCCGGCGCATCTCGGCGCGCTCGCTTACGGTGGCGGGCCGCGTCTTGGCGGCGTCGAGGCCCATCACGTAGGTCATCAGCGAGGCGGTCGGCAGGTACTGGATGCAATTCACGCCCTTGGGCGTGCGATCCAGCGAATCCAGATATTGCGGAATCGTTTCCCAGTCCCACTTCATCCCGGCCTTCATCGCGTCGAACGGGATTGCCTCGGTCCGCGTCATCGTGAGCATCGAGCGCTCGCGAAATTCCGGCTTCACCGGGACGAAGCCGAAGCCGCAGTTGCCGAGCACCACCGAGGTCACGCCGTGCCAGCCGGAGATCGTGCAGTACGGGTCCCAGCGGATTTGCGCGTCGTAATGCGTGTGCAGATCGACGAAGCCCGGCGCGACGATGAGGCCGTCGGCGTCGAGCACGGTCGCCGCCTGATGCTTCTTGAACGCGCCGATCGCGGCGATGCGTCCGTCCTTGATCGCAACGTCAGTGACGCGGCGCGGCGTACGCGCGCCATCAACCACCGTTCCATTGGCGATGATGGTGTCGAATTCCGGCATGGCAGGCTCCTCGTTTAAAAGTTATACGTGCGATAAGTCCTGCTTAGCAAAAAGCCGGGAAATTTACACGCGCGGCGCGAGGGGCAGTGTCGGCGATCGAAACGGAACCGTCGACGCGCGATGCCGTAACGTGATTTTTGTGTATATATGAGCGCCGGAGGCGACCACGTGATGGCGGAATTCAATTACGACGACGCGTCATCCAGATTCAAGGCCATTTGCGAGCCGATTACAGAAGCTATGACACAGCATCAGGTGCCAGGGGTCGCGCTGGGCATCGTATGCGGCGGCCATGAATTCACCGCCGGCTTCGGCGTCACCAACGTCGATCATCCACTGCCCGTTGATGAAAACACGCTTTTCCAGATCGGCTCGACGACCAAGACCTTCACCGCCACCGCCGTCATGCGGCTTGTCAACCTGGTCGCCCTCGATCTCGATCAGCCGATCCGCACCTACCTGCCCAATTTCGTCATGAAAGATCCGATCGCGACCGAGCGCGTCACGATGCGTCATCTGCTGACGCATACCGGCGGATGGGAGGGCGATTACTTCGAAGACACCGGCGACGGCGACGATGCGCTGTCCCGCTATGTCGCGCTGATGGCGGAGTTGCCGCAACTGACGCCGCTTGGGTCGACGTGGTCGTACAACAACGCGGCCTTCACGCTCGCGGGCCGGGTGATCGAGGCGGTCACCGGCAAAACTTATGAGGCGGCGCTCAAGGAACTGGTGTTGCGGCCGCTGGGCCTCAAGCGATCGCTACTTTTCCCCGCCGAGGTGATGGTCCATGGATTCGCCGTCGGACACGCGGTGATCGGCGGCAAGCCCTTCGTGTTGCGCCCGTGGCGATTGCCGCGCGCCGCAACTCCCGCGGGAGGCATCGCAGCCTCGACGAAGGATCAACTGAGATACGCGCGGTTTCATCTCGGCGACGGAACCGCCGAAGACGGCACTCGCGTCGTTTCGCGCGAGTCGATGACCGCGATGCAAACCCCGGCGGTTCCCGGACCGCTCGACATCACCATGGGTCTCTCATGGTGGACAACGGACGCGGGCGGTCCGCGGCGCGTATCGCACGGCGGCGGAACGTGGGGACAATTGTCCACATTCACGATGGTGCCCGAACGAAAATTCGCACTCACCATGATGACGAATTCCATGAATGGCGGATTGGTCATGCGCGGGGCGGTCCGCGCGGCACTGAAAGAGTTTGCGGGAATCGTCGAGCCTGAGCCGGTTCAAATACCGATGAGCGCAGCGCAGTTGGCCGAATACGCCGGACGTTACACGAACCTGCTGGCGGATACGGAGATCACGGTGGGCGACGACAGTCTCGTTGTACAGACGATTCCCAAAGGCGGATTTCCGACCAGGAACACGAAAGCGTTTGGGCCGCCCCCTCCGCCGACTCGTTTCGCGTTCGTCGGTGCCGATCGAATTGCGATGGTCGAGCCGCCGATGTCGGAACTGCAGGGCGAATTTCTGCGGAATCCTGACGGCTCGATCGCATGGTTCCGCTTCGGCGGCCGGGTTCGCGGACGCGAATAGCGACGACCGTGATACGCTGGCGCGTCGCGCGGGAGAGCGCGGGTCAAGTGAATCGAAGTCGAAGAACTCTGTGCGTTAGTATCCTGGTAATAGCGTCGGTGCTCGCACACTTCGGATGCGCGCGCGCCGGCACCGATTCGCAATGCGGCCCCTTCGGCGATCCGCCGGCGATGATTCAAACCGGCTTTTTCGCTCGGCATCTGGCGACGGTCGTGCCGGGTTGCTATCGCGGGGGCAAGGTCGTCGGTCCGTGGCGCGACTCCGCGGGCACCAATCACTACTCGTGTCTCTACGAGCCGGCCTCGGCATCGGCTTCGAAGCCGTTGGCGCTGATCGTTTTTCTACATGGCTCGATCGCCAATGCGGACTCAGTCGTACTCACCAACCTGCTCGACTACTTGAGCACGGCCGACTTGGGCTCCCAGGGGCGCGGCTTTATCCTGCTGGCTCCGGAAGGGCGCGACACCACGCACAAATATCCGCCGCCCGACGACAAGGGCCTGGGATGGGACAACTGGTACCGCCAACTGAATCCGTCAGGCGACGTCACGATTGCAGGCGTGCCCTACAAGGAGAACGTCGACGCGGCTGCGATCGATCACTTCGTCGATGAGCAAGTGGCAACCGGCAAGGTCGATAGCAAGCGGATTTACCTGACAGGATGGTCCAACGGCGCCGCGATGGCGATCCTGTACTCGCTCAACCGGCCGCAAGTCGCCTCCGCCGCGGTATACTCGGCGCCCGATCCGTTCGGCGCGTTCAAAGATCCCTGTCATCAGACGCCGATCATTCATGCCGCCGCCAACAACGGCGAAATCCAGGTTTTCAATCCTCATGTGCCGCTGATGCATGTGCGCAACAGTTGCGACATCGGCGGCATCTGCCCTAACGGCCTGACGCTCGATGCGCAGGTGCGCGCAGTAGGCGGCGCGATCGACGATGTGATCATCGATTCAGCGAGCCAGCAGGTGAATACCTGCGAAGATGAGTGCGGAACGAACCGCGACGGCGACGGCGACGTGCCGATCGGAGCATCGATGAGAGGGCTTAAGAATCACGTGTTCTGGCCGAAATTGTGGACGGCGAGAATGCTCGAATTCATGAAGCAGCATCCGCTCCAGTGAAACCGCATCGCGCGTTTTGCGCGAGTTCGGCCACAGACTCGCGAGCGCTATCGCTCGCGCTTTTTGGGCTGGCTCTTTTCGGCGCTGTCGAGATCCGCGCCTGGATCGAGGCTCAAGTCCGCCTTCAAAAATTCCTCGTTCTCCGGCAGCGCGAGGCGCAACTCGTTAACCTGCTGAAGCTGTACACGCAGCCGACTGCCCGAGCATTCCAGCACGTGGCCGCCCGCATCTCGGAGCTCGGTGATGAAGTGCAGATGGTAGCCCGGAATCTCGATGGTCTTCGTATATTGCGGTGACCAGAAGCCCGCCATCGTACCTACTGTGTCGCGCATGCTGAATTCGGGCTGATGCGCCGCGGCAACGACCAGCGGAACTCCTTCGGAGGTCCGGCACATCGCGCGCGTATGAACTGTACTGAAGCGGCCGTCGATCCGAATCGCGTAGAAGACGTTGGCCGAATCGCGATACCGGTCCAGCTCCGTCAACAGCGCATCGAGTCGCGGACATTCCGGCAGCTCGAATGACTCCTCGGGCTGAAATCGGGTCACCACCGCGAACGGGCTCAAATCCTCGTTGGCCGCGATTCGCACCGTGCCGTCGGAGCGGACCTGGTAGAAGTCTCCGTCGCACGCGATCATCTCGCCGTCGAGTCCTTCGAAGGTGCCGAGGCCAAAATCGCCATGCTCGCGAAGGTGTCCAATCGTAACCGCGCCGCGATAAATCCCTTCCACCAGGGCGCTCGAAGTCGAAACCTGGAAGAGTGTGTTGTGCTCGATCTCCAGATGGTTGGCGAGCGCCTCGCGCGCGATATGGTAGATCGGCTCGCCGGTCGCGAGTTGTCTTTTTTCCAGCGCATCCCAAATCGAATGTGGCAGCTTCAAGTGGAGCGATTTCACTATTTGCCTTTCACCGGCTGACTCTAGCATGTGTACTCACCAGCGAGTCAGCGCAGGTCCGCGTCTTCCGCGGTCGGATGCCCACCGAGCATCGTGCAGAGCCGATTCGCGATCATCATCCCGGCCAGACGATGTCCCGCGCTGTTCCAGTGACCATAACCCATGATGGTATTGTGGAACCCGTGGAGAAAGACGCCGTGTTTTTCGGCGTAGCGCTGGAACGGTTCCGCGAGCGACAGGATGTCGAAATTCTCGCGGCTCGCGAACGAGCCCAGCCGGTGCTCCGGGTAGAAGAGGTCAACGATGCCGGGTTTTTTCGTGAACGCCGCGCGCACGCGCGGGTCCGGATACACCTGGATTCCATTACTCAGTGTGACGAGCAGAAACGTCGCGTGATGCGCGCGCACCTCGCCGTCCATCACGCTAAGCATATACTCAGTCGCGTCCCAACCTTCGCGCAAATCGGGATCGCCGGGCGAAGAATACATCCTGCGATCTTCTTCGGCGCTGGCCTCTCGAGCCGGGGCCCCCGCGATTCGCGAGACATTCTTGATGAGCTGGCCGATTCGTGAATGATCCTCGAACCACGTTCCGATCGAGGACTGCCGCTGAAGTGCCTTCCGATAGCGCGGAATGTTCCTGAATGAGTAATCGAGCTGCCAGTTTCCGTCGCGTCGCACGAAAACCGGCGACGCGCGCGCGCCACTATAGCGCGCCGAGTTGTCGGACACGTCGTTGCCGGTATAGAAGGCCAGCACCACGATGTCGGGCGAGTAATCCCAAACATGCTCGCGCATCGTGATCAGCTCCTGGGTGGTGCCGTAGGCGGAGACGCCGAAGTTGATGACTTCGACCCGCTTGCCGTGGAGCGCGTCGCATTTGCCAAGCTCGCGCTCGAGCACCGAGGAAAAATTGTCGCCCATCGGGACCTGCTTCGCCTCCGCGAACGAATCACCGAGAACCGCGACCCTGAGCGTGTTTGCAGGTTTGGCTTTGGGACGTTCGCGGTCGTGCAGGCCGTCGCTGTTCACGGTGAAAAACGACTTCCCTTCGTCCGTGAACGGGCCCGCGGCTCCGGGGCGCAGTGCGTGTCCGCGGTCGAGGTCGAGAACGTAAAAATCCGGATGGGAATATCCAATCAGCCGAAGTCCCAGCTCGGCCAGGGCGAGCGCGATGACGACGCCGAGAATCACCGCGAGCCCGCGGTCGAGAATTTTCCTCGCCGCGGTCCGCGGCCGTGCAGATGCGATGTCGCTCACGGTCGCAACGAGTTACATGACGGCCCGCGCACGCGCAACTGTCGGCGTTTGTTAAGCGCGCATCCGCCACGTCTTTGAAATGAATCCAGAAAAGAACTGGTCGCGGGGGGCGGAGGTTGACCCTCCGGTGTCGATGCCGCTATTCGAAATGCTGAGCGCTGCCGATTCGCAGCGAGTTGAGTTTGTGCAAAGCTCGAAGGGAGATTTGAAACTTGGCCGAGATTAAAAGAGCGCTTCCTCATCCGACTCCGGAGACGCAGCATTTCTGGGACGGCACCCGCGCCGGAGAGTTGCGCCTACAGCGATGCGACGAGTGCCACAAGGCGTATTTTCCGCCGCGGCCTTTCTGCCCGAAGTGCGCGTCGCGAAAAGTGTCGATTTTCAAGGCGAGCGGCCGCGCGAAACTCTACAGCTACGTCATCCATCATCGGCCGGCGCCCGGATTCACGCCGCCCTACGCGATCGCCGTGGTCGAACTCGCCGAGGGCCCGCGCATGATGACCAACATCGTCGGATGCGCGCAGACGCCGGAGGCGCTGCGGCTCGACATGCCGCTCGAGTCCGTGTTCGAGAAGCAGAACGACGCGATCACGCTCGCGCTGTTCAAACCCGCGGGCGAAGTGCGATGAAGCCTAAATCAATCGCGATCGTGGGCGCCGCCGAGACCACTCAGATGGGCGTCATCCCGGACGTTTCGCAAATCCAGCTCCACGCCGATGCGGCGTTGAACACGCTGGCGGACGCGGGTCTCAAGCCCACCGACATCGACGGCGTCGCGACCGCCGGCGAGTCGCCGGTTGCCATCGCACACTATCTCGGCATCACGCCGACCTGGGTAGACAGCACTTCCGTGGGCGGCTGTTCGTTTATGATTCACGTCCGCCACGCCGCGGCGGCGATCAACGAAGGACTGTGCCAGACGGTTCTGATCACGCACGGCGAGAGCGGCAGATCGCGCATCGGCTCCGGACGTTTCGGATTTTCTGCCGCGAGCCTGGCGGGTCAATTCGAAGGACCGTTCGGCACGATGGGACCGCCAACGATTTTCACTATCCCGGTGCTGCGCTACTTGAAGACTTACAACATCCCGCTGGAACAGCTTGCGATGGTGGCCGTGATCCAGCGCGAATGGGCGTCGAAGAATCCGCGCGCCTCGTACCGCGATCCGATTACCGTCGCCGACGTGCTGAACTCGCGCATGATCGCATATCCGTTCACCGTGCTCATGTGCTGCCTTGTGACGGACGGCGGTGGCGCATTGATTCTGACCTCGGCCGAGCGCGCGAAAGATTTCCCTCGCAAGCCCGTTTACATCCTCGGCACCGGCGAGAGCGTCGAGACGCCGATGGTGAGCCAGATGGAGGACTTCACCAGTTCGCGGGCGTTCCGCGTATCGGGCAAGAAGGCTTTCGACGAGGCCGGCATCACGCACAAGGACGTCGATCACCTGATGATCTACGACGCCTTCGCTCATCTGCCGATCTATGGACTGGAAGACCTGGGCTTCTGCAAACCGGGCGAGGCGCCGGGCTTCATCGCGGAGCGCAACACCGCGCCGGGCGGCAAGCTCCCGGTCAACACCAACGGCGGCGGCCTGAGCTACATGCACTCGGGGATGTACGGCATGTACGCGATGCAGGAGAGCGTGCGGCAACTGCGCGGAGTGGCGCCGGCGCAAGTGCCGGGCGCGAAAATTTCGATCGCGCACGGCGTCGGCGGCATGTTCGCCGCGGCGGGAACGATCATCTTCGGTAACCAGCCGCCGTGAACCGGCGAATTCGCGATAATTCGAAGCGCGCACACTGACGCGGAGACGATTTCCCGATGGCGACTATAAACACGGATGATCGTTCCGCGGGCGCAGCCGATCGCGATAGCGGCGCTGCCGCGCTCGTCGCGCCCGACTGCCGCGGCCTGAACTTCTATCGAATCGATCGCGGGCTCCGCGACTTGCTCGATCTGCACATGGAGCCGCGGCTGCGCGCCGCGATGGAGCCGCATCTCGATCGCCTCGGCGCGCTCGCCGGCGGGCGTCTCGACGAGCTTGCCGAAATCGCCGACAAGCATCCGCCCGTCCTCCACGCGCGCGATCGTTTCGGCCGCGACGAAGACTGGGTCGAGTTTCATCCCGCGTATCGCGAGATGGAGCAGATCGCGTTCGGCGAATTTGGTCTCCATGCGATGGCGCATCGGCCGGGCGTGCTGGGATGGCCCGAGCCGCTTCCGTACATCGCGAAGTACGCGTTCCAGTATCTGTTTGTGCAGGCGGAGTTCGGCCTGCTGTGCCCCGTCAGTGTGACCGACACGGGAGCCGTGCTGGTCGAACGCTATGGCAACGACGACCTCAAGCGCCGCTATCTCGGCCGGATGCTTTCACAAAACCTGGACGAGATTTTTAAGGGCGCGCAGTACATGACAGAGCGGGCCGGCGGCTCGGACCTCGCCAACAGCGCGGTGATCGCGCGGCGCGACGGCGACGACTGGCGCGTCTACGGCGACAAGTGGTTCTGCTCCGCGGTCGACGGGGACCTGGTGCTGCTGCTCGCGCGGCCAGAAGGGGCAGCAGCCGGGTCGCGCGGGCTCGGACTATTCCTGATGCCCCGGCGTTTGGAGAATGGCGAGCGCAACAGCTATCGAATCGCGCGGCTCAAGGACAAACTCGGCACGCGCTCGATGGCGAGCGGCGAGGTGGTGCTCGAAGGAGCGATCGCCTACCACCTGGGCGCGCTCGACCGCGGGCTCCATCAGATGATGGACATGGTCAACCTGAGCCGCATGTCGCATGGCGCGCGCGCCGCCGGGATGATGCGCCGCTGCGTCAACGAGTCGCTCCAGGTCGCGCGTCATCACGCTGCCTTTGGCCGGCAAATCATCGAGCATCCGCTGATGCGCCGGCAGTTGATGAAGTTGCTGGTGCCGACCGAGCAAGCGCTGTCGGTTTTCACTTACGATGCAACGGTGATGGATCGCGCGCGGGCGGGCGACGCCGAAGCGGAGCGCGTGATGCGCATCCTGACGGCGCTGCTCAAGTTCCGCGCGTGCCGCGACAACATCCGCGTCGCGACCGGTGCGATGGAGGCGCGCGGCGGCAACGGCTACATTGAGGATTGGGTCAACTCGCGGCTGATCCGCGACGCTCATATCGGCGTGCTGTGGGAGGGCACCAGCAATATCAACGCGCTCGACGTGATTCGCCGTGCGGTCGGCAAATCCAGCGGTCACGAAATCCTGGGACGCGTCCTCAAATCCAGGCTCGACACCGCGACGGCTGCGCCTGCGGAGTTCCGCGCGGAGGTCGCGAAACTGATCGATCGCGCGGTCGCGCTCGCCGGCGAAGTCGCCGCCAATCCGAAGCACGAGAAATTCGCGCGCGTCGCGACTGACGCTCTATATAATGTCGCGAGCGCCGCGCTGATGACCTGGGAAGGCGCGGCCACGGGAGCGAAAGGTGGCGATGCGCGCCGCATGATCTTCGCGCGAATGGTCGTCGAGCATCGGCTGCGCGCCGAAAATCCACTTGAGCCGTCCGCCTCCGAATGGGAAGAGGCCGCATCCGACGTGCTGCTCGAAGACGCGCCAGTTCCGCTCGCCCGCGCCGCGGAAATCGTTTCTGCGTGACGCGACGAGGGGCCTCCGCGCGTCATCGATAACGAGCCAGTCGCTATCGAGTCAGTCCCGCCTCAACTGTACTGGCGCGTCTGCCACCAGGGAAAAAACGAAGGCATGTCCTTCGATACGTGATTGGGAAACTTCGCCGCGCGTTTCTCGAGAAAAGAGCTGACCCCTTCTTTCGCGTCGCCGGACGGGCCACGAGCGCGAATCGCGCGGCTGTCGATCTTGTGCGCCTCCATCGGATGGTCGGCGCCCAGCATCCGCCACATCATCTGGCGGGTCAGCGCGACGGAAACTTGCGCCGTGTTGTCGGCTATTTCGCGAGCGAGGGCGCGCGCCGCGGGAATCAGCTCCTCGGGCTTGTAGAGTTTCCGCACCAGCCCGCCGTCCAGCGCCTCCTGCGCCGGGAATACCCGCCCCGAGAACGTCCACTCCAGTGCCTGCGAGATACCGACGACGCGCGGCAGGAACCAGCTCGAACACGCCTCCGGCACCAGGCCGCGGCGGGCGAACACGAAACCGAAGCGCGCGTTGTCGGAGGCCAGGCGCACGTCCATCGCAAGTTGCATCGTGACGCCGACGCCGACGGCGGGACCGTTGACCGCGGCGATGACCGGCTTGAGGCATTCGAAGATGCGCAGCGTGAGGCGGCCGCCGCCGTCGCGGACCGACTCGTGACTCCAATCGATGGAGCCGTCGGGTTTCAATTCGGCGTTGCGATCCGGGACGTCTTCCCGCGCAGCGCGATCGAAAGTGCGGGCTCCGGCCGACAGATCGGCGCCAGCGCAGAACGCGCGCCCCGCGCCGGTCACGATGATCGCGCGCACATTGTCATCGGCGTCGGCTTGGTCCAACGCGTCGATCATCTCGGACATCATCTCGCCGGTGAAGGCGTTCAGCTTCTCGGGCCGATTCAGCGTAATCGTCAGAATGTTGTCGGCGACGTCATACAGGATCGTCTTATAGGCCATGGTGATGGTCTCCGTTTCGATGCGCTCACTCGGACGCGGCGCGCGCCGCCCTGGGCTGCGACGCTCCGCCGTCGACGCTGAGAATCGCGCCGGTGGTGAAGCTCGCCGCCGGGCTCGCGAAGTAAAGCGCGGCGCCGACGACTTCGTTCGGGTCGCCGGCGCGTTGCATCGGGAAAGTCTCGCGCGACTGTCGCTTGAACTGGTCGGTTTGCGCCCAGACCTTGCTGACGTCGGTGAGAAAAGGCCCCGCCATGATGCAATTGACGCGCACCTTGGGCCCGTACTCCTGCGCGCACGCGATCGTCAGCGCATTTAGTCCCGCCTTCGAGGCCGAGTAAGGGGCGGTAGATGCGCTCGGATGCACCGCGGCAGTGGACGAGACGTTGATGATCGCGCCGCCCTCGCTTGCCGCCATCCGCGCGCCGAACAACGCGGAGAGTCGAAACGGTCCTTTCAAGTTGACGCCGACTACCTTGTCGAAAAGATCTTCGCTGGTCGCGAGGATCGACGGCGCCAGCGGCGACATCCCGGCGTTGTTGATCAGCACGTCGGCGCGGCCCCATCGCGCGTACACTTCTTCCGCGAGCCGATCGCAATCCTCCCACTTCGCGACATGGATCGAATGGGCCGAACCGTCGCGGCCTAGCGCGCGAATCTCCTTCACGGTTGCTTCGCAGGAGTCGAGCTTGCGGCTCGCGATCGCGAGATTGGCGCCGGCCGCGGCGAATCCCAGCGCCATCGCATGACCGAGGCCACGGCTGCCTCCGGTGATGACCACGACCTTGCCGCTGAAATCGTACTGGGCGGCGAGCGTCATGATTGTGCGGACACCTGGCGCTCGATTCGATCCGCGTATTTCTTCAGCGCCGCTTCGCGAAGCTTCGGCAGATGCGTGGTCGGAAACAAGTCGGTGGTGCCCTTGTAGTCGCGCAACACCTGGCGCGCGACGGTCACCTTGTGCACCTCGGTCGGCCCGTCGGCGAGTCCCATCACGTAGCTCTCCAGGATCTGGCCGACGAATGGCATCTCGTTGGTGACGCCAAGCGAGCCGTGGAGCTGGATCGCGCGTGACACCACATCGTGAAATACTTTCGGCATCACCGCTTTCACCGCCGCGATGTCCTTGCGCACCTTGAGATAGTCCTTGTAGCGATCGATCTTCCACGCGGTGCGCAGCACCAGCAGGCGGAACTGTTCGATCTCGGCCCACGAGTCCGCGATCTTTTCCTGCACCATCTGCTTGTCGGCGAGTAGCGAGCCCTGCGTGGTGCGCGAGAGCACGCGCTCGCACATCATGTCGAATGCCTTGCGCACCTGCCCGACCGTCCGCATCGCATGATGGATGCGTCCACCGCCAAGGCGCGTCTGCGCCACCGCGAACGCGCTCCCGCGCGGACCGAGCATGTGATCTTTCGGCACCGTCGCGTCTTCGTAGCGGATGTAGCCGTGGCCGCCTTCGCCGGCACTTTCGCTGCGGCGCGCGCCGACTACCACGTTGCGCAAGATGTTCACGCCCTCGGTTTCGGTCGGCACGATGAACATCGACATCCGCTGATAGGGCGACGCCTGCGGATCGGTCACCGCCATCACGATGAGAAATGACGAGTTGCGCGCGTTCGACGAGAACCACTTCTCGCCGTTGATTACCCAGTTGTCGCCCTTGAGCTCGGCCTTGGTCTTGAAGACCTTGGGATCGGCGCCGCCCTGTGGCTCGGTCATCGAGAACGCGGAGACGATCTCGTTATCGAGCAGCGGCTGCAAAAAGCGCTTCTTCTGCTCGGGGGTGCCGTAGTGCGCGAGAATCTCGGCGTTGCCGGAGTCAGGAGCCTGGCATCCGAATACGATCGGCGCGAAGTGCGAGCGGCCCAGGATTTCGTTCAGCAGCGCGAGCTTGAGCTGGCCATAGCCCTGTCCCCCAAGATCCGGGCCCAGGTGACATCCCCATAGCTTGTGCTTCTTGACCTCGGCCTGGAGCGGGCGCACCAGCGAGTTGCGCCGCGGATCTTTTACGTCGCTCGGATTGTCGAGCACGTAATCGAGCGGCTCGACTTCTTCGCGCACGAACTTGTCGACCCAGTCGAGTTGCGTTTGATATTCAGCATCGGTTTCAAAATCCCAGCTCATATTATTTCCTCCAGTCGGCACTCATTTGTGTTGTTACCCTACTTCCGTAACGCACTTCCGATTCAGATTGAAAGGAACGATGACAGGATTACCAAAAGCGCCCGATTTTATCGATTCTGAATCCCGAGCCAGCGGCGGCGATCCTGGACGATCGGCCGCTTGCGCTTCAGCAGCGCGTAGGCCGTGTCCATCGTCATCCCGCGCCGCGACGTGAGGAACCATGCGACCACCAGCGGCGCCCGCTCGCAACCTTCCTCGCAATGGACCAGCACGCGCCGGCCGAGTTTTAGTTCCTCGTCGATCAGCGCCGCGGTGCTTTCGAGCGTCGCGATGCCATTGGCCAGAAACGGCATGTGAATTGCCCGCCGCGGCTCGCTCTCGGGAACGTCGGGCAGCACGCTGATGATGGTGCCCGCAAATTTCTGCGCGTCCTGCAGATCGCCAACGAACAGGTTCGTGATAATTTCACTCTCTTTCCAACTCTCAGCCAAGCCGCACTCCCGCGAAATCGCGATGCACTCTTCGTTATCTTCTATTCCTGGTTTGAGCGATACTACTCAGTTGAATTCCACCCATGTGACAAAGTGAGGTGACCTCGATGGCGGAGCTGAAAAATCGGCAATGGCTGCTGGCGGCGCGGCCGCAGGGACTAATCAAGGAGACCGATTTCAGCCTGAATGAAACTACCGTCGCGCCGCTGGCGGACGGCCAGGTCCTGGTCCGCAATCTTGCCTTCTCGTTCGATCCGACTCAGCGCGGATGGATGTCGATGGACACTTACATGCCCGCGATTCCTCTCGGGCAGCCGATGAAAGCCGGCGCCGTCGGGCAGGTCGTCGAATCGAAGCGGCCCGGCCTTGCCAAGGGCGACCTCGTACAGGGCCTCTTCGCCTGGGAGGACTTCACAGTCACTGGCGGTGACAATTTGATCGGTTTGCAGAAATTGCCGGCGGGTACCGATCCGCTGCTCGCGCTCTCACTGCTCGGCACCACGGGTCTGACTGCCTACTTCGGCACAATCGATGTTGGCGCAGTCAAGGCCGGCGATACCTTCGTGGTCTCCGGCGCGGCCGGCGCGACCGGCTCGGTCGCGGGGATGATCGCAAAAATCAAG
This sequence comes from Binataceae bacterium (SeqCode), assembly GCA_036521875.1. GTDB lineage: Bacteria > Desulfobacterota > Binatia > Binatales > Binataceae > DATDGX01. The sequence goes on from DATDGX010000160.1 coordinate 25,055, forward strand.
GGATGCCGCGTGGTAGGAATCGCGGGCGGACGCGAGAAATGCGCCTGGCTCATCAAGGAAGCGGGCTTCGATGCCGCTATCGACTACAAGAATGAGAAAGTCGGCGCGGCGCTGACGCGCGAGTGTCCGAAGGGAATCGACGTGTACTTCGACAACGTCGGCGGCGAGATTCTCGATTCCGCGCTCGCGCGTATCGCCGATCGCGCGCGCGTCGTGCTGTGCGGCGCGATCTCGCAATACAACGAAGCCCAGGGCGTCGCCGCCTATCCTCCGAAAAATTATTTCAATCTGATCTTCCACGGCGCCCGGATGGAAGGCTTCCTGGTATTTCACTTCGCCAAGCGTTATCCGGAGGCGATCGCCGAGATGTCGAAGTGGCTGGCGGAGGGCAAGCTCAAGAACAAGATCGATTTGGCGAACGGACTCGAGAACGCGCCGAAAACGATCATCCGCCTGTTCACCGGCGCGAACTTTGGCAAGCAACTGCTCAAGCTCGGCGAGTCTGCTTGACGCGGCGCTCTATCGTCCAAAGGGACGATGCGCGCGGCCCGTAATCAAGGCGTACAATTTGGCTGATGGCCGCTCCGAAGATTCGCGGGACTACTCGATGAGGAGACCATTCGATGAGGAGGTGGAGCGATGGCGCTAGCCCATGCCATTGAGGCTCGGCCTATTGAAGATCGCTACGCGCGCGGCTGGCATTGCGTCGGTCTCGCCGCAGAGTTCCACGATGGAAAGCCGCACACGCTCAACATCCTCGGCACCCGCCTGGTGGCCTACGCCGGCGAGGACGGCGAGGTGCACGTCCTCGATGCGCACTGCCCGCACATGGGCGCCGATCTCAGTCACGGCAAGGTGTGTGGCAATTCAGTGGTCTGTCCATTTCATCACTGGAGTTGGGGCGCCGACGGCAAGTGCAACGAGATTCCCTATTCGAAGCGCATCCCGCCCAAAGCGCGCGTGAAGGCGTGGCCGATATGCGAGCAGAACAAGTTGCTGTTCGTTTGGAACGATCCCGAAGGCAATTCTCCTTCGCCCGAAGTAGCTATTCCGCGTATCGACCCATGCTTCTCTGATGATTGGTGTGACTGGGTAATCGAAAAGTGGACTATCAATACCAACTGCCGGGAACTGATAGATAATGTCTCGGACATGCAGCACTTCCCCGCCGTTCACAGCGTACCGGTCGACTACTTCAGCAACATTTTCCAGGGGCACAAGGCGACCCAGATCATGGTCGGCAATAGTGAGTCGCTGGGTTCGGCGGGTGGTCTACTCACTTACGCTACCTACTTCGGTCCTGCCTATCAGATCACGCACATGAAGGGCGAGATGGCGGGCTTCCGAATCGATTCGATCCTGCTCAACTGCCACGTACCCATCAATCTGAATAGCTTCGAGCTGCGCTTCGGGATGCTGGTGCGCAAAGTGCCGGGGCTCAGCGCCGAACAGAACGGCGAAATGGCGAATACCTATATCAAGTATACGCAGCAGGGTTTTTATCAGGACGTCGCCATCTGGGATAACAAGGTCCGCATCGATAATCCACTTCTGTGCGACAAGGACGGTCCTATCTACCAACTCCGCGAGTGGTATCAGCAGTTCTACGT
>DATDGX010000161.1:0-7636 GCA_036521875.1 Binataceae bacterium (SeqCode)
AATTCCGCGGCGGCCCAGCGGACGTCGCCGTCGGGGTCACCGAGCGCCTCCAGCAGTGCGGGCATCGCGTCGAGGTCGGCACGCTCGGCGCCGAAGCTTTCGGCGCCGAGCGTGCCGAGCGCGTACGCGGCGCCCCAGCGCAGGCGCGCGTCGGCGCTCGCAAGCGCGCCGCGCACGGCGGCCACGATACTGTCCGTCTCGATGCGAACGCCGCGAACGTCGTCAGTCTCGCGAGCGTCGCGATTGTCACCGCGGCGCTCCTCGCCGCCGCGAAGGTTACCTGGATCGTCGCCGTGGCGCGGGCGCGGCGCCGCGCCCGCCGCCGCGGCGAGCGCGTCGGCGGCGCGCCGCTGCACCGTCTTGCTGTCCGCGCCGAGACATCCGACCAGCGCCGCGAGCACGCGCGCGGAGAGCCGCGTCGCGACGGGCTCGCGCGCAAGGCGCGCAAGCCCGTCGAGCCGCCGGCTCATGTCGGAGTCCGCCAGCAACCCCGCGATGTGATCCGATTGGTCTGGCAGCAGGTCGCTCAACCTGGCGGGCCGCTCGCCGGCCGGCCGATCGTCTTCGCGTCGCGCAGTCATCGCTTCACGGCATCCATTGCAATCAGTGAACCTTATTGAACTTGGGCTACCAGCCGCGCCAGGTTCGCGAGCTCGCCGATTCCCAGGATGAAGTTTTGCGATTGGTCGCCGCGTGCGAAACTCTTTGTCACCGCGCGGGAAACGGAAACGAGATCGAGCGGCTTGCCGCGCAGCTCGTCCTGGAACTCCGCGATACCCGGCGAGTTCGCAATAAAATCTCCGGAAAGCAGCGCGCGTTCGATCGTTCCGTCGGCGCCGATTGCGACTCGCGCCTCGATCGCGCCAAGCTGCGAGGCCTGCCGGTTCGCGAGCTCTGCCTTCCGATCTTTCTTGTTCAAGTCTCCGCCGGGCGCCGCGATCGCGTTGAGCCACCCTTCTTTTTCGAGCGTGGCCCCGCGATGCGCCCCTTGTGCCACTTCATCGGCGCTGAAATCGCGCCGAACAAGTTCCAAGCGCCCCTCGGGCGCCGCTTCTCCGAGCGCGCTCGCATATCCCGTCACGATCGCGTCCGCAAGTTCGGCGAACGCGATGTCGCGGCCGAGCTCGCGCACGACTTTGCTCGCGCTGTCACGTCCATACATCCGGCAAGTGAGCGTGCCGTCCGGGTCGACGCGTTCCAGGTCGTGCACGACTTCCTCCATCCCGCGGTTCACCGCGACGATAACTTCGAACAGCATCGCACCCGACGCGTTGGTCTCGAACGAGCACATCGCGATCTCGCGCTTGTCAAAGGTTATCGCGTCGCGTCCGGGGTAGAAACAATCGAGGCCGACGATGCGCAGTGCCGCGAGCAGCCCGCGCGCGTAGCGGTTCATTATCTGCTCGGGCTTGAGGCCCGGTGTTTGTTCCTTGAGGAGAGAAGTTCGCGTCGGCAGGATTAGCGCGACCCCGAGCCATCCTTCGCCCGCGCCAACGACACGTCCGCCGGTGAGACGACGCATGACGCAAATTCCACCGTGCTCATCCGGGGCGGACGCGGGAGTCGAATACATATGATAGCGGCCGATCGAGACGAGCCGGCCCGGGATCGCATAGACGAGCAGCAGAGGCGACGTCTCTCGCGATGCGACCGCGTCGAGGAAGTGCAATTCCAGTCCGAGCAAATCCCACGGAGCAAGCGCGGGCGCGACAATCGCGTCGAGAACAGCCACGCGACCGATACTATCACTTTCAGAATCGACCCGGCGCCGAGAACCGCGCCTCTCCGGTCTCTCCGCGACGAAGGAGCGGACTCCGAGCAGGTGGGTCCAGGGGTCAGCCCCCTGGCGCGACGAAGGAGCGGACTCCGAGCAGGTGGGTCCAGGGGTCAGCCCCTGGCGCGACGTAGGAGCGGACTCCGGGCACGTGGGTCCAGGGGTCAGCCCCCTGGTGGCTAGCGTTCTTCGCCGAACAGGAAGATCGACAACCCGATGAGCGCGAAGGTGGTGTTGGGCAGCCACGCCGCGAGGATCGGCGCTATCAGTCCCGAGCGTCCGAGCGAGGTCGTGATCCCGAACGCGACCCAATAGCCAAAGCCAATCGAGATCGCGAGACCGAAGCTGCGCCCGAGGCTCAAGTTGCGCGGCAGCGGATCGAGACTCAGCGCCATTCCGAGCACCACCATGATGAAGCACGACACCGGCATCGCATATTTGAGATCGCGATCGACGACGTAGCCGCCGGGGTCGAGTCCTTTCTTGCGCAACCCTGCGATATAGCTATCAAGCTCCCAGAGGCTGAACTCGTCGGGGTCCAGGCGCAGCAGGCTCAGGTCAGCGGGTCCCAGCTCCAGGTGAAAGCGCTTCGAATCGGCGGTGGTGACGGAGCCGTTGAGCCCCAGCATGACGGTGTCGAGCTGCTCCGGAACCCACTTGCGGTTTTTCCATTTGGCGCTTTCGGCATGCACGATTTTCTTGAGCCCGTAGTCGTCGCCGAGTTGGTAGAGCGTCACGCCGAACAACTGCTTGGTGCGGCTGTCGTAGCTGTCGGCGGAGACGAAACCGTCGCGCTCGCGCACCCAGATGCGGCGGTTCGCGAAGACGCCTTTGAGCTGGCGCTTCTTGAGCTGAACGTCGTAGAGGTACTTGGCCTCGCGCGTGGCGAGCGGGACCAGCGTCTCGCTGAGCGCGAAATCAAATCCTGAAATCAGGATCGCGACCATCATCACCGGCACCGCCATCTCGAGCCGGCTGATTCCAAGCTGCTGGCAGGCGAGCACTTCGCCCGAGCGGTTGAGCAGCGCGAATCCGAGCAGCACGCCCGCGAGGCTCGCGACCGGCAGCAGTTGCGAAACGATCAGCGGGAGCTTGAGCGCGAAGTACTCGAGGCCCAGCAGGCCCAGGCCGCCGTAGCGGATCAGATCGTCGAAGCGATCGAACGCGTCGCCGAGCAGGTAAGCCGCCGTGAACGCGAGCAGGCAGACCATGAACGGGCCGAAGAACTGCGCGGCCAGGAAGCCGTCCATCACCGGCGAAAGGCGCGGGCGTAATCTCACTTGAGCCTCATGCCGGCTGGCGGCTCTTCTCGAACCGTTCGATGAAATCCCAGATGAAGTCGCCGGGGCCGCGGCCCTCGTCACCCTTGTCAGAGGCGGAGCGATAGAAGAGCCAGACCGCGAGCACGACGAAGACCAGATCCGGGATGCTCATGGCGACGAACGGGAACAGCTTGCCGCGCTGCCCGAGCGTCTCGCCTACGCGCATCAGCGAGTAGTACATGAAGAACAGTCCGACCGCGACGCCGAAGCGCTCGGACTGGCCGCCGCGCGCGGGCTTGAGGCCGAGCGTGATCCCGAGCATCGCGAACAGCATGGTGGCGAATGGGATGGTGTATTTGCCGGCCAGCTCGGTCTCCGCCTCGTAGTCGGGCTTGCCGGTTGCGCGCGCGTCGCGAATTCGTTTCATCAGTATCGGGTAGGCGAGTTGCTCGGGGTCCGCGTCGCGCATCCCCAGCTCCTCCTCGGGCTGCACGCTGAGATCATAGATGTGGAAGCTGGTCACGTGCGACGCGTCGTTCTCTTCCTCGACGCCGAACAGCGAGCCATCGAACAGCCGCAGCGTGAGCCCCTCGGTCTTCTCGTCGGGGAGCAGGATTCCACTGCGCGCGATAATGGTGCTCTGCTGCTGAGGGTTGCGCGCGTCGGAGATCATCACGCCCTTGAGGCTCTCGTCGGTCTGCGAGATCTCATCGACATAGACCACCAGCCCCGGGAAGTTGCTGTTGAAGATTTTTTCCTTGAGGCCAGCGCCGGTGCGGGTCTGGGTGAGATGATAGATCTTCTCGCGTAAACGCTGATTCGCCCACGGCCGCAGCGAGAATGCGAAGTAGCTGGAAAGCGCATAGACGCCGAGCGCAACCACCAGCACCGGCACCGCGAGCCGGTAGAGGCTGATGCCGCACGCGCGCGCGGCGGTCATCTCACGGTCGCCCGACATCCGGCCGAAGCCCAGCAGCACGCCGAGCAGCACCGCCATGGGGAACGTCAGCTCCAGGAACGCCGGCATCAGGTAGCCTATCAGTCCCGCGACCTCGGACACGGTGACGCCGTGATTCACCACCATCTCGGTGAGCTTCAGCAGCCGTCCGGTCACCAACGCGAAGGTGAGCAAGCCCACGCCGACGCAGAACGGCCCGATCACTTCGCGGGCGACGTAACGGTCGAGAATCGTGAGGCCCGGGATTTTCATCCGTCACAGAGTCTAAACGCTGGCGCGCGAATTCGATAGTATCGGGCCACGATGCGCAAGCGAGGTGACAACGGCCACGATGGCGGGCAAGATGGGCGACAAGGTGGGCGACAAGGGCGACACTCGCGCGCGCGTCAACCGCATCGCGATGACGCGTACAGCCGCGATAACGCTCAAGATTCGGGCCGCGCGCGCGGTCCGTCCGACGCGGCTGTCAACCTGGTCACTCTCGTATATGGCGTCGAGCCGATCCGCGAATTGATCGCGGCCGCGCCCGGCGCGATCCGAACGATCCATCTGCGCGCCGGCGACGAGCGTCGGTTCGCGAGCGAGGTCGCGGCGGTGCGCAGCGCCGGCGGGCAGGTCGCCACGGCCGACGACGCGGCGCTCGAGCGCCTGGCCGGCGCGGGCGCGCGACATCAAGGAATCGTCGCGATCGTACGCGAGTATCAGTACGCGTCGTTCGAGGCACTGCTCGCCGCGAAGCCCGACCCGCTGGTGCTGGTCGACGGCGTGACCGATCCGCGCAACCTCGGCGCCCTGCTGCGCTCGGCGGAAGGCGCGGGCGTACGCGCAGTGGTGCTTGCGCGCGATCGCACCGCCGGTGTCACGCCCGCGGCGATAAAGTCGTCGGCGGGCGCGTGGGTGCATCTGCAGATCGCGCGATGCGGTAACGTGGCGCGCGCGCTCGAGCAGTTGAAGGATGCGGGCTACTGGACGGCGGCGCTCGCGCCGGGCGGCAGCGTGTCGATTTACGATCTCGATACCACGCGACGCCTTGCGATCGTGGTCGGCGCGGAGGGACGCGGCGTGCGCGAGATCGTCAAGAAGGGCGCCGACTTCGTCGTCGACATCCCGATGCGTGGGAAGGTCGCCTCGTTGAACGTGTCGGTGGCGGTGGCGATAGCGCTATTCGAAATCGCGCGCCGACGCGCCTGAAGCGGTCCGGCTGCGATTCGAAATGGCCACCGGCGGCGATTCGATCACGATTAAACTTGCCGCGTTAGCAAGAAGCTCGCCGACCGAGGCCGCGAACCTTGACTCTACGGCGGCCTCAGAATAACGTTTCCTCTTTGACGTCGCGGTGCCGATGTAGCTCAACGGTAGAGCAACTGATTTGTAATCAGTAGGTTGCCAGTTCGATTCTGGCCATCGGCTTGGCTAGGGTAGCCTTGCGGAGAGGTTCCCGAGTGGCCAAAGGGAGCAGACTGTAAATCTGCCGGCTTATGCCTTCGAAGGTTCGAATCCTTCCCTCTCCACCACATATGATAACCGTCCGGAGAGCGGGAATAGCTCAGTTGGTAGAGCGCGAGCCTTCCAAGCTCGGGGTCGCGGGTTCGAGTCCCGTTTCCCGCTCCATCTTCGACGCCGGCGATTAGTCAGATTGGCCTCGACGGGATAGTGCGGCCGGGATGACGACCACGGGGCCCATGTAGCTCAGTCGGTAGAGCACTTCCTTGGTAAGGAAGAGGTCACGGGTTCGAATCCCGTCGTGGGCTTGCAATTTCACGCGCGTCGATGAGCGACAGAATTCGGACCCGGCGTTGGATTGACAGATTAAGCGGAACTACGAGGTCATCGAAAAATGAGAGACCTGATAAGCCTTGCGTGCGACGGATGCAAACGGCGCAACTACACCACCACCAAGAACAAGAAGAAGCAGACCGACAAGTTCGCCATCAAGAAGTTCTGCCCGAGCTGTCGCGCACATACGCTGCATCGGGAAGGCAAAGTCTGAGCGGCGGATTGAAGCACCTGAAAACCGGCGAGTTTCGTTCAAGGGTCAGTAGCTCCAATTGGCAGAGCATCGGACTCCAAATCCGAGGGTTGCAGGTTCGACCCCTGCCTGGCCCGCCAAATCAACCGACCACTTGTAATTAGAGGCGATAATGGATACCTTAAAGAGTTACCTCAATCAGGGCGTGAGCTTTGTCCAGGAAGCCTGGAGCGAGCTCGCGAAGGTCCACTATCCCACGCCCAAGGAGACCATGCAGGCGACCATCGTGGTGATGGCCCTTACCATCGTGATGGCGTTGTGGCTGGGTTTGGTAGATTTGGGCTCGACGCGAATTGTACGCGCGCTGCTGAGTTGAGAGGGCGGAAGCAGAGGGCTGCCGGCGCATTTGAAGCACGACCGTAACACGGGTGGCGGACACGCGGCACCCGATCTGGAATCAGCCGTTTCCTGACGCGTGATGGAATCGATTCAATGCGTTCAGGCGACGGCCACTGCTGTATCGACTCTAATGGCTGAACCGGCAACCGAAAGTCCCAAGCCCGAAAGCCCCAAGCCCGCGTACAAGTGGTACGTCGTCCATACCTATTCGGGCTATGAGCACAAGGCCAAGGCCGCGCTCGAGGAGCGGGTGCGCTCGCTCCACATGGAAGAACGAATCGGCAAGGTGCTGGTGCCTATCGAGCGCGTGCAAGAGCTCGGCAAAGGTGGCGCGCGCAAGGTCTCCAGCCGCAAGTTCTTCCCCGGGTACATCTTCGTCCAGATGGTGCTCGACGACGAGACCTGGCACGTCATCAAAAATACGCCGAAAATCACCGGCTTCGTCGGCCATTCGACCAATCCGCCCGAGGTCCCGGAATCCGAAGTGGGCGAGATTGAGCAACAGATGGAAGAAGGCGCGCTGCGCCCCAAACCCAAGGTGCTGTTCGAAGTGGGCGAGGCGATCAAAGTGGTCGACGGCCCTTTCCAGGATTTCAACGGCACCGTCGAAGAAGTCAAGCCCGAGAAGGGCAAGGTGCGCGTGCTGATTTCGATCTTCGGGCGCGCGACACCGGTCGAGCTCGACTTTGTGCAGGTCGAGAAGGCTTGAGCGAGGGGGGGCTGAGCGGCGGGACCGGCCGATCAAAACGAAGCGCGCTGGCTGAATCGAGAATCGGGACGAATCAAGAATCAAGAACGCGAATTCAACTGACGCTAAGACGCGAACTCGAACCAACGACAAGAAACGCGAACGCGAACTGGCGAAGACAAGAGCGGGAATTTAAGTGGCGAAGAAGGTAGTCGGATCGATCAAGTTGCAGATTCCGGCCGGAGCGGCGAATCCGTCGCCGCCGGTGGGGCCCGCGCTCGGCCAGCGCGGCGTCAATATCATGGAGTTCTGCAAGGCGTTCAACGCGCAGACCCAGAACATGCAGGGGCTGCTGATTCCCGTGATCGTCACGGTCTACGCGGACCGCTCGTTCACCTTCATCACCAAAAGTCCGCCCGCCTCGATTCTGTTGCTCAAGGCGGCCACCGTCGAGAAGGGTTCGGCCACGCCGAACAAGAACAAGGTCGGCAAGGTGACCCGCGCGCAAGTCGAGGAGATCGCGAAGGCCAAGATGAAAGACCTGACCGCCAAGGTCCTGCAGGCGGCGTACAACACCGTCGCCGGC
>DATDGX010000162.1:0-3985 GCA_036521875.1 Binataceae bacterium (SeqCode)
GAGGTATCATCCAAAGAGCGCTTCTTTGTTGTCGGATGGAGCATCGTCTTGATGACGGCGCGGAGGTTTCGTCCATGATGCGGCGGCGGACGCAGTTCGGATCGCTCGAAAAATTTGCCAAGGGCGGCGTCGAGGTAATCAACGACGATCCTCGCAACTACGTGTTCTCCAACGTCTTCGAAGTCGCGTCGAAGGCCGAGCCCTACGAGAAAGTTGCGGTCGGCAAAAATCTCAAGTACGTGCTCGAGGCGATTCGCGCCGAAGGGACCTCGCCGTGGTACACCGCTTCGCACGACGAGGCCGCAATCGTGATGGATGGCGAGGTCGAGATTCGCCTCGTCAAGCTCGACAGCGAGGCGGTCGCCGAGGACCACGAGGGCACCACGATGCTCGAGGGCAATCCCACGGGCCGCCGCATGGGGCATATCGTCGCGCGGCGCGGACACATGGCGCTGCTGCCCAGGGGCGCGGCGTATCAGTTTCATGCCGCGAAGCCCGGCGTCATCCTGCTGCAGACCATCGCGGGCGACTTGACCGTCGAGCGCTGGCGAGACATTTGTCAAAAGTGACGGCGGAGGCATCGGCCACCATGGCAGAGAACCAAAAAGTCGAGTCGGCCGCCAACGAGTACGGCTATCGCGGCTACGCGCTCGGCGGTTACCAATTCGATCGCGACGAATACTTCGCGCACCTCCGCTGGCCCGGCGGCTCTCATACGATGCCGGTCGACAAGTTCCTGAAAGCGCTGATGCGCGACGCGGCGTGGAACTTCTTCTACGGGATCGTCAACTTCGACGAGGTGTTCGGCACCGTCAATCACTACGGGACCGTCGAGGTGTTCGCCGGACTCTACAACGCCGGCTATCGCGCTCAGAACAAGCATTACGTCGAGACCCTCAAGAGTGACCAGGTGCGCACGCTGTTCGAGGCGATGCTCGACGACTGGACTAACGAGGGCTTCGATCCGTTCGCAGCGCCCGACGAGACTGGCACGCCGTTCGGTTCCAAGCACGGCAACAATCGCGCCGCGGTGACGCGGACGCGCGTGGTGGCCAAGCGGATGGTCGGGCTTGCGGACGACCGGCCGCTGCGCAGCGATGAGACTGGCTACCCGGTCAATCGCCAGTTCGCCGACGTGGATCAGAATCAGCCCGAGGTCCATGCTGAGCCGGGTTTCGAGAATGAAGTCCATGCCTTCAACTTCTTCGGCTACCTGTCGCGCTCCGACGTGACCTGGAATCCGTCGGTGACCGCGGTGGTGAAGGACAGCCTGCTTTGCCCAACCACCGAAGAGTTCATGCTGCCGATCATCCACGGCAACGACCGCGTCGAATGGTTCGTGCAGTTGAGCGACGAGATCCATTGGGACGTGCAGGATCGCGACAGCGGAGCGCCGCGCGCGCGCCTGGTGATGAAGGCGGGCGACGTCGCCGCGATGCCCGCCGACATCCGCCATCAGGGCTACTCGCCCAAGCGCTCGATGCTGCTGGTGTGGGAGAATGCCGACGCCACGCTGCCCGAGCTGTACGCGAAGAAAAAGCTCAAGCCGAATCCGGTCGACTTTTAGGCGCGCGAATCTCGAGCGCGGGAGAACAGCCTGATGCAGTTCCAGACCAGGCTCTTCATCGGCGGTGAATTCGTCGACGCCCGCGACGGCGGCACCATCGCGACCCTGAATCCGCACGACAACTCGAAGCTCGCCGACGTCGCCGAGGCGCGCGCCGCCGATATCGATGCCGCAGTCGCCGCCGCGGAGAAGGCGTTTCCGGCGTGGCGCGACATGGCGGCCGCCGACCGCGGGCGCTTGCTCCTGAAGCTCGCCGACGCGATCGAAGCGCACGCTGACGAGCTCGCGCGCCTCGAGTCGCTCGACACCGGCCATCCGATTCGCGACACCCGCGGACTCGACGTGCCGCGCACCTCGGCGACCTTCCGCTACTTCGGCGGCATGGCCGACAAGCTGCAGGGCAGCGTGATTCCGGTCGAGCAGGGCTTTCTCAACTACGTGACGCGCGAGCCGCTCGGCGTAGTCGGCCAAATCGTGCCGTGGAATTTTCCTGTGATGTTCACGAGCTGGAAGATGGGGCCGGCGCTCGCGGCGGGAAACTGCGTGGTGATGAAACCGGCCGAGCTGACGCCGCTGAGCTCGCTCAAGATCGCAGAGCTGATGCGCGAGGCCGGCTTTCCCGCCGGAGTGGTCAATATGGTCCCCGGCTATGGCGCCGTGGCCGGCCAGTACCTGGCCGAGCATCCGCGCGTTCAGAAAATCGCGTTCACCGGCTCGACTGTGACCGGGCGCAAGATCGTGCAGGCCTCCGCCGGCAACTTGAAACGCGTGCAGCTCGAGCTCGGCGGCAAGGGCGCGAACATCGTGTTCGATGACGCGGACCTGCCCGCCGCGATCGGCGGCAGCGCATTCGCCGTGTTTCACAATCAGGGTCAGGCGTGTATCGCGGGCGCGCGCCTGCTCTTGCAGGCAACCATCGCCGAGCGCTTTCTCGACGGGTTCCTCAAGCTCGCCGCGTCGATCAGAGTCGGCAATCCGCTCGATCCGCTGACCGAGATGGGACCGCTCACCTCGGCGGCGCATCGCGAGCGGGTGCTCAACTACTGCAAGATTGCGCGCGACGAAGGCGGCGAGATTTTGCTCGGCGGCAAACCTCCCGAGGACCCCGCGCTCGCCGCCGGATGCTACCTCTTGCCGACCGTGGTGAAAGCGCGTCCGCACGATCGCGTATGCCAGGAAGAAGTCTTCGGGCCGTTCGTCACCGTCACCACCTTCAAGGACGAGGCGGAAGTCGTCGCGATCTCAAACGACACCGTATATGGCCTCGGCGGTGGCCTGTGGACGCGCGACCTGCAGCGCGCGCATCGCGTGGCTCGCGCGATGACCACCGGGATGGTCTGGATCAACTGTTACAAGCGCGCGAATCCCGGCTCGCCATTCGGCGGCGTGCGCAGTTCCGGCTACGGACGCGACATGGGCTTCGAGGCGATGAACGAATACACCGCGCCCAAGTCGGTGTGGGTCAACGTCGATGCGGCAATTCCGCCATACTATAAGCGTTGAGCGACGTGCACTGGTGCGGTCGGATCGGATCGATTGATGGCGGAGCGGCGCGAGCAGGGAAGCATTGAAATCGCGGCGCGGAGAAAATTCAAATGAAAAGTGAAAGTTCCAAATCGGCGGCGATTCGCGCGCGTCTCAAGCATCCCATCATCGACTCCGACGGCCACACCGCCGAGTTTGAGCCGGCGCTGTTCGACTACGTGCGCGAGTTCGGTGGCGCCAAGGCCGTCGATCTGATCCGCAAGTCGGCGGCCGGGCCGTTTTCGTATCGATGGTATCGCATGTCGTGGGACGAGCGCCGCGCCGAGCGCGTGCCGCGCCCGCATTGGTGGGTTCATCCGAGCAAGAACACCCTCGACCGCGCGACCAGCTCGCTGCCCAAGCTGCTCCACGAGCGCCTGGACGAGATGGGGCTCGATTTCACGGTCATCTATCCGAGCATGGGCCTGTTCGCGATTCACGTCGGCGACGACGAACTGCGCCCGGCAATCTGCCGCGCGTTCAACAAGTTCAACAGCGACTTCTACGGCGAATTTCCCGACCGCATGACGCCGGTCGCAATCATCCCGATGCATTCGCCGCGCGAGGCGATCGAAGAGCTCGAATACGCCGTCGGCAAGCTCAAGATGAAAGCGATCCTGATGGCGGGATATGTGCGCCGTCCAATCGCGGCGGCGGCGGTGAAATCGCCCGAGTCGAGCCGCTGGGCATATTGGTTCGACACCTTGGCGCTCGACAGCCAGTACGACTACGACCCGGTGTGGGCGAAATGTGTCGAGCTCAAAGTGTGTCCGAGCTTCCACTCGCCGAGCGCGGGCACCGGGTTCCGCGCCACCACCAACAACTTCATGTACAACCACATCGGCCATTTCGCGGCTTCGGCGGAGGCGATTTGCAAGTCGATTTTTATCGGCG
>DATDGX010000163.1:0-2224 GCA_036521875.1 Binataceae bacterium (SeqCode)
GTGTAGGCGCCCGATGCGATCGTCGCCTCGGTCCCGATCACGCCGATCTTGCCGATCCGCGACGCTCTCACCGCGGCACGCGCGCCCGGCTCGATCACGCCGACGACCGGCACGATGGTCTGCGCGGCGATCGCATCCAGCGCAACCGCGCTCGAGGTGTTGCACGCGACCACCAGCATCTTGATTCCCTTGGCGAGCAGGAACTCGGTGTTCTCGCGCGAGTAACGGATAATCACCTCGTTGGATTTGGTGCCGTAGGGAAGCCGCGCCGTGTCTCCGAGATAGATGAAGTCCTCGGCGGGGAGCGCGTCGACCAGCGCCTTCAGCACGGTGAGCCCGCCGATGCCCGAGTCGAAGACACCGACCGGGCGCTCGCTCGCCGCGCGCGCGGTCGGCGCGCCGCGGCCGTTCAGCGCCGCGCTCGCAAGCGCAGTCGAAGTTCGCACACGGCTCTTCGCCGCGGCTTCGCCAGCGGTACGGGCGGGCTTCGAAGAGCGAGGTGGGCGTTTGCGGATGGGCATCGCGGTATCAGCTCTGCGCAAGGCGCGCGCCGATAGTAGCGGGGCTATCGGGCGCCACGCCAAAGACGCGCTCGTGCACGCTAGCAGTCTCCATACAGAGATAAGTGGGAACCGCCGCTCCGCTGCGCTTGAAGCGCTCGGCAAGTACGGAGAAGAGCCGCAGCCGGAGCGCGGTGAACGCGCGGTAGCGGCCGTCGGGGGAAAGCACGTCCTCGCCAACCAGCATCGGGTCGTCGGGAAAGCGGCGGCGCGCGATGGAGCGAAGATTAGGCGTCATCCGCAAGCCGCCCAAGCTAACCAGCGATATCCTGGCGGCAGGAATCACGTCCAGGAGCTGATCGACGAGAGCTAAGTAATCGCGCTCGGCGTCAGGGTAGGCGATCATCGGATCGAAATGGAACGCGACACGGTAGCCGGCATCGAGGACCGCGCGTGCGGCGGCGATCCGTGCGGCTGGCGATGCCGTACGATGCTCAGACGACATATAAACGGCGTAGGGCGAAAGCGTCCACGACACCAGCACCCGCCCCCGCGGATCGATCGCGAGCAGGTTGTCAACCTCGTCGCTCTTGGTCTTGAGCTCCAACGTCAAGTTCTGCCGCGCCGCAAAAAATTCGATCAAATCGCGGCTGAGGCAAGTCATCGAATCGAAGGCGAGGGAGTCGGCGAGCTCTCCGGTGCCGACGCGAAATTGCCGGCCTGGATTTCTGCGCGCGAGATTGTCGACCTCGTCGAAGCCATCTTCGAAATTGGCGAAGAGCTGAAAGCCGGGATTGTCGGCGAGGTACTCCTGCAGGAAGCAGTAGCTGCAATCCATCGGGCAGTTCGACGCGAGCGCGAGCACCAGGTAGCCGCAGCACGCGAAGCGCGAGGAGCCGGCCGGACACGCCATCAGGAACGGCGAGCGGCGGCGCATCACGACCATCCGGCGCTTGCCCGCGCCGAAGGGGTCGGGGCCGGCGGTGAGCCGAGCCGCTTCGCGGCCGTCGGCGATATATTTGATTGACACGGCGGGTGGGAGCGCGCGGAGTATTCGCGCCGCGAGTGCGGAGTCGCGCACGCCCTCCTCGATAACCACCGTGTCGAGATCAAATTTCATCTTTACCGCCGAGCAGATCTTTACCACCGAGCAGATCCAGGATGCGCTCGAGGCCGGGACGTTTTTGTTCCAGCACCTTGATAAGCGCCTGCAGCTCCGTACGCGTTTTGACCCGGAACGCAACAGTCAACTCATCAGAGGCCAAATCGCGTGGCAAGACCACCGAGATTCCACGCGGGAGGCGGAGCGCCGCGACTTCCGCGTTGAGCCGCGCGAGCGCGTCGCGGAGGCGCGGGAAGCGGAGCGCTTCCAGCGCCTCGAGGAGCGCGCGCGCTCGGCCCGGCGCAGAGCCTGCCCCATCGACCATCGTACGCACTTCAACGCGTATGAGGATCGACGCGACGCTCGCGCGCTCGCGGAGCGAGAGCTCCGCGAGCAAGTCGAGCGCGTGGACGAGCTGTCCGGTGCGCAGGCGAAGCTTGCGCGCGGTCGCGAGGAACGCGGAGCGTGACGGCGCGTCGAGCGCGAGCCAGCGCTCGAGATGCGCCGCCGGGAGGCGACGCTCGGCGGCGAGCGCGCGAATCTCCGGGTCAGGAGATGAGTCAGTGGCCAGAGGTTTGGTCGCGTCGCGACTCATGGTGATTGGTGGCGTGGGCGTGCCTGC
>DATDGX010000164.1:0-21847 GCA_036521875.1 Binataceae bacterium (SeqCode)
GTAGCAACAGACGCGAAATCTCCGAAGTAGGCGCACTTGTCTGACGCCGTTGACACCTCGACCAACGCGTCGTGCCGGATCTCGTTTAGCCCGGTTTCCAGAATCACACGGTAAGCGACGTTGCCGTCCGCGTCGGTAAAAGATTCGGATTTTCGAGTGCAGCCGAAGTCGAGATTTTCGTGCCGTATGGGATGGTCGGGATCAAATCGTGGTTTGACCAGCAATATGACTGTTGCTGACGAGGCGCAATCAAAATGAATAGCACAACCGACGCGAATCGTAAGCATCTAGCACCTTCAAAAAACACAACGCGAATCGCTATCTATCCCGCGTTGCGAACTCGATCGAAGAAATCGGCGAATAATGAAAGATAAAGCGGATGTCGTTCGGGATGATACTGCACCCCGATGGCGAAGGCGTGCGAGCGCAGTCGCGCCTGTTCGACTATTCCGTCGCTTGCGGACCAGGCTTCGACCTCAATTCCATCGGCCAACCTTTCCAGCGCCTGGTGATGGGAGCTGTTCACCGCCGCGAATCGGTGGACCGCCTTCGAGCTATGTCTGAGCGGCTGGATGTTGGCTGTTTCCGCGTTGTCATGATCGGGAATATCAATGTGTAAGGTCCCGCCCATTGCGACATTCAGCACTTGCAGTCCTCGGCAGATCGCCAGGATCGGCTTTCCCGACGAAAGCATCTCGCCGACCGCCTTGAACTCCCACTCATCGCGCTCGCAGTTGGTATCAACGATCAATGATGGCAGTGCTATCGACTGGCGCAGAAAGCTGGGCGAAATGTCGCCGCCGCCAGTCAACAACAACGCATCCATCTGGCCCAGATCGACCGGATGCAACCGGGCATTATACACGGTCAGATCGGGACAGCGGCTGAAGATGAGTGTGAACCAATGTTCGTCGCATTGGCGAATCCACGTCGCGATACTCGGCATTTCTAGCCCGTCTGAAAAAACACGCTCACTCTTCAGACTACGGATGCCTGGGAATTGTCGCAAATCGACGGCAGCGTCGTTAAACCAATAAAATCGGCGGAGACGCCAATCCTGTCAGGCGCCCTAGTGGCGCAGATCCGGGTAACTGCGGATGCTCGGTGAGGCCTCTCCGCGACCTGACTGAAGACGACGAAAGCGCAGAAAACACTGGCGTTTTGAGGATCGGAGTCATAAAGTCGCCGACATGTTCGAGCCGACTTAAGCTCGCCTCTGTTGGTGGGGTCAGGAGCAGCGACTATGATCGTTCAGATTTACAGCATGACTTCGGTGCCCGACGCCGTAGCGACCGCGCAAGCGGGCGCCCATCTGATCGGCGTCGTAGTCGCAGCGCCAGGCGTCGTTCCCGAAGGGATATCGTCGGGAACTGCGCGCGAGATTCTTGCCGCGATCAGGCCGCGCTCGCGCGGGGTTGCGCTGTCGCTCGCGGACGACCGCGACGAGATCTGCGCGATGGTCGATCTGGTGCGCCCCGATATCGTGCATCTGGCCGCGCGCGAGATCGAGCCCGAAGACTGCGCGTGGATTCGCAGCCGCATCGCACCGGTAAAGCTGCTGCGCGCGATCGCCGTACGCGCCGGCGAAACCATTACCGAGGCGGACGCGCATCAGGAGTGCGCCGACTACCTGATGCTGGAGGCAGGCGCCAAGGGCCTGAGCGGCGAGACGCACGAATGGTCGGCGTGCCAGGCGGTCGTCGAGCGCTCGCGGATTCCGGTGATCCTGGCCGGCGGCCTGTCGTCCGAAAATGTTGCGGATGCGATCGCCGTGGTGAAGCCATGGGGCGTCGATTCGTTCACCCATACCGACTTCGTAGGGCAGCGCGGGAAAAAAGATCCTGCGCGGGTGCGCGCGTTTATCGCCGCAGCATTGCGCGCATTCGGCGCCACGCTCGAGGCGCCCGCGCGTTAGCCTCCGCCATGGCGCACCGGACCTTCATCGGCTATCGCTTGAAAAACAACCTTGCGCGTCGCGCGGACCACGAAGAGACGGGGCCGCCCTCATCCGGATGGCAATATAGTGGACAAAGGCGACTCAATTCAGATGACTAATCCGGAAATTGCTAAATCGGACCTCGGCATTGTCGAAGTTAAGAGCTTCACGACCACGGACTTCACGCTTGAGAGCGGCGAAGTCCTCCCCGAACTCAAACTCGTCTATGAGACCTATGGCACTCTGGCCCACGATGGCCGCAACGCGATCCTGGTAACTCACGGCTATACTTCCAGCCAGCATGCCGCGGGCCGCAACGCCGACGGCGAGCCGGGATGGTGGGACGGTCTTATCGGCGCGGGCAAAGCGATCGATACCAATAAGTACTTCGTCATCTCTTCGAACATGCTGGGCTCTTCGTTCGGATCCACCGCGCCCGCCAGCACTAATCCTAAGACAGGCAAGCGTTACGGCCCCGATTTTCCCGATGTCACAGTGGTTGACATCGTGAGCGCTCAGCACGTGATGCTACAAGCGCTCGGCGTCAAGCACATGGTGGCCGTGGGCGGGCTGTCTTACGGCGGCTATCAGGCCTTTCAGTGGGGCGTCACGTTTCCGCACGAGATGGACGGTATTGTGGCGGTGGTTACGGCGCCAAAAGCCGATGACGGCGAACGGATGGTCGCAGACATGCGCTCGCGCTTCGCTGCCGCGCCGGGCTGGAATGGCGGCCGCTACTACGGGAGCAATTCGATGCTGACCTTTATGACCGAGTTGCGCATCGCGACTCTGAAACGCTACGGCATCGAGGCAGAGTTGGCGGTGCGCTATCCCGATCCAGCGGCCCGCGCGGCGGCAATCCTCAAGCTCGCGGAGAGTTGGACTAAGATATTCGATCCCAACTCGATGATCGTGCTGGCCCAGGCGCGCGCGCATTTCGATACCGAGAAAGACTTCGCGAACATGCGCGCCAGGATGCTCTATGTGCTGTCCCGCACCGACAAGGTTTTTCCTCCCAGCATCGCTCCCAATGTGATGGCGAAGCTGAAGGCGGCGAAGGTCGACGCAACCTACTTTGAGATCGACAGCGACAACGGCCATCTCGCAAGCGGCATCGACTGGCAGAAGTGGGCGCCCGTGCTGCGAACCTTTCTGCAGAGCTTACCTATGACCCATTAGCTACGAGAATAAGGGGCCGCTAGGGCAACCACTTTTTGATCGAATTGAGCGGGTTTGGGATCGATAGCGGCTTCGAACCGCTCGAGGAGCCGCCGCCGACCAGACTGCCCGCCGCATTTATCCCACCCTGGATGATTCGCCCGGGCGTGCTGATGGCGCCCATCGCGACCCGCGCCGTCAGTCGCGGAAGGTCGGGGAGCACCAGCACCGCCGGCAGTTTTCCAGTGACGATAACCGGGATTGCGAACTGGAGTCCGAACGAAAGGTTGATATCGATATTCATGCTGACGTTCTTGTCCATATCGAACCATCCGTTTCCGCTGATTCCGTAATCCGGCGAATTCACGACCACGTCGTTGGTAGTTAAACGGGGACCTACCAGACGGAAGCTCATGGTCACACTGTTCAGTTCGGTATTCGGATCGACGAGCACGCCGCGATGGCTCGACATGAACGCCACGTCAAGGACCTGGCTAACTCCCGGCGCGGAGGCGACCGCATTGATAGCATCCGCGACAATATTGACGCCGATCAGTTTGCCGTTCACCAGGGCGAGCTGCCCGTTGCCTCGCAGCGTGGGCTTGATCTGATTCCAACTGTCACCACTGCCCGAAGCGGCGAGGTTGCCGGTGAGAAAGCCGCGAACAGTTTTGGCCGCGTCGATTTGCTGTGAGCTTAGCGCCTGTTCGACGTTGATATTTTTCATTCGCAGCGCGACGTCGAAATTCGGCGTCGCGCCCAGGAGCGCGTCGGTGTCGGTCGAGAGCGACCCTCCGAACACATCCATGTTCAAGCGCCGCAACGACAGGCGACCGTCCCGGTAAGCGGCGGTCAAGTCCAGGTTACGGTACGCGACATTGGCTACCGAACCGTCGCTCGAGTTTATTTTGGCGCTCAAGTCCGGCGCGCTTATCTCGCCGCCGGCACTGCCGCTGACGGCAAGCTGATTGACGACCTCATCGCGCGGACGGCTCAGGGACAAGTCAAAGAGTCTCACCGAGTCGGCTTTGAGCGTGTAGTTGGCGTTCAGCGGACTCAGCGACTCGATTCGTCCCTCGACATTCGCATGCGCCTGGCCGAGCATAAAATCCGTTGGCTCAATTATTATCTGGCTCCTTTCTGTCAGCAGGATGCTGCCGCTCACATTAGAAATACGGTTGTGAAACGCCGGCCCAAGAGTCAGGGCAACCTGTTTCAACGTCAGCGTGCCGCCGAACTCAGGGCGGCCATTAACCAGTCTCGCGACTCCGTGAATTTCGCTCGCGCCGGTCGCCGCATACGGCGTCATCGGAGTGACTATTGGACTGAGATTTGCCAGGTCGAAGCTGTTGCTATCGAGCTGCGCGCTCACCCCTTGCGCGCCACCCAGCGAAACCTTGCTGGCGATCAAATCAAGGTCGCCGAGCTTCACGTCGAGCCTCGCGAGCTCAAGCTGATTCTGCTTCTTCAATGACCCGGTCGCCTCCAACGCGGCTGCAGCACCGTCGGGTTTGTTGAACAGCTCCGCATACGTCACCCGATCCGTGGTCAGATCGGTGCTCACCTGGAAAACAATATCGTTGAGTGAACCGCTAATCGTGCCGTTAAGCGAGATCGGATCGAGTATCGAGAGCGCGGCCGGAACCGCGCCGCCCGCGATTGCGAGCGCACGAAAACGTTCCAGCAGAAGTGAATCGAGGTTGAACTTCACTTCGAGCGGAAGGTCGGCCGTGTCGAGAACACCCTGTTTGAGGAGCGGCCCGACCGTACCGGAAACCTCGACGTTCTGCTGCTTGCCCGGGAAGGCGAGCTTCAAATTTACATCGAAGGGCGCCGCGGCGCTGAAGTTCGCCACGTCGAAGTCCACGTGCCGAAGCTGAACGGGCTTGCCCTGCTCGGACAGGTCGGTGAAATAGACTGCGCCGTCGTCAACGCTGAGCGCGCTTATCTGAAGATCGGCCAGCGACGATCGAAGCCTTGAACTATTGGCTTTTCGCGCCTCGGCAGACGTTCGCGGTGCGCCGGGAGCCGCTCCAAGGGTGCCCAGGTTTAGATCGCCACGCGCGTTCCTGACGATCCGGATGTCAGGCGCCATCAAATCGAGCTTGCTCACTCTCGCCTCGCCGCGGAGCAACGGCAGAAACTCGACATTCATCGATACTTCGTCGGCGACCAGAAATGGCAACTGTGAGAAGGCGGGATCGTCGGCGACCTTCAGGCCGGTAATTTGGACCGATACCCCCCACCCTGCCCGCGCTTGTACGTGGGCTATCTCGACGCGGCGGCCCAGTGCATCACTGATCCGCGCCAGAATGCGTTTCTGATTCCGAGCGACTAGCGAGGACAGGTTGAAAAACGCGTAGCCGACCAGCACCGCGCCGATCAGTATCACGACGGCCGCCGCGACGCCGGTTATGAGGAGCGCCCTACGCATCATCCGTGGCTGGCCTCTGAGGACACCTCATGCAGTAATCGGGGCGCTCGAGCATCGTACGCCGCGGCTACACCCATGACCGGACCAAAGTCAACGCCGGACCTCAGATGGCCCTTGCCGCGCAGCGGCCGCGGCCAAGCATCCGCGCCAAATCTGATGCATTCGGAGGAACATTTCGAGGCGCGGCTTTACTTCGTTCCGTGGGAAGAATAGCCTCGCGGATACCCGCGTGGGAGTAATCATTCCGTAAGTCCGCACTTCGGGCTTTTTTCTACCTCTCTCCCTCGGCAAATAGCACGCACGGCCTGATTCATCAGGCCCTCGCTCCACGAGGTGCCCCGTTGATAGCCCCCGATCAAATCGCCGAACAGCCGACAATGTATCATTGGCGATGGCCGTGGTGGCGCACCGCCGGACACGACGTGGTGGTGCTGTCATGGATCATCTTGATTCACGTGACCGCCGTCGTGGGTCTCATCCTGTTTCCGCTCCCAGGATGGCGACTTCTTGCTGGCGCGCTCGCACTTGCGTGGATAGGAGGCCTGGGCACCACCATCTGCTATCACCGCGCCCTGGCGCATCGCGCTCTGAAACTCAAGCCATGGGCGCGCAACACGCTTATTTTCTTCGCGGTGTTTAACGGCTCGGGATTGCCGCTTAGCTGGGTGGCCGGGCATCGCGCGCATCACGCCTACGCCGACACCGAGGACGATATCTCGAGTCCGGTGTGGGGCGGCTTCTGGTGGGCGCATCTGCGATGGCTCTGGCAGGCCGACAATCCGTCCATCGAGCGCTTCTGCCCCGATCTCAACCGGTTTGCATATCGCGTCTGGCGACCGCTGCTGACTCCGATCCTGATCTTGTCGTACTTTGGCGGCGCGTATTTTGGCGCGGCGGCTTTTTTCTGGCTCGGCTCGATCCGGCTGGTGTTTGCGCTTCACGCGCAATGCTTCGTAAACAGTGTCTGCCATTCCGAGCCCGACGTGGCTCCCGGCGAAGATTCGAGCCGCAACGTCCGCTGGCTTGCTCTGGTTCATTTTTTCCAGGGCGAGAACTGGCATCGCAATCATCATGCGCGACCGGGTTCGGCGCGCCTGGGATGGACGTGGCGGCAGCCTGACGTCGGTTATCTGGCGATTTGCCTGCTGGAAAAAATCGGCGCGGCAACCGAGATTCGCCACCTGCGTCAGCTCTAGATCACAACTGCCTGAAATAGACCGCAGGCCCCTGCGGTCAAGTCAATCGACGCGCAGCCGCTCTGCGAGCCGGCTCAGGCGCCGGCGCTCGTCCTGGTTGCGGACGGCTTGCTGCAGCGCGCTCCTGGTGCCGACCAGCACGCACACCTTTTCGGCGCGCGTGATCGCGGTATACAGAAGATTCCGCCGCAGCATCACGTAGTGCGTCGAATGCACCGGCATCACGATGCCCGGGTACTGACTGCCCTGGCTCTTGTGCACCGAAATCGCGTAGGCGAGCGCTATCTCGTCGATGTCCGATAAATCGTACTCAGCCTGGGTCTCCTCGAACGAGACGCCGACTCTGGCGCGCGTCGTGTCGATCGACATGATGAGGCCGATCGATCCGTTGAACACGCCCTTGTCGTAATTGTTGCGGAGCTGGATCACGCGATCGCCCTCGCGCAGTATGCGATCGCCCGCGCGCAGCTCGCGCCCCGACGGATTGAGCAGGCGCTGCAACTCGGCGTTGAGCACGTGCGTGCCAAGCGGCCCGCGGTTCATCGGCGTCAGCACCTGGATGTCGCGCGGGTCGCGAATTCCGAACTTGCCGACCAGCCGCTGCTGCACGAGCTGCTTCACCGTCGCGATCACGTCGTCGGGAGCATTGCGCTCGAAAAAGAAAAAGTCGCCCTCGGCAGCGTTGGAGACGTCGGGCATCTGGCCGTGATTCAGCCGATGCGCGTTGGCGACGATCAGGCTCGCACGCGCCTGGCGATAGACCTCGCGCAGCTCGACGACCGGGACCAGTCCCGACGCGATGACGTCCTTGAGAACGCTGCCCGGACCGACCGACGGCAACTGGTCCTTGTCGCCGACCAGCAGCAGCGAGCAATCGGGCATGAGCGCGCTCAGCAGGCTCGAGGCGAGCTCGATGTCCATCATCGAGGTCTCGTCGACTACCAGGTAATTGGTGCGGAGCGGAAATTTCTCGCAGCGAACGAACGCCTGCTCGTCGGGCGAGTACTCGAGCAGTCGATGTAGCGTCTTGGCGTCGCGTCCCGACGCCTCCTGGAGCCGTCGCGCGGCCCGTCCGGTGGGAGCGGCGAGCGTCGGCTTGAGTCCGGCACTGTCGAGCGCGGCGAGCAACGAGCGCAGCAGCGTAGTCTTGCCAGTCCCCGGACCGCCGGTGATCACAGTGACCTTGCTCTGCAAGGCGGTGCGAAGCGCGCGCATCTGCTCTGCGGAGAGCGCGGGCTTGGCGACTTTTTCAGCCGCGGCGAGCGCGCGCTCGATCACCGTCTTTCCCATCGGCCGCCCCGCGGTGAGCATCACGATACGCTTCGCAACATTGGTTTCCGCCGCATGAAGTTCTGCGAGATAGACCGCGACCTGATCGTCGGCCGGCTCCTGGACCACTTCGCCGGTCTCTGCGAGTTCCGCGATCGCCTCCTTGGCGAGGTCGGAGTCCATTTCGAGCGCGTCGCGGAACTGCGTCTCGAGATACTCGAGCGGCGCGTAGATGTGCCCGTCGTCGGCCATCCGTCCGAGCAGATACAGCACCGCGGCGCGCGCACGCTGAATGGAATTGCGCGGGATGCCGAGCTTCTCCGCGACCGCGTCCGCGGTACGGAAGCCGATGCCGTGAATCTCGCGCGCAAGCACGTAGGGATCGTGGCGGACCACCTCCAGGGATTCCTTGCCGTAGCGCTTGTGAATCCGCCGCGCGTGCGCTGCCGCGACTCCGTGCCCGCGGAGAAACACGGTCAGCTCGCGGAGTCCCGAGGCGTCGCGCCACGCCGTCGCGATCCGGATGGCGACCAACCGTGGGATTCCGAAGACTTCACGAATTCGCTCCGGCCGGTTGTCGAGCACTTCGCCCAGACTGTCGCCGAAGTGCTCGGCAATCCGCCGCGCGCGCGCGGGACCGACCCCCTCGATTTCGGAAGCCAGGTAGCGCTCGAGCGCCGCGACGCCTGCGGGGCGGAGCATCTCGTAGTCGACCACGCGGAACTGATCGCCAAAACGCGGATGCTTCTCGATTCGGCCGCGCGCACGAATCGTCGAGCCGACTTCAAGCCCGGCGAGATCGCCGACCACCGTGGTCCGGCGCCGCAGTCCCTCGCCGTCGACGGATTCGACCACCGCGACCGAGTAGCCGTTCTCCTCGTTCACGAACAGGACCTGGTCGAGGATGCCCTCGATCAGTTCAGTTTGAAGCTCCGCTTCGACCACGCACTCAGGATTGCGCGCCGGGCGCATCACGTAAAGTTGCCGCGGACGTGGTTGCCAACAGGCCATGCGCTCTCGAGGCGCATGGGATCGGCGATTTTCGTCACATCGGCGACATGGCGTCCGCGCATACAGCGGGCGTAATGATTAACTTCGCGCTAACATCATCGCGTGCATCGACCTTGGCGACTTGGCGTGCATTCCCTTTGGCGATTAATGAGGCCCGAAATGCCTGAACGTGTCGAATCAAAATCTCTGTCGCGCCGGCTGGCGGCGTTTTCCGGCTTCGTCACTGGTCCGAAAGACTCCCCGGACCGGGACACGGCGCTGGATCAGTATCGGGCGCGCGCCGGCGTCTACGATCTCGAACTGGCGCTCTTCGAACCGATTCGGCGCCACACCGTCGAGCAGCTTGCGCTCAAGCGCGGCGACACCGTAATCGACGTCGGCTGCGGGACTGGCCTCAGCCTGCCGCTGCTGCAGGAACGCGTCGGCGCGGGCGGGAGAGTTATCGCCGTCGAGCAGAGTCCCGAAATGCTTGGGCGGGCATCGGAACGCGCGCGCCAGAACGGTTGGAAAAATGTCACGCTGCTCAACTCGCCGGTCGAGGATGCGGCGATTCCCGCGGATGCGGGCGCCGCACTATTTCACTTCACTCATGACATCCTGCGCACGCCCGCAGCAATCGCCAACATTTTCCGCCATCTCAAGCCCGGAGCGCGCGTGGCGGCCGCGGGACTCAAATGGGCGCCGATGTGGGCGATGCCGGTGAATCTGTTCGTGTGGCAAGCCGCGATGCGCTCGGTGACCTCGCTCGCGGGGTTGCGCGCACCGTGGAGCAATCTGGAGCGTTTCGTTCCTGGCCTGGTCGTGGAACGGATGCTCGGCGGTGGCGTATACGTAGCGCGTGGAACCACGACAGTCTCCGAACCAATCGACTGACCGCGCTGGTCTGTTCAACCGCGGCTGCGTGCCGGTCAGCGCGCAAATCGACATCGCGACGCGTGACCACCGCAAGTTCGTGAACGACCCCGCCAGCGGCAGGATTATGGCCACCATTAACAACTCCGCGCTCAACTACGGTGCCGACACTTCCGGCTTCGCGGGGGAGTCATCGATCTCGCCAGACGGTAAATCACTCTACTATCACGTGAACGACAACGGCGTATTCGTTATCAATCGAGTCACCTGCAAGTTGTGCCCGTAGGACTCGCGAGTCCGATTCCGGCGAACGGCTTCCCGCGAGCGATTCGCGCGCCCGAGCCCGAGGTGATGAACTCACAGAATCGTCACGAAAAAACCGTCATGAAAAACAATCCGGCGCCGATGATTCCGATTGCCATCGAGCTGTACCAGATCAACTTCACCCCGGGAGCGCTGCGACAGCCCCCAGAGCGATCGCGACCTGGAAGAGCGCGACGCTGTCGGAGTAGCGATCATTCTCAAACAGCAGATGATCGGCTTCCGCTGATTTCCGATCACGCTCGTGCTCTAATTCGCGGGCGACGCGCTGGAGTTCGACTTTCTGTTTGGCGTAACGCGTACGCTCCTCGGCGAACGAAGCGGGCGGCTGTTTACCAAGTGCTATCCATGCTGATTCAGACGCCTGCTGAATCGCGGCTTTGATCCCTTTTGCCTGGTAGTCTGCCCATTGATCCGAAATCTCGGCCTGGAGCCGGGTTGCTTCGGTCTTCAGCACCAGCGCCTCGTTGACCGTGCCGCCGGCGCGCAATGAGGAGACAGCCGCCAGCGCCGCGAACAGCGCGGTAGTAAGCGCGATCGTCCTTAGTAATGAGCCGCCCGCGCGTTCTCGTTCCTCGTGAATTTCCTCGTGAATTTGCTCCTCGCGTTCCACTTCCTCGTGGATTTGCTCGTGGAGTTTATCAATGTTGACTTCAGGTGCGTCTGGCACGAGGCTGCCTCCCGTTTTCGAACAACCGAACCAATCTGTGAATCGCCGTTAGAGTGAGGTCGCGGAGCGGTTCACATGTTCAGACCACGACGGTCTCCCATTTGCCGCT
Source organism: Binataceae bacterium (SeqCode) (assembly GCA_036521875.1). Lineage (GTDB taxonomy): Bacteria > Desulfobacterota > Binatia > Binatales > Binataceae > DATDGX01. Next base: position 10,957 of record DATDGX010000164.1, read on the forward strand.
CCAGAAGCGCCAGGTCTTCATGGTGGAGCGCACGATATAGTCGGCGATCAGGGACCACCAGATCCACACGATCGGTCCGTTGAAGTGCGCGATAAGGATCGTGACCGCCAACCGCATCCCGTAGAACCCGGCCAGGGAGCCGTAGAGCGGAAAGCGTGAATCGCCCGCCCCGCGCAGCGCGCCCGTTATCGTCCAGTCGATCGCCATCAGGGGCTGCGCCGCCGCGAGCGCGTACATGAACGCGACCGTGTACTTGATAACCAGGGGATCGTCGATGAAGACGCCGGCTATCTGCCACGCGAAGACGATCATTACCAGGCCCAGCACGGTCATCATCACGATCGCCATCCCGGTCGATTCCCAGCCTGCCTTGCGTGAGAAGCTGGGGTCACGCGCGCCGAGCCCTTGCCCAACCAGGGTCGCTGCCGCCGATGAAAATCCGAAACCGGGCAGAAATGACAACGCGAGTATCCGCACGCCGATAAAGTATGCGGCGACTTCCTTGGCGCCGTAGCTGGCCACGAACGCGACGTACGCGACGAAACCGAACTGGATGATGAGCTGCTCGATCGCGGCCGGATTTCCGACCCGCAGAATGCGCCCGCCGAGTTCCCGATTCGGCCACAGCCGTTTCCAGTGGAAGTTCAGCACCATCCCCTCGAACGAGAGCGCCCAGAAGAACAGCAGCCCGCCGACCGCGATCGCGATCAGGGTCGCGACCGCCGAGCCGTCGACACCGAGCGCGGGGAAGCCGAACTTGCCGAAGATCAAAACGTAGTTGAAAAAAATCGCGATCAGGTCGACGATCCCGCCGATCCACAGCGGCGTCCGCGTGTCGCCCGCTCCGCGCAGCGCCGACGCGCACATCAAAAACACGCCCGCGAACGGTTCCGAGAGCATCACGACCTGCAGGTAGCGCGCTCCCATATCCGCCATCGCGCCCTTCACCTGGAAGAGCGACATCGCCGGGCGCGCAAAGACGATCACCGGGATCGCGATGAGCGTCGAGACGATGACGCCCCAGATGACCGACTGCTTGAGCACCTCTTCCGCGTTGTCGCGATCGTTGGCGCCGACGTAACGCGCGACCAGCGCGATGGTGCCGGTGCCGATCGCCGCGATCCCGGCGCGCACGGCGCCCAGGATTTGCGTGGCAAGGCCGACCGCGCCGACCGCCTCCGCCCCCAGCCGCCCAACCATCAGCATCGCGGCGAGACCCATAATCGAATCGAGCGAGAACGAGATGATCACCGGCCAAGCCAGCGACCAGACCTCGTAGCGGATGTTCGCGACCGACGGCAGCGACATCGCGGCGACCCCACGCTCGCCGTCAAGCTCGGGCGCCGACTCCAGAAATTCCGACATGACTTTGAGCAGTTACGCCAGTCCGAGGCTTGTCAGTCAAGCTCGTTTCGCGCAAGCGCGCGAGCGTTACGGCGACACTAACGATCATGGAGACGGATTCCGCTATAAATGCGCGGAGAGTCGTCGCCGCGATGTCATCACCTGCTTCTTCCGCCGCGTCCCCCACGGCGCCACCCGCTGCGGCCACCTGGCCGGCGCGGATGGTCTTTGCCGCCACCTTGGTCGGAGCCGCCGCGATTTATTTCTACCATCTCGGCGCCAACTCTTTCGGCGCGAGCGAGACCTACAGCGCGTTGGCCGCATCCAAGCCGGGAGTCGGGGCAATCGTCGCGATTCCTATCAACTACGAGCCAGGCAAGCAGCTCCTGTACTACGTCGCGCTGCACTTCTGGATCGCCGTCACCGGGATTAGCGAGAGTGGGGTGCGCTCGATGTCGGCGGCATTTGGGCTCGCCGACGTGATGCTGTTGTTCGCGCTCGGAAGAGAGTTGTTCGACGAAGAGACGGCGGCGGCGGCCACCCTGATGTGGGCATTCACTCCGCTCGCGATCGCTTTCTCGCATCGCGCGCGAACTTACACGATGTTCATCGCACTGGCGCTCGCGCATTTTCTGCTTCTATGGCGCGCGCGCGCGAACCGCCGGACCGCGACTGCAATATTGTCCGGAGTGCTGGGCGCGGCACTGGTCTGCGCGCATCTTGCGGGCGTGCTGATAATTGGCGCCGAGGCGGCGATGTTGCTGAGGGATTTGTCTCTGGGGCGGCGCAACGCGAAGGCATGGCTTGCGATCGCGGTTGCACTCGCGCTGTGGATGCCGCTGGCGCCGATCGTAATCGCGCAGAGCAGTACGCTGATTCAGGGCCAGGCGCTGGACTGGATCGGATCGTCGGCGGCCGCTCATGGGCTCGCAGTCAAGTTTGCGGTCGCGGCCCTGGCAGCGGCCGCGGGGCTATGGCTGGTTTTCGGAAGGAGCGTGGAACTCAAGCGCGACGAACCAATTCGCTGGCTGTTCGCGTGGGTAGCGCTCCCAGTCATCGCGTTTGAGGCCGGATCGATTGTCTTCCGACCGCTCTTCAGCCTCCGTTACGCGGCGCCCGCGATGGCGGCGATTGTGCTGTTTTTCGCGCAAACGCTTGCGCTCATCAGCACCCGGGTCAGGAACCTAACGGCGGTGAGTATCGCGGCGCTGTTTCTGATCCTGACGCCGTTCTCGCTTCTTCCCGACCAACCGTGGCGCAAGGTCGCGCGAATGGTCGCCACCTCGGGGTCGAGCACCGAGCCGATTTTCTTCGAAGCAGGATTCGTATCGAGTTCGGAACTTCCTAACGATGGCTTTCCGTTCGGCTACTACTCAGTTCCGTTCGACTTCTATTTCAAGGGTCCCAACCCGAGAATCGTAGTCCCGGGATACGATCCGGCCGCGGCGCGCGCGACGATTCAGTCCCGAGTCGCGCAGGCTGGAGGGGGATGGCTGATTAGCTGGAAGGGCGGCGACGGTGCCACACCGGAATTGCCCGACCCGCGCGAGTTCAAATCGACCCGGGAGCTGGCTGAGGGCTATGTAACTGTTTTTCGAATCGCCCCGCTCGCGCGTTGAGGCTGTCTTCGATTCTGTGCGGCGAGTGCTACGCCGCTTGCGCCGCGGGCGCCGGCATCGACAGCGTTCCCGCGCTCACGCGCACCGGCAGAATGACGAGGCTGAAGCCATAGAGCTGCAGCCAGTTCTGAACTTCGAGCGCGGTGTGATTGTGAAGAAAGCGCCCGATGAAGCCTTCGACCTCGTCGGAAAAAATCAGTTTGCCGGCGAAGAACACAATATGCGGGAACTCGTGCGCGACTTGCAGGCACAGGCGCCGCAGCTCGAGCACCACGTCGGGACCAAGTCCCGCTCGCAGCTCCGGATGGAGTCCCAGGTCGGAGGCGATCTGGCAATATTCCTGCAGGTCCTCGCTCATCCGGCGCTCTAGTTCTTTGACTTCATCGGGACCCTTGAGCAGCGCCGAATCCACTTCGCCGACGCCTATGAAGACAACGTTGCGGAATTCGTCTTTGAACAGCTTCGTCACCGAGAGCAGCGTCGCGAGCCCAAGGCCATTGAAGCCGCTCACCAGGATCGCGGCGGTCGGCGCGGATGGGTCGCGTTCAGCAGGCGGCAGTTTGTTCGCCGAGTAGAGCCGCGGCAGGATGTCCGCCTCGAGCTGCTCGATCGCTTTGCCGACGCGCCGGTAGTGGCTCCTGACGTTGTAGCAGGTGAAGATTATCGCGCCGGTAATCAGAATCGTCACCCATCCGCCCTCATCGAACTTGAGGGTGACGGTGAGCACGAGAATCGACGCCGTGAACAGGCACCCTACCCCGTTGATCGCGAGCTTGCGCACCCAGTTGCGCTCGGTCTTGCGCTCGCGCCACCAATGAACGCTCATGCCGAACTGCGAGAGCGTGAAAGTGACGAATACATTGATCGCATAGAGCACGACCAGCAACTGGACTCTCGCCTCGGTGCCGATCAGGATCACGACTGCCGCCAAGCCCATCGCGACCACGCCGTCCTGCGTGACCAGGCGCGCACTCAAGTTGGAAAAGCGGCGCGGCAGCCATCGATCGCCCGCCATCGTGGCGAGCACTCGCGGCCCGTCGATAAATCCGGTCTGCGCCGCGACGAATAGAAGCGCTCCTTCGGTTGCCAGCGCGACGGTGATGATCGGGAGCCCGATCGGAATTCCGTAGAGGCGCCAGTTCTCGGCCACCCGCTCAAAGAGCACCGCGTTCAGCGTCTTACCGCGCTCGAACTCGACGTTCTCGAGCAAATAGGCGAGCAGGATCCCTCCCGCGATGAATGCGAGCGAGAACGCCATGTAGAGCATCGTCCGCTTGCCGGTCACGGTGCGCGGCTCACGCAGGATGGGAAGGCCGTTACTCACCGCCTCGATTCCGGTGTAGGTACCGCCGCCCATGCTGTAGGCGCGGAAAAAAATTGCCAGCAACGCGAACCATCCGAGCGTGCCGACGCTATGATGCACCTCGACTACCGCGTGGCGCGCGATATCGGGAAGCTCCCACAGGCGGCTCAGGAGCGCGTAGCCGACCAGCCACAGATGCATCACGATGAACGCGATGAAAATCGGGAGCAACGACAGCACCGACTCCTTCACTCCGCGCAGGTTCATCCCGACCATCACCAGCACGACGGCAATACAGACCCAGAACTTGAGCGGGTGCCATCCGAGCGGCATGAATTTCAGGCTGAAGATCGCATCGGCGCCGCTCGCGATCGAAATCGAGATCGTGAGCACGTAGTCGACTACCAGCGCGCATCCCGAGACCAAACCGAAATATGGTCCCAGCAGCTTTGTCGCGACCAGGTATCCGCCGCCGCCGGTCGGGAAAAGATCGATGGTCTGCGAGTACGACGCCGAGATGACGAACACGGTCAGCGCCGTCATCAAGGCGAGGAAGACGGCGAGATACTGATGATGCCCCAGCGCGAGGAACGCCTCCTCGGGCCCGTAACACGACGAACTGAGGCCGTCAGAGCCGAGGCCCACCCAGGCCAGGAATGCGACCAGCGAGAGACTGTGGAACACGCCAGGGTCGCGAACATTGCGTGCAGGCCCGATCAGGACATCGCTGAGCGTCCGTTTGCCCGCTCTGTCACCATTGGTACCGCTGGTAATCTTGGATGCCATCGGAGCTCAGTCCGCGAGTCGCGTCGGCAACGGCAATTTAGGGCAAAATGCTCTGGCACGCAAAGGACCACCTCGTGCCACGCGCACGCTCAAATCGAATAGGACGCGCGCCCGAGTCCGAGCTGATAGCGCGCCGCATCGATCAGATTCTGCATGAGCGCGAGCACCGTCATCGGCCCGGTGCCGCCGGGATTGAGCGTGAGCCATCCCGCGACTTCCTTGACGCCCTCGAAATCCACATCGCCGGAGAACTTGCCAGGACCGACGCGTCTGAAGCCTACGTCCATCACACAGGCGCCTCGCTTCACCATATCGGCGGTGATCAGGAACGGCCGGCCCACGTCGCCGCCGACGCACGACACGACGATGTCGGCATCGCGGCAGATCGCATCCAGGTCGCGCGTATGCCGATGACACCACGTGACGGTCGCGTTGCGCATCCGTCCGCCGAGTATCAGTGCGGTCGGCTTGCCGGCGATATCGCTGCGCCCGATCACCGCTGCGCGCGCCCCATCGACCGGCACCTTGTATTCGTCGAGCAGCGTCAGGATGCCGCGCGGCGTGCATGGAATGAAACTGCCCCAGCGGCCGCGGTAGAAGCCTCCGACGCTGGTCGCACCCACCGCGTCGACGTCCTTCTTTGGATCGATCGTGTCGAACAGCGTGAAGCGATCGACCCGCTCCGGCATCGGCATCTGCAGCAGGATTCCGGTGGTGCTCGCGTCGCGATTGAGCCCGCCTATTTCCTCGAGGAGCGACTGCGTCGTCGCGTCGGCCTCCGCGATGCGGATGGTGCGGCTCTCGCATCCGAGCGCCGCCGCGAGCTTCTGCTTGTTGCGCACGTATTGGCGCGACGCGGGATCGTCGCCGACCAGCACCGCCGCGAGCGACGGCTTGCACGCGTGACGCCCCCGCAGCTCCTCGACATGCCGGCGCAGCTCCGGCAGCAGACGCGCGCTCAGCGCCCGCCCATCCATGATTTTCGCGCTCATCGCGTGCTCCCTCGAATATAGCACTACCCACAGCCAGACAAGGCGCTTGTGGATAGGGCGCGCGGTCTGTTGGCAGTCAAGCGCGCCGCTGGTCGTTCGCGATCCGGCGCTCTGCTAGAATTTTTTTAACGATGAATGCGCCACAGCGCACCGTCCTTTACGAGATTCACCAAAAACTCGGCGCGCGGATGACGGTTTTCGGTGGCTTCGAGATGCCCGTGTCGTATGGCGGGATAATCGCGGAGCATCTCGCGGTCCGCTCCGCCGCGGGAATTTTCGATTTGAGCCACATGGGCGAGTTCGAAATCCGCGGCCCGGGTGCCCTCGAGATGCTGGAGCGAGCGCTCACCAACTCGGCCGCGCGGCTCAAGGACAGACAAGCGCAGTACACGGTCATGTGCGCCGAGGACGGCGGCGCCATCGACGATCTAATCGTCTATCGCCTCAGCGACGAGCGCTTCATGCTGTGCGTTAACGCATCGAATATCACGGCGGATCGCGAGTGGCTCCTCGGGCTCCTCCGCGGCTCCAGGCTCCCGGTCAACTTCACTGATGTGAGCGATGCCACAGCAATGGTCGCGGTACAGGGACCCAAGTCGATCGCGATTCTCGCGGCGCTCGCCGATTTCGATATTGCCAAGATCCCCAGGTTTGCCTTCGCGCGCGGAAAAGTTGCGGGCCTCGAATGCCTTGCCGCGCGCACCGGCTACACCGGCGAAGACGGCTTCGAGCTCTTCGCCGACACCGCCGAGGCGCCGCCGCTGTTCGAGGCCATCCTGCACGCCGGCGCCAAAGACGGCCTGATGCCGTGCGGACTCGGGGCGCGCGACACGCTGCGGCTCGAAGCCGGCCTCCCTCTCTACGGCCATGAGCTGGACCGCGCGACTTCGCCGCTCGAGGCCGGGCTCGACGTGTTCGTAAAATTGGGCCGCGACTTCATCGGCGAAGCGGCGCTCCGCGCGCAGCACGAATCGGGCGTCCGCAAGCGCTTGATCGGAATCATGACCGACGACGGACGGAGCGTCGCGCGCCAGGGCTACCGGCTCTTTCGCGCCGGCCGCGAGGCAGGCGTCGTGACCAGCGGGACTTTTGCGCCGACGGTGAACCGGCCGATCGCGATGGCCTATGTAACCGCCGGCGAAATTGCGCAAGCGGCTCTGGCCGAGGGCGAATCTGTCGAAGTTGAAATTCGCAAACACAAAGTTCCCGCGACCGTGGTGCCGAGACCATTTTACAAAAGGCCAAAGCCGAGCACGGAGGACGAAACCACCCGATGAGATTCATGCCGCACACCGATTCCGATATCGCTTCGATGCTCGAGGTCATCGGCGCCCACGATATCGAAGACCTGATCGCGCACGTGCCGGCCGCGCTTCGCGCCACCGCCGCGATCGCGCTCGCGCCCGGCCGCATCGAGGCCGAAGTTGCCGCCGAGCTCTCCACGCTCGCCGCGCAAAATCGCGGCGCCGCCGGGTTCGCGAACTTCCTCGGCGCCGGCTACTACCGTCATTTCGTGCCTGCCGCCGTTCGCGCGGTGACCGCGCGCGCCGAATTCGCGACCAGCTACACGCCCTACCAGGCCGAGGCGAGCCAGGGCACCACCCAGGCGATTTTTGAATTTCAAACTCTAGTCTGTCAGCTCACTGCGATGGAGGTCACCAACGCCAGCATGTACGACGGCGCGTCCGCCGCGGCCGAGGCGGTCCTGATGGCGCGCCGCATCCTGCCCGGGCGCCGCGTGGTCGCGCTCTCGCGCGCGCTGTGGCCCGACTATCGCGCGACGATTCGCACCTACCTGAGTGCGCTCGCGGGCCTCGAGATCGTCGAGCTGCCTTTCGATCCGGCCACTGGAGCGACCCGCCTGAGCGCCATCGAACAGGCAGCGACCGCCGACCTGCTCTGCACCGTTACCGGCTATCCGAATGGGTTCGGCGTCATCGAGCCGCTCGGCGCGATCGCCGCGACGACGCATCGCGCCGGCGCTCTCGCGATTTCGGCCACTGCCGAGGGAATCGCACTCGGGCTCCTGAAGCCACCGGGCGATCTCGGCGCTGACATCGCGGTCGGCGAGGGGCAGAGCTTCGGTCTGCCGCTTCAATTCGGCGGGCCGGGTCTGGGATTCATGTCCGCGCGCCTCGCGCATCTGCGCCAGATGCCGGGGCGGCTGGTCGGACAGACCAGCGACCACGACGGCCGCCGTGCCTTCTGTCTGACCCTTGCCACTCGCGAGCAGCACATCCGCCGCGAACGCGCGACCTCCAACATCTGCACCAATCATTCGCTCTGCGCGCTTGCGGCAACTGTCTATCTCTCACTGCTCGGCCGTCTCGGACTGCGCGAGCTCGCGGAGCGTAACGTCGAGCTCGCGCATCAGGCCGCATCGATTCTCGCGGCGCGCGGAATTCACCGCCAGTTCGACGGTTCGTTCTTCAACGAGTTTGCGGTCTCGGTTTCGAATCCCGCCGCCGCGCTCGAAGCCGCGGAACGCCAAGGAGTGCTCGCCGGCGTCGCGTTGCGGCCGGACTATCCTGAACTGGCCCACGCGATTCTGATTTCGGTCACCGAGATGAATTCGAGCGGCGAGATCGGCCGCCTGGCGGATGCGCTTGCGGAGGTGCGCTGATGTCGAGCGTGGAAAAGGCACCGCGGATCGAAGTCGATCCGGCCCCGGCGATCGAAAAAGACGTGGATGAATCACCGCAGATGGGCGTGCCGCTGATATTTGAACTGTCGTCGTCGGGGCGCCGCGGCGCTGATGTTGCGCGCGTGGCAGGCGCGAAGCGTGGTGCGGAAATTCTCGGCGCCGAGCTCTGCCGCGAAGACCTCGCCGGATTCCCGGAGCTCAGCGAGCCGCAGGTGCTGCGCCATTTCCTACGGCTCTCGCAGCTCAACTTCGCGCAGGCGCTGCAGTTCTATCCGCTCGGGTCGTGCACGATGAAGTACAACCCGGTCGTCAACGACGAGCTGGCCTCCCTGCCCGGGTTCGCCGCACTCCATCCGCTGACGCCCGCGCATCTTGCCCAGGGCGCGCTAGCCGTGATGGCGGATATGGAAGCGGCGCTCGCCGAGATCACTGGGATGGATGCCGTGTCGCTCCATCCCGCCGCCGGCGCGCAGGGCGAACTCGCGGGACTGCTGGTCGCGCGCGCGTATCATCTCAAACGCGGCGAGCGGCGGCACAAAGTAATCATCCCTGACACCGCGCACGGCACCAATCCGGCCAGCTCGGCGCTCGCGGGATTCGAGGTCGCAGTCGCGCGCTCAAACAAGCGCGGCTTCATGGAAGCGGCGGAGGTGCGCCGCCTGGTGACTGACGACACTGCCGCGATGATGGTAACCAATCCGAACACGCTCGGAATTTTCGAACCGGAAATCCGCGCGATCGCCCATGCGCTTCACGCTCGCGGCGCTTTGCTTTATCTCGACGGCGCCAACATGAACGCGCTGCTCGGCGTTGCCAAACCCGGGCACATGGGCGCCGATATCGTACAGCTCAATCTGCACAAAACGTTCTCGACGCCGCATGGTGGCGGCGGTCCGGGCGCCGGTCCGATCGGCGTGAAGCGGCCTCTGGAGCCCTTTCTGCCGATGCCGCGAATCGTCAAGCACGCCGATGGATGGGCGTTCGACGACCAGCGCCCGGACTCGATCGGACGGCTGCGCTCGTTTCACGGGAACTTCGGCATGATCGTGCGCGCCTTCGCGTACATCCTGGCACTCGGCGGCGACGGACTCGCGCGCGCCGGCCGCCTCGCGATCCTCAACGCGAATTACGTGCGCAAGCGGATGGAGAGCCGTTTTCCCGCCGCGTCCGCGGAACCCTCGATGCATGAATGCGTTCTATCGCACGACCTCGAGCGGCGCGCCGACGTTTCCACGCTGGATATCGCCAAGCGGCTGCTGGACTTCGGGATTCATCCGCCCACCATTTATTTTCCGCTCGTGGTGCCGGGCGCTTTGATGATTGAGCCGACCGAGACTGAGAGCCGGGAAATTCTGGACAGCTTCGTCGCGGCGATGGAGCGCATTTATGATGAGGCGCTGAGCGATCCCGCAATGGTCAAGAGCGCGCCGCATACGCTCGCGCTGTCGCGCGTCGACGAAGTCGAAGCGGCCCGCCATCCGATTTTACGCTGGACCCCGAAGCCCCCTTGAACGTCGTCAGCGCTCACCGCGCACGAGGCGGAGCGCTGCAGCGTAATCAGCGGCGGTGTTCACGTTGAAGAAGCTCCTGAGCTCGGGATCGATCTCGCGCAGCTCCTCTTCCCCGACCCGTCGCGTCCTGACCGCGTCCGCGATCGCGGCGAGCCGGCTTTCTCCGCGCGCTGCGAGCGCACGCGTCGCCGCCGCAACCGCTCGCTTGTGATAAACCGCGTGCAGCGGTTGCAGACGGCCGCCGACTTGTGGAATCACCGCGTCGTAATCCGCGAGCATCCGTACCAGCAGCGCGGCGACCGCCGAGCGGAGCATCGGCAGGTCGCAGGAGCACGCGAACGCTGCGCCATTCTCATCCGCGGCGCTGACGCTTTCGAGGCCGTGCGCGAGAGCGTCCAGCGGCCCGCCGAAAGCGGTCTCGTCGCGGATGATTTTCACGCCGGCCAGATCGAATCGCACCGCGTCGGCTGATTGCGGCGCTGCGACAACCACGATCTCTGCAAACGATTTCCTGAGCTCCGCGAGGATCCGCTCGATCAGCGGCACGCCTTCGAAATCGAGCATGGCTTTCGGCCGCCCCATCCGCGAGCTTCGCCCACCGGCCAATATCACGGCACTCGCCTGTGCGACCTCCGCCACGCACCTGAGCGTAGCAGACTCGCGCTACAAAGTTCTGACTATTGGCGACGAAC
>DATDGX010000165.1:0-5647 GCA_036521875.1 Binataceae bacterium (SeqCode)
GTCACTGACGTAGTGATCGGATGGAAAGATCGCGACCGAATCGATCCCGTTGAGTTCGGCGCGCACCAGCGCATACAGGATCGCCGGCGCGGTTCCGCAGTTGGCCGGCTGAACGACCAGGTTTCTCGCGGGCAGGTCGGAGACCAGCGGCGCATAGTAATCTTCGTGCTCGCGGTTGAGCACCATCAGGGTCCGCGACGCGGGAAACATCAGGGACGTGCGCGAGCGGGTGTCGTCGAGCAGCGTGCGGTCCCCGATAATCGGGCAAAACTGTTTGGGCAAATCGGCACCGGTGATTCGGCGCGTCACCGGCCTCAGTCTTCTACCATCTCCACCGGCCAGGATGATCGCGGCTCGAGACACTCTCTTTTCCGAGTAGTCAACTTGCATATCCGAACGCTCCCTGACGGGCGGTCTCAAATTGACTGCGCTCGATTCGGCAGCCGGTTCACTGAGGTGCGAAGATCCGGATCACGGAGGATGTATGCAAGTTATTCGCCAAAAAAAGCCGGCTAAAACTGCGCTCGTGATTTCCTCCACGCCAGAGCGGAGATCGCGTTCCAGGTATCTCATTTCGATGTGTTTCGTTTTGGCGACGCGACCATGAAATATGGAAAAAATTTCCGGTAAATTTGGAAGTCGCTACGACGTGACGTCGCTCGATCGGATGGCATACAAGCTGCACCTACTCCCATTTCAGGACGCAGGGAGAACTTGCTGAATGAAGACCACCGAGAACACTATCGAGATCCTGGACCGCCTGATCGGAGTTGCCGTCGACACCGAGAAATTTTATCGTCGCGCCGCCAAGGACGTCGGCAGGGCGGACCTCGAGGAATTCTTCCATCAACGAGCCGCGCGCTGGAAAAACGCCGCCGACGAACTGCAGGCCCAGCGCAAGCGCCTCGGCGTCGCGGACCAGAAAGAAGGAACCTGGGGCGGGGTGATGGATCGGACCGCGATGGATATCAGTGTCGCGATGAGCAAGGGAGACAGCGGCGTCGTCGAGTGGGCCCGTGAAGATGCCGAGGCCGCTGCCGCCGAGTATGAGAAGGCTCTTGCCGCGAATCTGTCGCCAGAGCTCCGCACGGTGGTCCAGCGGCAGCTCGCCGATGTCCGCGCCGCGGTGGCCAGCCTCGAGCAGGTGTTGCGGGTCTACGGGGGGCCGCGATCCTGATATGACGCCCGGCCGCGGCTCACGACGGTCCGCAAGTAGCGTCAATTCATTCAGCCCAATCCTGTACGCCCCGTGCGCGAGCCGAGGCATTGAATCGCGCGACTTGCGGAGTGGCGACCGCGAGCCTCAATGATGATTCAATGGCGAGGTGTCCGCCATTTGAGGGGGTCGCCGTATGGCCAAGATTTCCTACCGCGTGAGACCTGAGACCGCGGTTCTGACCCGGGGCTTCGACCCCGCATTGTCGGTCGGCGCGGCGCGACCGCCAGTATATCGCAGCTCGACATTCGTGTTTCCCAGCCCGGAGGCGGCTGAGCGCGCTTTCGGTATCGTGCTCGGGCGAGTTCGTCCGCTCGGCGAAGATCGCCCCGACCTGATTTACGCGCGGCTCAATCATCCGAACGCGGAAATTCTCGAGGAGCAGCTCGTGCCGCTGGAACGCGGCGCCCAATCGGCGGCGGTGTTCAATTCCGGGATGGCGGCGATTTTCACGGTGATGCTGGCATTCCTGGAGCGCGGCGGCTCGCTGATATACACCCAGCCGCTCTACGGCGGCACCCAACATCTGATTCATCAGATAATCGAACCGCTCGGCTTCGATGCGCGCCCGGTGCCCGGCGGCAACGGCAAGGCGCTGACTGCCGCGATCGAGCAGGCACCCCACTTGAAGCTCGTGCTAATCGAGACTCCCGCCAATCCCACGCTGATGATGACCGATCTCACCGAAGCATCCGCCGCAGTCCGCCGGCATCCGAAGCGTCCACTGCTCGCGGTGGACAACACGCTGCTGGGGCCGACCTTCCAGCATCCGCTGATTCACGGCGCCGACCTGGCTATCTATTCCGCGACGAAGTTCCTCGGCGGATTCAGCGACCTGCTGGCCGGAGCGGTGCTGGCCGCCGATCCGGAACTGATCCAGAGCCTCACCGGCGTTCGTGCGCTGCTGGGCAACATCCTTCAGGCCGACGAGTGCTGGATCCTGGACTCGCGGCTTTCGACGGTTGCGTTGCGGATGAATCGTCAGAGCAAGAACGCGCAGCGAATCGCCGAACAACTGGTCCGCCACGCCGGCGTGAAGCGCGTCATTTATCCTTCACTGTTCACCGACCCGGAGCAGATGAGGATTCGCGACGCGCAAACCGACTATCCGGGTTCGCTGATGTCGCTTGAGGTGGAGGGCGGAAAGGCCGGAGCCTTCGAGTTCCTACGTCGTCTCAAGATCGCGAAGAACGCGGTCAGTCTAGGCGGGGTGGAGACCCTCGTCTGTCATCCGATGACCACCACGCACAGCGAGCTGAACGCAGAGGAATTCGCGGCCGCCGGCATCACCGATTCGCTGGTGCGAATCTCGGTCGGCACTGAGCACTGGCGCGATCTCCTCGCCGAGTTCACGCGCGCGCTCGACGGCGTCTGAGTCGTCGAGCGGCGCGTTGAGGTTTTCTAGCGGGCAGGGTTCAGAGAAGCGCGTGAGCCTCCTCGCTCCCGGCGCCACGGGCTTTCCGGGTCTCGCGATCGTTCTGGCAATCGAAGCATAGCGGCGCGAAGGGCAGCACTTGGAGCCGCTCGAGCGCGATCTCACCGCCGCATTGCTGGCACAACCCGTATTCACCACCGTCAAGGCGCTCCAATGCCGAGTTGATCGCGAGAATCATCGAACGGCGATGCTCGCTCAGTCGCGCGCTCATTTCCGCTTCGTTATGGCCAGCCGCAACGTCGGCCTCATCGCCGGGAACGGTCGCGGCCACATTGGCCTTGAGGTCGTCGGGCTCCGCGAGGCGACCCATTTCCTGGTCGCGCGTGCGAATCAGCAAATCGCGCGCGGCGACTTCGCGATTTGTGCGCTTTTCAATTCGAGTTTTCATCTTGAGCACCACCTCTCTGTCTTTCCGTGCGAATGAAAATGAGAACCGCCGCGCGGATTCGAAGAGATCGGGGAGGGGGGCGACGATCTCATCCGTGGGGGCCGCGCGGCGGCCTCTGTTAAACCAGTTTTAAATTGATTCTTTTCTTCCTTATTTTTCTTGGCGTTCCAGGCATCCTCAGTTCTTGCCACGCTCAAATGTAAGCATCACTGCATCGATTTGCGGGCAGTCACGGCATGTCCATTAGCGATACTAGCGATACGACTCCCATCGGCCGCCGATACAATCGCCCTCAATTAGCGAGGGAAGAGCAATGTTGATGCCAGCGTGGCGCGAGCAAACAAAAACTCGCACTAGCTGCGTCTTTTGCCCGCGACATCAGGAGATTCCGCGCTGACTAACGTAAATTTGGGAGATTCAATGAGAACGAGCGTCGGCAAGTATTTACACACTCCCGAAGCGTCCGACGATATTGACACTGTCGCCGCCCGCGAGTTTTGACTTGCGGAGCATGTGGTGAGACCAGACCACGAACTGCGGCAACCGCGACGGTTCTCGCGGCGATGGTGCGCGATAGTACGTGTCTGGGCGGGCCGTCAGAGTGGGCGGCCGGGCATTCCGGTGTGCGCGGTCGCGCCGCCGTCGGCGACCAGCACGCTCCCCGTCATGAATGAGGAATCGTCGCAGGCCAGAAACAGCACGACCTTTGCGATCTCGTTGGCGGTGCCGAGCCGTCCAATCGGATGGCGATCGGCGGCGGCGCGTTCCGCCTGCTCCGGATTCGGCGCCGCCTTGAGCGCCTTCATTACTGGCGGCGTCAGCACTCCGCCTGGGCAGACCGCATTGATGCGCAGATTCTTGCGCGCGTACTCGATCGTCGCGGTGCGGGTCAGATTGATGACGCCGGCCTTGGCCGCGTTGTAGGCGCCGAGCCGGTAGTCGCCGAACAGCCCCGAAATCGACGCGGTATTCACGATCACTCCGCCGCCCTGGTTGACCATCTGCGGAATCGCAAAACGCATCCCGTAGAACACGCCGGACAGCGTCACCGCCAGCGTCTTCAGCCATCCGTCGATTGGCATCTCGCCGACCGGGCCGAAGGTCGAGTAGAAGGCGTTGTTGTGCAGTACATCGAGACGTCCGTAGCGATGCGCCGCGAACTGCACCATCGCCTCGACCTGCCTGGGGTCGCGCACGTCGGTCTTGTGAAATATCGCGGCAGCGCCGATTTCATGCGCGAGCCTCGCCCCTCCGTGCGCGTCGATATCCGCGATGATCACGTGTGCGCCTTCATGCGCGAACATCCGCGCCGTCGCTGCGCCGATTCCCGAGGCCGCACCCGTTATCGCCGTGATCTTGCCGTCAAGCTTGCCCATCGCATTAAACCGTCCTTTGATCGGGACCGCCGTCGAGTTCCAGGAGCCATCGCGCCACTATCGAACCATCTTCTCAGGCAGAAAGTCCCCCGCGGAAAGCGTACCGGCATTGATCAATTGTTTGAAGGTGACGCGCGCGGGTATTAGCGAGCGAAAGAAATTCGCGTTCCCGGTCGGCACGTAGAAGTCGCCCGCCAGGTCAAACAGGTTGCCACCTTCGGACGACGGCCGCATCCGCCACAGTGGCATCGCCACCGCCGTCTCCTCGGCGCCGTTGTAAAACTCCGCGGCGAGCCACAGGTATATCTCGCTGTCTATATAGATGATGGTGCGGAGGCCCGATGGGCCTTCCGGGTATCGTTCCGTCATCTCGACGATGTACGCGTTTCTGAGCTCGAATGGCTCCTCGGTCAAAGCGTATCCGGACTCGCTTTGCGCGATTCCCGCGGGCTCGTTGGCGGAGGCCATGCAAGCCAAAATGGCCGTCGTGCCAAGTAACCGATACGAATAGCGCTCGGTCTTGGGCAGCGCATACGCCCAGTACGGCTGATGGCATCCGCGGCAGAACTCGTTGGGATAGCCGTCCATCGAGCCGATCCGCCGGATGCGGCGGGTCAACTCGTCGAAGCCGTAGAATTCGTCGGGATGAGTCGGCGCGACGTAACGGATCCAGATGCCGGCACCCTCGTTGGTGCCCTGGCCGGTGGCGTCCGCCGTCCAGCGATTACATTTGGCCTTCCACTCGACGCCGTTCGGGTTCGAGCCGAGCGTCGGGCGCGGGTCGACGTCGGTCCGATGCGCGAAGCGCAGGAAGTCGAACTGCTCGCACTGGTAGTCAGCGTTGGAGTCGGCAGTTATCTGCTGCGCGTTCTGCGGGTCGGCCTTGTAGCCGTTGCTGCTCCATGGCTGCAGCGAAAAATCGTCGGGCATCACCGGACCGAGATGCCAGTTGTAGGCGATTTTCACCGCGGCTTTCGGATCGGTGATATTGATCAGCGGGTACGGCATCCCGGCGATGTAGTTCTTAATATGGTCCTCGCTGTCGAGTTCGACTTGCGGCGAATACTTTTCGGTCGCGCGCTGGAAGCCCTCCGACCATTCGATCCGCCGCGGCGGAGTTATCCGCATGCGCAAGCCGTGGGCGATCGCGAATCGCGCCGCCGCGGGCAGGTACTTTACATACTGCGCGGCGTTGTCTGCGCCAACGATCATGCCGGGCCTGAGTTCGCTGC
>DATDGX010000166.1:0-16556 GCA_036521875.1 Binataceae bacterium (SeqCode)
GAGCGCGCGGCGGACGTCGATGCTGACGATGCGCGCGCGCGTGGAAAGATCCAGCGTCGCGAGGTTGGCGCGAATCGCGGCGGCTGCGGCGCGCGACGAATCGACGAAGGTCACCCGCGCGGCGCCGCGCGAGAGCGCCTCGATCCCGAGCGAGCCCGAGCCGGCGAAGATGTCGAGCACGCGCGCGCCCGCGAAATCGAACCTGACGCCGAGGCGCGAAAAGATGGACTCGCGCGCCCGCGCCGAAGTCGGCCGGGTGAAAAGGCCGCGCGGCGCTTTGAGCCGCCGGCCGTGAGCCTCTCCCGCGATAACCCGCATCGCGCTCCGCCCGCCGCGCACGCATCAAGATGCGCCGCCGATAGCGGACGATAGATAACCGGTTCCGCACAGCGGGGCAAGTTGCGCGTGAAATTTGCGTTGGTGGCTTGCGTCTTTGCCCGAATTGCGGAATTTTAGCTACCGCCACAAGAATCCCGGGCCGTTCCAGATTTGGCGTAAAGGGTTTCGCAGCAGTGTGACTATGCCCGAACGGGCCGAGCTTAAATTTTCCGACCGCGCGCTCACGGAACATCAGGAGCTGGTCGGCCACTATCCGGCGCGGCAGGCCGCGCTGCTGCCGACCCTGTGGATCGCGCAGCGTGAGTTCGGATGGCTGAGCGACGAGGCCTGCGAGTACGTGGCGCGGCTGATGGAGTTGCCGCCCGCGCACGTGCGCGCGGTGGTCACCTTCTATCCGATGTTCCATCGCAAGCCTGTCGGCAAATGGCTGCTCGACGTATGCACCAATCTCTCCTGCCGCCTGCGCGGCGCCGACAAGATTGTCGATTGCATCCGCAAGAAGCTCGCGATCGAGATCGACGAGACCACGCCCGACGGCAAGTTCACGCTCGGCAGCGCCGAATGCCTGGCCTCGTGCGGGACCGCGCCGATGCTCCAGCTCAACCAGGATCGCTACTACGAAAATCTGACCGAAGAATCGACGCAACGGCTGATCGACGAGCTTGCCGCCCGTGACGACTGATCTCGCAATCGGCGCAATCAAGGCGATCGTCGTCTTGTTGCTCGCGCTGAGCCTCGCGGCGGTGCTGCTATGGTTCGAGCGCAAGGGCAGCGCCCTCATCCAGGATCGCATCGGCGCCAACCGCGCGAGCATCACCGGGTTCGGCGCGCGCCTGGGCCTGCCGAACTTCGGCCTCGTCAACACCTTGATGGCCGATCCGGTCAAGCTCTTCACCAAAGAAGATTTCGTGCCCGAGGGCGCGGACAAATTTCTGCACGCGCTCGCGCCGTTCCTCGCGCTGTTCCCGGTGCTGATCACGTTTGCGGTGGTGCCGATCGGCGACGAGGTCACCATCCGCGGCCACACCATCGTGCTGCAGGCGGCCGACATCAACGCGGCGGCGCTCTACGTGCTTGCCACTATTGGGGTCGGCGTTTACGGCATCGCGCTCGGCGGATGGGCGTCGAACAATCGATGGGCGCTGCTCGGCGCGATCCGCGCCACCGCGCAGATGATCTCGTATGAGATCGCGATGGGCCTCGCGATCATCGCGGTCGTGATGACCTACGGCACTCTCAATCTTCAGGAGATTTGCCGCGCACAAGGCGGAGTCTGGTTTGGATTCCTGCCGCGCTGGGGAATCTTCCTCCAGCCGATCGCGTTCGTGCTGCTGTTCACCTCCGGGATGGCCGAGTCCAAGCGCGTGCCGTTCGATCTTCCCGAGAGCGAGTCGGAACTCATCGCGGGATATTTCACCGAGTACTCCGGCGGCAAGCAGGCCGCCTTCATGCTCACCGACTTCGCCGAGATCGTGTTGGTCGCGGTGCTCATCACCACGTTTTTTTTCGGCGGATGGCAGATTCCGTGGCTCTACCGCGACGGGTTTCATCTGCCCGGCGGCGCGTTCATCCACGTCAATCACATCGTGGTCGCGTTGCTCGGCGTGATCGCATTCTGGGTCAAGACCATCGTGCTGTGCTGGATTCAGATCCTTATCCGTTGGACGCTGCCCCGTTTTCGTTACGACCAGTTGATGCGCCTGGGATGGAAGGGCCTGGTGCCGCTCGGACTTGCGAACATCCTGATCACCGCCTTCGTGATCGTGTCGATGGGGAGCGCGCAGTGATGCCACTGTGGCTGTTCGCATTTCTCGCCGCGCTCGCGATCGTGTCGGCGCTCGGTGTCATCTTCCAGCGCAACCCGGTCCATTGCCTGCTGTCATTGGTGGTGACGCTGCTGACCATCGCGGTGCTGTTCATCGGCGAGGACGCGGTGGTGGTCGGCTTCCTGCAGGCCATCGTCTACGGCGGCGCGATCATGGTGCTGTTCCTGTTCGTAATCTGGCTGCTGAATCTTCCGGTTGAGAGCGGCCCGGCCGGCCATCTCGCCCTCAAATTATTCGGTTCGCTCGCGGCGGCGACGCTGCTCGCCGAGCTGTTCATCTTCCTGGTGCCGCCTCATCTACAGGTCAAATACAGCGGACATCCCCCCGGCTACGGCTCGATGGAGAATCTCGCGACCACCCTCTTCGCCAACTACCTGGTCGCCTTCGAAGTGACCTCCGTGCTGCTGCTCGCCGCGGTGGTTGGAGCGGTCGCGCTGGCGCGACGCGGCGGCGCCGGCCCTCGGCCTGCGACGTCGCGAGGAGCCGCGCCGCGATGATCCCGCTCACCTACATGTTGTCGCTCAGCGCCGCGATCTTCGCGATCGGCGTGCTCGGTGTGATCATTCGGCGCAACGTGCTGGTGATGTTCATGTCGATCGAGCTGATGTTGAACGCGGTCAATCTCACCTTCATCGCGCTCTCGAGCCGCCTCGGCTCGATGGACGGCCAGGTGATCGTGTTTTTCGTGATGACGGTTGCGGCGGCCGAGGCCGCGGTCGGCCTTGCGATCATCATCTCGGTCTTCCGCGGCCGCGACACCCTCCACGCCGACGAACTGACGCTGCTCAAGTGGTGACGCAGGTGATGATGGAATGACCGTTGACTTCCCAGCGCTGGCGCTCATCCTGCTGTTTCCTGCGGTCGGCGTCGTCTTCAACCTGTTCTGGGGAAGCCGTGCCGGACGCGGTGCGGTCAACTTCGTCGGGCCCGCGGTAATCTTCGCGGCGTTCTTCGTCGCGACGTGGGCGTTCGCGAAGATCCTGATGATGCCCGCGGGCGGCGCGCTCGCGGTCAGGCTGTGGCCGTGGATCGTCGCGGGCAGCTTTCACGTCGACATCGCGCTCCGGCTCGACGCGCTCTCGGGCGTGATGGTGATGGTCGTCACCGGCGTCGGCGCGCTGATCCATCTTTACTCGATCGGCTACATGGCGCACGACGAGGACTTCGCGCGCTACTTCGCGTACATGAACCTGTTCGCGCTCTCGATGCTGATCCTGGTGCTCGCCGACAATCTGCTGCTGATGTTCGTCGGATGGGAGGGCGTGGGACTCTGCTCCTACCTGCTGATCAGCTTCTGGTACACCAACCCGCAGTTTGCCTACAACGGGCGCAAGGCGTTCGTGGTCAACCGGATCGGCGACGCGGGCTTCGTACTCGGAATCCTGACGCTCACTGCCGCGCTCGGCTATCACGGCGTCTGGACGCTCGAATTTACCGGCCTCCAGCAGCATGCGGATCTGATCGGACCCGCGGTCGCGACGACAGCGGGCGTACTGTTGTTCTTTGGCGCGACTGGCAAGTCCGCGCAGATTCCGCTCTACGTCTGGCTGCCCGACGCGATGGTCGGTCCCACTCCTGTGAGCGCGCTGATTCACGCCGCCACCATGGTCACCGCGGGCGTGTACATGATCGCGCGGCTCCATTTCCTCTTCCTGATGGGCCCGGACGCGATGAACCTGATCGCCACTATCGGCGCGCTTACCGCGATCTTCGCCGCGACCATCGCAATCGTTCAGCCCGACATCAAGCGCGTGCTCGCCTATTCGACTATCAGCCAGCTCGGCTACATGTTCCTCGCGGTCGGATGCGGCGCGTTCGCGACCGGAATTTTCCACCTGATGACGCATGCGTTCTTCAAGAGTTTGCTCTTCCTGTGCGCGGGCTCGGTGATTCACGCGCTCGGCGGCGAGCAGGACATGAACAAGATGGGCGCGCTGCGCAAGAAGATTCCGATCACGTACTGGACGATGCTGATCGCGACTCTCGCGATCACCGCGGTGCCGCCCTTCTCCGGCTTCTTCTCCAAGGACCTGATTCTCGAGGCCGCGTTCACTTCCGGCCACGGATGGCTCTGGTTTCTGGGCGTGGTCACCGCCGGGCTCACCTCGTTCTATATGTTCCGCCTGATCTTCATGACCTTCTTCGGCGAATCGCGCGTCGCCGACGAAAAGCTTCCTCATGTGCATGAGTCGCCGCCCATCATGACGATCCCGCTGGTCGCGCTCGCGATTCTTGCGACCGTCGGCGGATGGGTCGGCTTGCCGGACGGAGTCTTGTGGGGCAACGCGTTCGCGCGGTTTCTCGCGCCGGTGCTCGGAACTTATCGCGGGCTGTTCGAGTTCAGCCCGGCCGTGCTTTCAGGTCTCGCGAGTATGGCCTCCGCCGCCGGAATTCTGCTCGCTTACGTCTGCTACCTGAGGATGCCGGGACTTCCGATGATCGTCGCGTGGAAGGCCAAGGCCGTTTACGATCTGCTGCTGCAAAAATACTATGTCGACCAGCTTTACGATCTGGTCGTGACCCGGCCGTTGTTTTTCATCTCCAGCCGGGTGCTGAATCGCGCGATCGATTCATTCATGATCGACGGCACGGTCAATGGCACCGCCCTCGCGGTCGAGACTTCGGGCGAGCTCGCACGCCGATCCGAAACCGGCAACGTGCAGCACTACGCGTTCGTCTACCTGTTCGGCGCAGTCGGCATCGTAGCCTACTACCTGTACCTGGTGATGCGCTGATGGCCGCCGGTCTGCTGACAGCGCTGATTTTTCTGCCGCTGCTCGGCGCGATCTTCATTTTGCTGCAGCGCGAGCCGCGCGCGATCTGGAACTCCGCGTTCGTGTTCTCGCTGCTGCCGCTCGCGCTGAGCTTTTATCTGTTCGCCGCCTTCGACCCGCATCAGGGCGGCTACCAGTTCGTCGAGCAATACAACTGGATTCCCGATTTCGGCATCTCCTACCATCTTGGACTCGACGGCATCAGCCTGTTTCTGGTGCTGCTCACCACCATCCTGATTTCATTGTCGCTGCTCTACTCCGGCGGCGGCGATATCGAGGAGCGCCCGCGCGAGTTCTGCTTTTTCGTGCTGGTGCTGGAGACCGGGCTGCTCGGCGCTTTGCTCGCGGTGGACCTGTTCCTGTTCTACGCGTTCTGGGAAGTGATGCTGATCCCGATGTACTTCATGATCGGCATCTGGGGACACGGGCGCAAAATTTACGCCGCCATCAAGTTCGTGCTGTTCACCATGTTCGGCTCGATCCTGATGCTGGTCGCGATCATCTACCTGGTGCTTGCGGCGCGCGAGCATTTGGGCCGCCTGAGCTTCGACCTGCCGCTGCTCTACCAGGTGCCGCTGACGCATACCGAGGCGCGCTGGCTGTTCGCGGCTTTCGCGCTCGCCTTCGCGATCAAAGTTCCGATGTGGCCGCTGCATACCTGGCTCCCCGACGCGCATACCGAGGCGCCCACCGCCGGCTCCGTCATCCTGGCCGGCGTCATGCTCAAGATGGGGACCTACGGCTTTCTCCGTTTCGCGATCCCGCTTTTCCCCGAGGTCGCTCTCGACGCGGTGCCGCTGTTCATGGCGCTCGCCGTGGTCGGGATTATTTACGGCGCGCTGGTCGCGATGGTGCAGCCGGATCTGAAGCGCCTGGTCGCATATTCGTCGGTCAGCCATCTGGGTTTCGTGATGCTGGGGATTTTCGCGCTCGACCCGCAGGGCGTCGAGGGCGCCATCTACCAGATGCTCAATCACGGCATCTCGACGGGCGGCCTGTTCCTGCTGGTCGGGATGCTTTATATGCGCCGTCACACGCGCGAGATCAGTGAATTCGGCGGGCTGTGGAAGAGCGTCCCGGTCTATGCCGGGATCTTCATGGTCGTGATGCTCTCGTCAATTGGGCTGCCCGGCCTCAACGGTTTTGTCGGCGAATTTCTGATCCTGCTCGGCGCGTTCCTCCGCCTTAAGCTGGCAGTCGTATTCGCCGTGAGCGGGCTCATCCTCGGCGCGCTCTACATGTTGTGGACCTATGAGCGCGTGATGTTTGGGCCGATCACCAAAGCGGTCAACGAGACGATCCGCGACCTGACGCCGCGCGAAGTGGCCGTGATGGCGCCGGTGCTCGCGCTGATGCTGTTCATGGGTTTCTATCCGAAGCCGCTGCTCAGCAGGATGGAGCCGTCGGTGATCACGATGCTCGCGCGGGTGCATGTCGCGCAGGCGCGCATGGATTCAGAGTGGCGCCATAGCCAACTCGCGCGGACCACTGACGTCACGGCGTCTCCCGCAACGCCGCATGCGCTCGATTCCGCAACCCGGGTCGCCGCCGCCGACAAATGACTCCACTCAGCCTGAAAGCGATCAATTTTCTCTGGCTGCCGATTCTGCCGCTGATAACGATCGCGCTCGCCGCGATCGTCGTGCTGCTGGTGGGAGTGCGGGTCGACGACGAGGAGAGCGAAGGTCTCGGCTGGCTCACCATCGCACTGCTCGGCGTCGCGGCGGTGTTCGCGCTCGGGATGATTGGGCAGACCGGCGTCGCATTCGCGGGCTCGATCGCAATCGACAGTTACTCGGCCTACTTCGAGATCGTGATTTTAATCGCGACCATGGTGACCGTGCTGATGTCGCTCGACTATGTCGCCGAGCGCCGCATTGCCGGCGCTGAATATTACTCGCTGGTGCTGTTCGCGGCGCTCGGGATGATGCTGATGGCGACCGCGGGCGATCTCATCATCATCTTTCTCGGGCTGGAAACGATGTCGCTCTCGGTCTACGTGCTCGCCGGGCTCGCGCGCCAGGATCCGCGCTCGACGGAGGCCTCGCTCAAGTACTTCCTGCTCGGCGCGTTCTCGACCGGCTTCCTGCTCTACGGTATCGCGCTGATCTACGGCGCGACCGGCACTATCAGCCTGGGGCCGATCCACGCGGCGCTCACCGGCGACATGATGTCGAATCCGCTGCTGCTGCTCGGCCTCGGCCTGATGCTGATCGGATTCGGCTTCAAGGTCGCCGCGGTGCCGTTCCACATGTGGACGCCAGACGTTTACGAAGGCGCGCCCACGCCTATTACAGCTTTCATGGCAGTAGGCGTGAAACTCGCAGCCTTCGCGGGGTTCCTGCGCGTATTCCTCGTAAATCTAGCGCCAGTGAGCGCGGAATGGACGTGGGCGCTGTGGGCGCTCGCGGCGCTCACGATGACGGTTGGCAACCTGGTCGCCCTCGTGCAGACCAACATCAAACGGATGCTCGCGTACTCGGCGATCGCGCACGCGGGATATCTGCTGGTCGGAATGGCGGCGGCGGGCCCGCAGGCCGGCAGCGCAATTCTCTACTACCTGCTTGGCTACGCGTTCACCAATCTCGGCGCGTTCGCGGTCGTGGTCGCGCTGGAGGGCCGCGGAGAGACCAGCGACATGATCAGCAACTATCGCGGGCTTGCCCGGCGCGAGCCGTGGCTCGCCGCGGCGCTGGCGCTATGCCTGTTGTCGCTAACCGGAGTGCCGCCGCTGGCAGGCTTCGTCGGCAAGTTCTACATCTTCAATGCCGCGCTGAATCAGGGCTTCGTTGGACTGGTGATCATCGCGGTGCTGAACAGCGTGATGTCCGCGTACTACTATTTCTCGGTGATCGTCGCGATTTATATGGAAGAGGGCGGCGTCCAGGTCGCGCACATGGGTGCGCGGCCCGCACTGGTCGCGGCGATCGCGCTCTCGGTGGTCGCGATGATTCTGATCGGTGTGTATCCCGAGCCGTATATCAACGCCGCGTCGAATGCGTTCCATTCCGCGCTCGGAGCGGGCGTAGTCCGCGCCGCGTCTCTGCAACCATAAGCTTCGCAGGCCGCTCGCGTTCGCCAGCGCCGAACGCTTCGCGCCGCTCGCGCGCTATCTTTTTCCGCGCGGGGCGAGACGCGACTTGGCCTTGACGGCCTTGCCGCGCGGCTTCGATGGCGCGGCCTTCGCGCCGCTGGCACCGCGTGACGGCTCTGCGGTCACTCTCGCACCCGCGCGCGGCGCGTAGGCATCCGCTTCGATCTCGATCAGCATGTCCGGATGCACCAGGCGGCGCACCTCGACCATGGTGCTGGCGGGCCGCGTGTCGGCGAAGAATTCGCGATGCGCCCGCGCCGCTTCCTCGAACCGGGTGATGTCGGTCACGAACATCCGCGTGCGAATCACGTTGCTGATGGAAAGGCCGGCGCGCTCGAGTGCGCTCTGAATATTGGTCAGCGCTTGGCGCGCCTGCACGTACATCTGGCCCACGCCCGCCAACGTCCCGTGCTCGTCGGTCGCCGTGGTGCCGGAAACCGCCACGAAATCTCCAGCGCGCACCGCGCGCGAATAAGCCGCCACCGGCTCCCACGGCGTGTTGGTCGAGATGCGAACGATTTCGTCCATCGGCGTCCTCCCGGCGCGGCGCTGGTTCCGAATTGTCGGACCGCGGTCAGTTATCGCGCGAAGGGTAAGCCTCTTCAAGCTGCCGCGCTACCGACCGCGTCGGCGCTCCGACCGCGCCCGCCTGCGGCATCAGCCAGCGGAGCAGGCGCCTAAGCCGCCTGGCTATCGCCGGGGGTCCGCCGCTGACGCGATTCATGTCGAGCTCGTGCTCGACGACGCGGACCATGTGACTATCGATTGGTTTGTGTTCCAGAACCGGGAAAATCCGCTCCACCACCACCGCTCCTCCTCGTACCACCTAGCCCCCCTCGGGGATAATACAGATGGAACGCGAAGTGTCAAAACCCCCGGGCACAAAACCCGACGCTACGGTAGCTGCGAGATTCGGTTTTGGCGGCACCAGATACTCCCTTGAAGTTGCGCCGCGCCTGTCGTATTCTTGGCGCGTTTCGCATTTGCGCGACTCGTTTGCGCGACTGTTGAGCATGACGAATCAAGGAGGAAGCGATGCGCAAAGTCCTGCTTCTAGTACTGGTTTCAGTGTTCCTGGGTACGGCCTGCAATAAGTCCGAGGAGAGCGCGCCTGCAGCTCCGGACGCATCGGCTTCCGCGGCGGCCCCCGCCGACGCGTCGAGCCCTGCTGCGATGGCCAGCCCGGCTGCCGAAGCCAGCCCGGCTGCGGCCGCGTCGCCCGCGACCCCGTAACCTTTTCTCAGGCGAGTCCCGCGCGCCGGCTTACCCGGCGCGCGGGAAACAAACTCGCATCGCACTGCCTTGCGGACGCCGGCGAAACCGATCCAGATTGACGCGCCTCGCGTCAGGATCGTCGTGCCTCGCGCTGTTCCCAGCCTTCAGTAAAATAATTTGCGCTGACCCGCCCTTGCTCAGGGTTACTCCCTAAGAGTTCTTGGGCGGTTCGTCCTCTTTGTTTGATTTTGATTGCGACGCCGCTCCTTTATCTTCAGTTGCTTCGGGCCAGCCTTCTTCGTGCGATGCTTTTGCGGCCGGTTCGCTATGGCCGACTATGATGTCGCGGGCGCGGCCCGCGGACTCCTCGGCGAGTCTCGCCAGCTCCTCCGACTTGCGTTTCAGTTCGCTGGTCCTTTTGCCGAGCTCGCCGCGCAGCTGCGCGATCATTGCGAGCGCCTCCTTGCGCGCCTGCTCGCGCTTGTTGGCGTCGCCCAGAGTGGACTTGAGTTGCGCGGCGAGCCCGCGGCCCTGATCGCGCAGTGCCTTCATCTGAGTAACCACTTGTTCGCGCGCCTTCTTCGCTTCGGCCAGCAGGCGCTTGTTCATCTTGTGCGTGCGCATCTCGCTTTCCAGCTTCGCGCGCAATTCCCTGATCGTAGCGCCGAGCTTCTGCAATTGGCCGGTCGCGCCGCTGCCGGTACTTTTGCTTGATCGCCTGGCTGGCCGTTTGGTCCGCGTCGATTTCTTTTTGGTCGGCATCTTGCGCTTCTCCTGGAGAGGATGGATGGTACTCCGGCAAATCCAGCCGGCACAAAATCCAGATAAGTCCCAGCGCCGCCGGAGGTCAACCGGAGCCTCGCGATGGCGCAACTCCTTAGTGGAGCACTCGCGCGCCGCGCCTGCTACCATGTGGCGGTTATGGCAGGCGCATCGACCACGCCGGCTCCGCAATCGGACGGCCTCAAGCCCGGACTTTCGCTCTTCGACTCGGCGACCATCGTCGCCGGCTCGATGATCGGCTCGGGCATCTTCATCGTCTCCGCCGATATCACGCGCCAGGTCGGCTCGCCGGCGGCGATGCTGACGGTATGGCTGGTCAGCGGCGTGATGACCATTGCGGGCGCGCTGGCATACGGCGAGCTCGCCGCGATGATGCCGGAGGCGGGCGGCCAGTACGTCTACCTGCGCGAGGCGTACGGTGGGCTGTGGGCGTTCCTGTTCGGATGGACGCTGCTGATGGTGATTCAGACCGGCACCATCGCGGCGGTGGCGGTGGCGTTCGCGCGCTTCCTGGGCGTCATGTGGCCCGCGCTCGGCTCCGAGCTATGGTTCGGCGTGGGAGGCGTGGGCCTGTCGGGCGAGCGGCTCGGCGCGATCGTCGTGATCGCAGTCCTGACGATTGCGAACTTGCGCGGCTTGAGCCTCGGCAAGCTGGTGCAGAATTCCTTCACCACCGCCAAGATTCTCTCGCTGCTGCTGATAGTCGTGGTTGGATGTTTGATCGCGCCGAATGTGGCCGCGGTGCACGCCAACTTCTCGGCCGGCGCCTTCTTCAGCGACCGGCCCGTGACGCTCGGATTTCTCGGCGTGTTCGGGGCCGCGATGGTGGGCGGCCTGTTCTCTGCGGATGCGTGGGCGACGGTGACCTTCACCGCCTCGGAAGTGAAGAACCCGCGCCGCGACTTGCCGCTCGCGCTGGCCTTCGGCACCGGCCTGGTAATCCTGCTCTACATCCTCACCAACGTCGCGTACCTGTGCGAGCTTCCGGCCAACGGCGTCGCGGGCGCGCCCGACGTCTTCGCGCGCGGTATCTCGCATGCGACCAGCGATCGCGTTGCGGCGGCCGCGATGGAGATGGTGTGGGGGCGCGCCGGCGCCACGCTCACCGCGATCCTGGTGATGATCTCGACCTTCGGATGCGCCAACGGACTGATTCTGACCGGCGCGCGCGTGATCTATGCGATGTCGCACGACCGGGTTTTCTTCGCCGCGGCGGGACGCCTCAATCGCGCCAGTGTGCCGGCCTTCGCGCTCAAGATTCAGGCGGTATGGGCGGCGCTGCTCGCACTGTCGGGAACTTACTCGCAGCTTCTCGACTACGTGGTGTTCGCGCAGCTCGGATTTTACGTGCTGACCGTCGCCGCGGTCTTCGTTCTTCGCCGCGCGCGACCGACGGCGTCGCGGCCGTATCGAGCGTGGGGTTATCCGATACTGCCCGCCGCGTATATCGTCGCGGCCGCGGCGATGATGATCGATCTGCTGATCCTGAAGCCGTACTCGGCGTGGCCCGGACTCGTGATCGCGCTGAGCGGCGTGCCGATCTACCTGCTCACCACCCGCCGCCGCATCGCCGCCTGATTCGCGATTGCTTACGGCGTGGCGGGAGCCTCGGCCGCGCCGCCGCTGCCATCAGCCGCCGGCAGCGGCTCGCCCGCCGTCGCGCAATCTGCGCCCTTGAGCTTGCCGCTCGAGAATTCATGCGCGACCGCATTCAGGATGTAGAGGCTGCGCTCGGGCTTTTGATGATCCGCGAGCTTGAATAGCTGCGCCGCGTTTTGCGCCGCCTTGATGGCATCCTGGTCGGAAGCCGGCACGCCATAGATCTGAAACACCTTGCACAACGATGCGATACCGTCGCGGCGATCGATATCGCTCAACGCGATTTCTGGTGACTGCGATGCCGGTGCCGGCGCCGCGACCGTTTCGGGCGCGGCGGGTCTTATTTTCCTCAAGACTCCTCGCGCGAGGACGAACACCACCAGAACCAATACTGCGATCGTGGCCATGCGCCCGATCTTTTGTCCGCCGCTCAAATCTTCCCACGCAATCCATTCGATACCGCCTCTGCGGACCGGCGGAGGAGCCGGCGGCGCTTTGAAGATCGCGCGCGGTGGCTTGGGCCGCGGCGCCCCGACGTTGAGATGGGTCGGTATCGGACTGGTCGGCGGCATCGCCGCTTGCGGTCTATCAGCGCGATCGTGAGCGGGACTCTGAGTGGGACTGGCGGCCGGCTTCGCCGCCGCCAAAATCGGCGCCGCGCAGAATCCGCAATATGTTGTGCCGGCGGGATTTTGCTCGCCGCATGCCTGGCAGGCTGCCATCAGTTCACCATCGCTCGGCTGTCTCAAAGTAAATATGATGCGCGCCGCTGATCGCGCAAGCGCCAGACGGACGAGTTATGGCGCGGCTGCTGCCGGATGATACGAGACCATCTCGGCGTCGATGCTGCCCTCGGCGGTCCCGCGATAACTGTACTTCACCCAGCGATTGACTTCGGGAACATACCAGTAGGTCAGATCGATTTCGTCGGCGGCTCCTCCGCGTCCGATAACGCGATCGTGGGTATCGACCCGGAGCGCACGGTAAGTCCCAGCCGGCACCGTCACCTGTCCCCAGTCGCCGACCTTGCCCTCGACGATGTTCTTGCCCGACACCGACATGTCAGGAGTGTGGTACTGCGAGGTTTCGCTCCAATGCTTCCCCGGCGTGAGCGGGAACGGGAAGAGCTGCAGCGCCGGCTGGTAGTTGGTGGGAGGAGTGTCGCCGTAGGTCAACGATCGCCAGGTCAGGATGTTCCAATCGCTGGTGGTCACGATCTGGTTGCCCCATTCGTCGACCGCCATCGAGCCGTCTTCCTTGACCGAGTCCACTTTGAAATCGTGAATGCCTTCACGCAGCTTGTCGGTCCACAGGTCTCCGGCATGAACCGTCGGCGCATTCGCTGCGGGCCCAGTGCCGGTGGCGACGGCCGCTGCGGGTGCCGCGCCGGTGGCTACCGCGCCGGCGGCACCCGGCGCATTTGCCGACGCTGGAGCATTTCCGCCCGCAGCGCCGCATCCCGCGAGCGCCCCCATCGCAAACAGGATCACAAGCATTGCGGCCATTGACCGCGACGGCGTTATACGAGCCGCCGCGCGACCGCCGGTTCGAGTTCCGAGATAAGTATGACGACGAATGGTCACGTAGTGCTCTCCCTCCAATTTGCGCGGATGTCGACGCGCAACTAATCCGAATACGAACTGGCTTAACTATCACGATCAATGGCTTCTCACGAGAGCGCAGAGAAACCGCTGTCATCCGGTGAGTCGGAAAAAATGGCGTTCCGCTAAGGCGGAGTGCGGGCGTCCGCGCTTTTCATTGCCTGCGGCAACGGAGTCTCGCTTCCTGTGTGCCCCCGGGTCCAGGCGCTGGCACTGGCTGGCTATGGTGACAGGAGTTCGCTCGCTTGCGTTGCCGCGGATTCGTCCTTCGCCGGCGTTTCCGCGATTCCTAGGCGATGCTCCAGCTCGGCTATCTTGTCGCCGGCCAGCGCGTAATGCGGCCCGTCGGGCGCGAGGCGCCGATAGATGCGGAACATCGCAAGCCCTTCGCGATCCCGATGCTCCCCGTCCAGCGCCACCGCGAGTGAGTAGTATGCTTCGATCATCCACGGCGCCTGCGCGAGGGCGCTCTCGAACTCCTTCGCCGCTTCGGCGTTTTTCTTCTGCTCTTCGAGCTTGGCGCCGGCCTCGAAGTGATGCTCGGCGCTCGAGGGTACGGTGATTCCGCCGTTGAGGCTCAACACCACCATCCGGTTCAGCGCGTCCAACTCGTCGTCGGGCATGAAGAACCCGCGATAAGCCGCCAGGAAATGATCGAACGCCTTGTGCTCGTCGCCCGCCTGCTCGAACGTCGCGCCGGCGTTGTAGTCGGCCTTGGGCACCAGCCCATGCCCGATGCGCGACGCGTCATCGAACTTTTGCAACGCCTCGTCCGTCTTGCCGCTTTCCGCCAGCACGATCGCAGCGCGGTTGAGCGATTGCGCCTTGCACGCGCCCGGCGCCGCGCCGGCAATCAGATCGGAGTTATTCAACTGGTCGGCTTTCTCCGCGGAGATCTTGTGCAGGCGATCGCGGACCGCCGGGTCGGACGGGTTGAATCGGAGCGCGCGGCTCGCCAGCTTTGCTGCATAAAGCCGGTCGCAGAATTTGAGCATCAACTCGGCTGCGAGCTCGATGGCAACCGGGTTTTCCGGATCGATCTGCAACGCGGTCCGGAGCGGAATCACCGCGGCGGCGTAGTTGCCCTGCCGGAAGGCTGAATTTGCATGCGCCAGCAACTCGCTCGCCAGCGACTTGCCGGCCGGCGCCTTGTCAGTCCGTTCGGCGGCGGTGGCGGCGGAGACCGCGAGGCCGAGGACCAGTAGTATCAGGATGATCGGAAACGGCGCGAGGAGACGCACGCCTCCGCTTCGCGCATTCACGGCACCGGCTATAGCACTGCCGCTCGCGCATCCGCAAGGCAGCGTCCCGCCCCGGCGCCCAGGGGGCGGAAAACAGCAAGCGGCGCCACTCGTGTCGGGACAATTAACCCGCCGGCGAAAGGGGCGACTGGTCCACGACGCGACCCGCTAGGTGACTACTGTTCCGCTGTATCGGAAGTGGGAAAAGAGATTGATGCCTTCGTGCGGCGGCGGGTAGTAGTCAGGCTGCGGCGGATAGTATTCGTAGGGCTCAGGCGCCTCGTAGTAGTAAGGCGCGGGCGCGTAATTAGTTCGTGAGTTTTAAAAAATGAAAATGAATTTGGCTTGGAGCACTGCTCTGGAACGGAACCTGAACCGCCGTCGTCCCACTGAGCCACCAAGAAACGTCGTCATCCTGAGCGAAGGCTGCCGGAGTCGAAGGACCGTTACGTAATGATTGTTTGAATACTCAGCGATGGTGGTCCACGCGCCGCTGCTCGCGATGCCGACCGCCTGCCCACAACTGTTCGCGCAACCAGTCGGTGCTCAGCCCCGCGAACTTCGGATTAACCGAGAGGATGTACACATAGAAGTTGGCGACACGTGATGGCATAGGAGCACTGCGCCGAACTCATAGCGTACAAGCAGTGTGCGTCATTCGTGCCTCGCCATGCGCACGGCTAGGCATCGCCGCCACGGCTGCGATCAGCGGCGCGTGAACAACCTTCTGCGAGTATTCAAACGATCGTTACGAAGCGGTCCTTCGACTCCGGCAGCCTGCGCTCAGGATGACGTCCCTCCTTTGCCGACTTAGCGAAGGACAGTGGTTTCTCTCCCCTCGCGATACAGATAGATGTTTCGGGCTTTCAGAAACTCACAGACTCTGAGCAAAGGCTGCGGAAGTCCCTTCGGCAGGCGCAGGACAGGCTTCGGATCCCAGCCGTTGCTCCGCGAGCAGGCCGTTCGCAGGGTCATAACGAAATGGCGCGCAGCCGAATTCGGCGGCGCGCTGCGATGACTCGCCTGGATCGATTGGCAGACATCACTATTGACAACAAGTTAACAGAACAGTCAGGCTTCAGAGGCGCAAAAACCGCAAAAACCGCCGCGATGATTGCAATCCGAACAACGAAGCGGGAGGTTGGGTTCATGAAGCTGAACGCCGGATTCATAACCTGTTTGGTCGTGCTGGTTGCCTTTTCCATCGCGCTCATCGCGGGGCGCGCCGCTTCCGCGGCTGACCCTCCATGCGGGAAGGGTCAAATGTGGGTCTATACGGACCACGGCAAGGGCTGTATGCAAATTCCTCCCGGCAGCCAGGCCGACTGCCCGCCCGGATACACCTTTGTGCAGATGAGTGAGGGTGCCGGCTGTAGTAACCTGCTGGATACTCGGCGCTCCGTGCCCGCCGGCGAACCTCCAGCGGACACTTGCCAGAACGATTCGGATTGTTCGTCGGGCGCTTGCAGCGCCGACGGCTACTGCGACCCGGACGTCTCAAATAATTGAGTTACTGATGCCACGCGGCCTGCGTTGAGCCCGATGCCTCGCCGCATCGTTAACAAGGAGTTAGCATACGGTACCTGGTGGTTATCGCCAGTGAGGCGAGAATGAAACTTCTTCGTGGCTGTGGGGTCCTGCATTCGTGTACCGCTGGTGAGAATAGCACTCTGAACAACGGCCTCCATCGAGGGAATGAACGGGAGCGCCGCCCCGCTTGAGAGTCTGTGCGTTTCTAAAAGATGAAAATGAATTTGGCTTGGAGCGCTGCTTGGAAACGGGACCGGGACCACTGTCGTCCCGATGAGCGGTAAGCAAAAGATGTCATCCTGAAAGTCTGCGAGTTTTTATAAGAAAAAATGAAAACGAAAGTGCAGCCCGGGTCGCGAACGCTGGGAAACCACTGTCGTCCGCTAGGTCAGAGAAAGAGTGGTGTCATCCTGAGAGTCTGTGATTTTTTTTCAAAATGAAAGTGAAAACGAAAATGCTGCCCAGGTGGCGATCGCTGGGTAACCACTGTCGTCCGCTAAGTCAGCAAAGAAGCGTCGTCATATATGGACCCCTTGCACACGGGCGGGGTCCAT
>DATDGX010000167.1:0-19482 GCA_036521875.1 Binataceae bacterium (SeqCode)
CGCTTACCTCGCCGGACTCGCGACGCTTTGGCTCGCGGTCGCCTCGCCGATCGACGCCTTCGCCGACTTGCTGCTGCAGGTCCACATGATCCAGCACACGCTCCAGATGTTCGTGGCGCCGCCGCTCATCATTCTCGGCGCGCCTGCGATCCCGATGCTGCGCGGACTCCCCAACGTGATCGCCAGGGACGCGCTCGGGCCGATCCTCAAGTCGCGCGCCCTCGGACGCGCCCTCCACTGGCTGACTCATCCGATCGTTGGATTGATCGCGCTGACCACGGCGATCTGGACGTGGCACACGCCGTACCTCTACCAACTCGCGCTGCGTTCCGAGGACTGGCACGGCGTAGAGCACGCGTGCTTCGTCGCGGCGGCGATGCTGTTCTGGTGGCCGGTGGTCGCGCCGTGGCCGAGCACGCCGCACTGGCCGCGCTGGGCGATGGTCCCGTATCTGCTGCTCGCCGACGCGCAGAACACGGTGCTCTCGGCCTTTCTGACTTTCTCGGGCCGGGTGATCTATCCTTTCTATATGAGCGTGCCGCGTGTCGGCGGTATCACGCCGCTCAATGATCAAATCGCGGCAGGCGCTATCATGTGGGTACCGGCATCGCTGTTCTTCC
Source organism: Binataceae bacterium (SeqCode) (assembly GCA_036521875.1). Taxonomy (GTDB): domain Bacteria; phylum Desulfobacterota; class Binatia; order Binatales; family Binataceae; genus DATDGX01. The sequence continues at coordinate 621 of DATDGX010000167.1, forward strand.
TGGTCCCCGCCGCGATGATCATGCTGCACATGCTCGCGCCGCAGAATCTCGAAACTTCCGGCGCCGGCCGGAGCCGGATGCACCGGCCCCCTCTGAGCATTTGAATATGGAGGCATCATGCCCGCATCAACTCGACTAACTGAACGGCCTGCGTGGAAAGCATTGCAGGCGCATTATGAAAAAATCCGCGGCACTCATCTGCGCACCCTGTTCGCCGAGGACGCGAAGCGCGGAGAACGGCTCACCGCCGAGGCCGCCGGCCTGTACTTCGACTACTCGAAGCATCGCGTAACCGACGAAACGATTCGCCTGCTGCTGAACCTCGCAGAGGAAGTTGGACTGCGCGCGCGAATCGACGCGATGTTCCGCGGCGACAAGATCAACGTCACCGAGAAGCGCGCCGTGCTGCACGTGGCGCTGCGCGCGCCGAAGGGCGCCTTGATCGTCGTCGATGGCGAGAACGTGGTGCCGGCAGTGCACGCGGTGCTCGATCGGCTGGCGGCCTTCTCAACCCGAATCCGCGACGGCTCGTGGAAAGGCCACACCGGCAAGCGCATCCGCAACGTGATCAATATCGGAATCGGCGGCTCCGACCTGGGGCCGGTGATGGCGTACGAGGCGCTGCGATACTACAGCGACCGCAATCTCACCGTGCGCTTCGTATCCAACGTCGATGGGACCGACTTCGTCGAGGCGACCCGCGACCTCGACCCGGCGGAGACGCTCTTCATCATCTCGTCGAAGACGTTCACCACGCTCGAGACGATGACCAACGCTCACAGCGCGCGCGAGTGGAGCCTAGGGGCGCTGCGCGATGAAAAGGCGGTCGCGAAACATTTCGTCGCGGTCTCGACCAACGCGGCCGAGGTCAAGAAGTTCGGAATCGACACCGACAACATGTTCGGCTTCTGGGACTGGGTCGGTGGGCGCTACTCGATGGACTCGGCGATCGGACTGTCGACGATGATCGCGATCGGGCCGGACAACTTCCGCGCGATGCTGTCGGGGTTCCACGCCATAGACGAACATTTCCGCACCGCGCCGTTCGAGCGCAATATTCCAGTGCTGATGGGCCTGCTCGCGGTCTGGTACAACGATTTCTTCGGCGCGCAGACCGTCGCCATGCTGCCATACGAGCAGTACCTGAAACGATTCCCCGCCTACCTGCAACAGCTGACGATGGAATCGAACGGCAAGCACGTCACCCTGGAGGGCGACGCGGTCGACGTCCAGACCGGTCCGATTTTCTGGGGCGAGCCGGGCACCAACGGGCAGCATTCGTTCTACCAGATGATTCATCAGGGGACGAAGTTGATCCCGTGCGATTTCATCGGATTCGCGCGCGCGCTGAATCCGCTCGGGCGGCATCGCGATATCCTGATCGCCAACGTGTTCGCGCAGGCGGAAGCGCTCGCGTTCGGCAAGACGCCGGAGCAGGTCAAGGCCGAGGGAACCCCCGATTGGCTGGTGCCACATCGCGTCTTCGAGGGCAATCGCCCGTCTACAGTCATCATGACGCAGCAATTGACGCCCGCCACGCTTGGCAACCTGGTCGCCCTCTACGAGCATAGCGTGTTCACCCAGGGAACGGTGTGGAATATCGATTCGTTCGATCAGTGGGGCGTCGAGCTCGGCAAAGTTCTCGCGGTGCGGATCATTCCCGAGTTGGAGAACGCGGCCGAGCCGCCGCTCACACATGACAGCTCGACCAACGCGCTGATCCGCCGTTATCGACAAGCGCGCTCGTGAGAAAAAATTAGAAAGCCACGGCGCGACGAATCTACTGCGGTATCGCGGCACTGGCGGCGAAAAGTCTTTTAGAATTCCCCGCCGGATGGGATGTAACTCTCTCCGACTTCTCCCTTGGAATGCTTGGCGATGTGCGTCGGAACGTCGCCTCGATCGCGCATCCATTCACCTTGATGCAGCTCGACGCGCAGGCAATTCCTTTCGCCGATCACACCTTTGACGCCGTCATCGCCAATCACATGCTTTACCACGTGCCCGACGTGCCGCGCGCGCTGCGGGAGATTCGGCGCGTGCTGGTACCTGGTTGCAAATGCTACGCCACCACTTTCAGCCGCGCGGACATGCGCGAGCTGCACGAGCTGATCCGGCGTTTCGTCGGCATCGACGCTCCCGGCCGGGCCGCCATCCACTTCGGTCTCGAAAATGGCTACGACATGATGGGCGATTGCTTCGCGAGCGTGGACATCAGCCGCTATCCGGATTCGATGGTCATCACGGATGCCAAACCGCTGATGGACTATGTGAACTCGATGTCGATGCGCCGGCGCGCGACGGACGAGCAGATCGCCGCCTTGCAGAGTTTTGTCGAGGCGGAACTGTCGGCGCGCGGCTCGATCAAGATGACCAAGGACGCCGGAATCTTGATCGGTGTCGCGTAGGAAAAGCGAAGCAAGCTTGCGCCATCATCGAGACGACGGCCAGTTTCTCTGACGTCAATTGCCGCGCTCAAATTGACTAGGAAAGTTAGTGATAACGCTATCTGGGCGCGCTATATTGTAAAGATGCGAACGGACGCAACCGCACGCATTCTGGTCGTTGAAGATGACGAGGATGCGCGCGAGGCACTGATCGCGATCCTGGAGATGCGGGGCTATTCCGCCGTGCCGGCCGGCAACGGACGGGAAGCGCTGAACTATTTGAAGAGCGCGGCCTCCCAGCCCGACCTGATTATTCTCGATTTATGGATGCCGGTGATGGACGGCTGGCGTTTTCTGAGGGAGCAAAAGAAAGACCCGAAGTTCGCCATGGTGCCGGTGGTAGTGGTCACAGCGCTGAGCGATAGTGCTCATGTCGACGCGGACGAAGTCATTATAAAACCGGTCGACGTCGATCGGCTGCTCGAAACGGTAAGCCACTACTGCACTCCGGAGACCGGGCCATGAGCGCCAGCGAAGACTCCCGGGCGGAGAGTCAGCGTGAGATCGAAGACCTCGAGCAACAGGAAGCCGAGGCGCTCCTGCGGGCCGACACTTCAGCGCTGCGGATGCTGTGGTCCGACGACTTGCTGGTCAACAGCACCGCAAACCTTATCGCCGGAAAAGCGATCCTGCTGGAAATGATCGAGAGCGGAAGGCTTCGCTTGCAACGCCTGGAGCGACGCACGGTGCGCCTCGCGATAAACGGCGATTTGGCTGTTGCGACCGGAAACGAGGCCTCGCAGCTCGCGGGTGCGGCGTCGCGTTACCGATTTTTCGGCAGCTACATGAACGTGTGGCGCAAGCGGCAGGGAGCCTGGCAACTGATCGCGCGGCACGTTGGAGTGATCGAAAGAAAAGAGACGTGAAGTGATCGCGCTCTAATCGCGCGGCACGCGCCCTCGATTTTTTTTCAGCGCTCCTGAACTTCTCCGTATGTGGCGATGAACCACATGTATCAAATGGATATTAGGACTGTTCGGGTGTGTTGGAATCTCCGCGGCGAGATTCAACCAGGCTTCTGATAACGGCAGCCAGCTCAGCCGCATCGACCGGCTTGACCACATGGCTGTCGAAGCCGGACGAAAAAATTTCGACTTTGTCGGCGACGCGACCGTAAGCGGTGAGCGCTACCACGGCCAGCCGCTCCGAGGAATTTGTCGCTTTTTCCCCGCTTCTGATTTCCCTGATCAATGAGTAGCCGTCGCGCCCCGGCATCCCCAGATCGGAAATCAGCACGTCCGGTCGCCGCTGCGCCAACGCGTCAAGCGCCGCCTCGACTGTTTCCGCTGCGCGCACGTTGGCTCCCAGGGCAGTGAGCAGCGATTTCAAGGCGTCGCGCGCGTCGAGGTCGTCGTCGACTACCAGCAGCGAAATGCCGTCGAGGCGCGGACCCCGTGCGATCTGAGTCGGCGGGGACGCGGTGGGATGCCGGCGCTCAGCGAGCGCCAGACCAGCGCTCGTCACCGGCAACGGAAGGCGGAGGATAAATGAACTGCCCTTCCCCAGACCGTCGCTGTGCGCCGTGACTGTACCGCCATGAAGGCCTGCGATGTGTTTGACGATCGACATCCCGAGCCCCAATCCCTTCTCGGTTCCGCTCCGGTCAGTTCCCTGCCAGAAACGTTCGAAGACACGAGCGAGCGTATCCCGATCCATTCCCGGACCGTTATCGGACACCGACACCTCGAGGTGCGAGTTGATGCGCTCCAGGCGCACTTGGATCTTTCCTCGGTTGTGCGTGAACTTCACCGCGTTCGAGAGCAGGTTCCACACCGCCTGCTGAAGGCGCAGCGGGTCGCCCATGACTATACCCGCGCGCGGATCGATAATCAGTTGCATAGTAATCGATTTGGCGTCGGCCGCTGGAGTCATGCTCTCGACTGCCGCTTTCACCACTTCCGGAAGATCAGCGGGCTGCACGTCGAGACGCATCCGGCCGGTCTCGATTCGCGACACGTCAAGCAAGTCCTCGATCAGTTGTGCCTGCGCCTTCGCGGAGCGGCTGATGGCATTGACGCCTTGCTCGACTCTGCCTTCGAGCTTGCCGCTCGACAGCAGCGCGTTGCACCAGAGCAGGATCGAATTGAGCGGGTTGCGCAACTCATGCGACACAGTAGCCAGAAAATTAGTCTTCGCCTGGTTCGCATCCTCAGCGGCCTTTAGTGCATCGGCGAACCTCACGCTGGCATCTTTTATTTCCACCCAGGCTATGTAGGTAAGCAGAGTTGCCAGGAGCAGCACGCCGATCGGAGTTCCCCACAACACGATTCTGGTCTGCGCATCGCGGCGCGCATCCCGTTCTATCCGCAACTTTTGTTCCGCGGCCGAAATCTCGTCAAACTTGGCGATGACTTGCTTGCCCAGAGTGTTCATTGTTTGAAGAATTGGAATTCCCTGGCCATTGGCGGACGCCAATAGCGCCTGTTCGGCAGCTCCCATCCATTGTCTCTCAAGGCCGTTGAGAGCCTCCAACCGCTGCTCCTCCGCGGGATTATCGGAAACCATTTCCAACAGTTGCTTGATGATGGACTGGCCCTGGTTCCACTGTTGGCCAACCGCGTCACGGTCGGCTGGAGCGGAGGTGATAAAATAGTCTCTTAGAGACTTCTGCGCGCCGAGGAACTGTGCCCTCGCCGACTCTGCCGTCAGCATGACCTGGTCGGTGTGTTCGACCCTGTCGGCTTCAGAAATTTGACGGGTGAACTGCCACAGTAGCAGGGCGATAATGAGAGCCATCACCGCCGACGGGATCAGGATCGTTGCGGTGAGGTTTTTCCGTAGACGGTTGGTGGTCGGCACGCCGCAATCTATCCACTGACTAAGATATCTTTTTTCGGAGCGACAAACATCAGAAAAACATTAGTTGAGCTCGCCTCCGCTCACTAAGTTTTTTCTGAGTAGTCATGACAATCGAAATTGAAAACAGGATAGTGAACCGATCCGTCCCGCCACGGCCAACGCCGCCGCGTAGCCGATCCCAAAGGTCAGTTCCTGCAGAGACCAGCGCTGTGCCTCATGCGAATCCGGACGCGTAGCGAGCAGCGCTGCGGGCTCCCCCGGATTCAGCGACACGTCGAACTGGTCCAGGGGCAACGAGAGCCCTTCGCCCTTGGCCTTGATGTAGGCCTCCTTGCGCGTCCAGCAATTGAAGAACCCATACTTGCGCTGCTCCGCGGGGAGCGCACGGAGCGCGGCAATCTCGCGTGGCGAGAAAAATTGCGTGGCGATCAGATCCACTTCCAAGTCGTCGCGGACGTGTTCAAGATCGACGCCGACCTCGCGGCCGCGGGTGAACGCATAGAGCGCCGACCCATTGGAATGCGAGACGTTAAAGTGGATCGCGTCTCTGCCGGATTCTCCGGCCATGGCGGGCTTTCCGTAGGAGTTGTATAGAAACGACAGGAGCTCCGGCGCGCTGCTCAAGTACAATCCGAGAATCGCCCTGAGAATTCCGCGGCCGACGATGAAGCGTTCTCGATCTATCTGAAAAAAAAATCGCAACGCCCTGGTTTGTTCATCTGACGCGAGCGTGCGCCGGAAGTTGTCTATTTGTGACGGCGATTCGTCCAGGCAGGCGCGCCATACATGCGTTTCGTCATTAGCTAGTCGTAACGAGTTCGCTGGAAGGCACCAATCGGAAACGGAAGAAGAATTGGAGACCGTCTTCACGAGGCTGTGTCTATTCGCGAAATCCAGTTCCAGAAAAATTCGCCGTTGAACAATCAATGACCCGATTACGATGGTTACGTGCGGAACCGTGCCGCCCGATTATCGCGGTTTCTGTGTCCGTTACGCACGTCGTGGGTATATAGTTTGATGAGGTACGCATCGAGTAAAAAGAGGAATGAATAATGGGGTTGATACTGACTATTGTATTGGTCCTGCTGCTGGTAGGTGCTATCCCGAGATGGCCTCACAGCCGTGAATGGGGTTACGCCCCCGCAGGAGGTTTAGGCACCATACTCATCATCATACTCATATTGATGCTGATAGGCAGAATATAATTACGCCCCACCGATAACGCCCGCCGGACATAACTAGCGCCGGTATGTTCATCGGCCCGAACGAAGAGTGGCTGACGTTCGAGTGCATGGCCACCACGCTTCTGAGCGCGTACCCGATCGTCGGCATTCGATCGATCTCGACGTAACGCGGCCTGCTTCGGCGCCTGCGCGGTTTATTCGAGATCGATTTCCATGGGGCGGCCGGTTGCGCGGCGTGCCTCGCGGTGACGAAGCGACCCTGGTAGCTGGCGCTCCCTGACCGACAAGCATTACGATTGCACCGCAGCGGGAGGCCAGAGAAGTGACGGATCGTCAGGATAGTCCGGATTTGCATCCTGAGCGGCGGATCAGCGAAGCGTTATCTCGCATCGCAAAGGAGCGACGATGGCCCCAGGACCTGATACGGCGCGTCGCGGAGTTGCGCGTGCCGATCGACGAGCTGAACTCCTGGGGATGGGTAGGCTTGTCGTCAGACCAGACTGCCGCGCAACTCGCATGGCATGAGCGCCTGACGCTGGGAGATTTGCGTGGACGCGAAGCGGCATACACCGACAACGATGCGTTCTCCGATCTGTGGGCCGATTCGCCCGAGGAGATCGGCGAATGGGAAATCACCGTGGAGCGCGGCCCCGATGCCTTCGCGCAGTTCAAGTTGCAGGAGAATGTGCATCTGCCGGTTCTGGCGCTCGGGCATCAACTGATCGCGTGCTGCGGCTTCTCGCGCCGAAACGTGCTGATCGCGGGCCGTCGCGTGTCGGTGGTCTACGGGCAGGCCCTGCGCGTGCGCCGCTTGGCCCGACGGTTGGGATACGGCGACCAGGTGCGACGGCTGGCCGGCTCGCCTGCGATAGGCCGGCCTGCCATTGGCCAGTACGACATCATGCGCGCGCAGAACTTCGCTGTCGTAAGCTGGTGGCAGAAATTTGTCCCTGACAGCTTCGCGAACGTGCCCACGCGCGAGGGTGTCGTGCCCGGTATCCCGGTTTCAGTCGCGCAGTTTCCGGCGCAAGTCTGCGGCCCGCAGGATATCGCTATTCGGCCCGCCCGGCGCGAGGACCTGCCGGTTTGCGTTGAGCTCATCAATCGGACCCATTTGGGAACCGATCTGTTCCGGCCATATACCGTCGAGTCCCTCGAGCAGACGCTCGATGAAGGATTCTGGGGTGGTACTCCGGCTAAGACCGGCAATCCTGCGATGGACTGGTGGACCAGCATCTACGCGTGGCCTGACTATTTCGTGCTCGAGGAAGGCGGCCGCCTCCGCGCCTGCGCGGGCTTGTGGGACCGTGGTCGAGATGTGCGCGAGCGATGGCGCCGCATCGGTGGTAGCGAAGAGCGCACCATCGCCAGCGCCTGCGTGCTCGACTTCGGGTTTGCAGAAGGAGCCGACGCGGCCATGGCGCGGCTCCTGCAGCGCCTCATCGGTCGCGCCCATGAGCTGGGCCGCGACAATCTCGCGGTGCCGCTCGACCATCTACCGAAGCTCAGCGCCGAAATGGAGAGTTTCAAACCTGAACTCGATACCAGGGCATTGCGATGGGGGATCAAGGATCCCGCGATCACGCGCCCATACACGGATCTTCGTTACTGGTGAACGCGCACCAGAAGTCGAGAACTTGATCGAGCAATGGTAATCGGAAATCTGGGCAGCGATCCCGAGATCCGGTATCTGCCAACTGGACAGCTGGCGGTTGGCTTCTCAATCGCAACCGACGAGTCCTCACCGGCAAGCAGGGACAGAAGCAGGAACACGTCGAATGGCCCCACATCGTGGCGTTCGGAAAGCTCGCGGAAACCTGCAATCAGTACCTGAAAAAGGGCCGACAGGTCTTTGTCGAGGGTCGACTTCGGACTCGCGAGTTCGAGGCGAAAAACAACCGCGGCAAGCGCCAGCGCAGGGAGATCGTCGCGTCTCGCGTGCAGTTTCTCGGCCTTCCCCCGCGGAAAAAACCGATGCGGTTGCCGTTGAAAACTCTGTGGCACCAGCCGAAGAAGTGCCGTTCTGAATCGAAATTAAACTCGTAGGGCTACCTGTACAGTTGCGTGCAGGTATCCTTATTGCTCTTATAGCGACGCCAGACGTTTCAGGCTGTCGGATTCACCGATCGCGACCAGCAAGTCATCGGGTTCGATCTGCGTTTCGGCGGTAGGAATCAGCTCGAGCGGATTGTCTTTGCGCTTCAACGCTACGATCCGAAGCCGCGGATTCTCACGTTCTACCGCCGCGATGGTCATTCCGGCCGCCGGGCTTGCGCGCGAGATCCTGATCTCCTCCAGGTCGACTTCGGACTCCCGACCGGGAACGGAGAGTTGGAGAAAATCCACGACCGACGGGCGCAGGATGCTCGCCGCGATTCTCATCCCCGCCCATTGATAAGCCGCGACGACCTGGTCCGCTCCTGCTAGCTTGAGCCGCCGCAAGCCCGCTTCCAAGTCGCCGCGCGCGTAGATGAGAATCTTGGGACTTTTCTCGCGCGCTGAAAGCGTGATGTACACATTGTCCGCATCCGATCCGGTTGCGACGACTATCGCGCGGGCCGAACTGATCCCGGCTTCCTCGAGCACCGAATCTTCCAACGCCGATCCCATGACGTGCAACGCGCCGGTACTGTTCAGGTCTGCTTGCTTCGCGGCATCCATTTCGACCACCACCATTGGCACCGCGTCGCGAATCAGCTCCTCGACTACCGCGCGGCCGAAACGCCCGAATCCGCACACGATGACGTGGCCCTGTAGGCTGTGAATTTTCCGATTCATGGTGCTCTTCCCGAGAAACTCCCGGAGGCGCCCCTCAACAACGAGTTCCCCAATTACCGAAAACAAATACGCCGCGGTGCTGACACCTGTGACTATCAGCCCGATAGTAAAAAGACGACCGGCTGGGCTGAGCGGCTTTACCTCGCCAAATCCGACCGTCGAGATGGTCATGACCGACATGTAGAAGGCGTCGAGAATCGACAGATGCTCGATCAGCAGGTAACCGACCGCACCGACTACGGTCAGCAGCGCAACTCCGGAGACTGCAAGCGCGAATCTGCGAATTGAGGTCATCCTGCTGGCGGCGCGCGGCGATCCTTATGAACGAGCGATGAGACCAGAAAAATTCGACCAAGGATCAAGTGTCGCACTCAAAAAATTTGAACACTTCCAAGACTCCGGGGATCGTGATCGGGGATAGCTTTGACACAACATTTCTGAATGCACGCTTGGGATCAATGCACAGCCGCAAGCACTGCCGCTGGGCGATCAGTTCAGGCGATGACGCTTGGCGCCCACGCGAGAACCCACCGCAATGATCGCTACTCCAACCAAAGCGAAGTCCATCCACCATTGAAGCCAAATTCCGAGGAACATGATCAACGCGGTGAGCAGAAGGCCCGCGCCGACGACCTGGGCAACTATCCAGATGAAGCTTGCATAGGCGTCTGCAATCGCAGAGTTGAGAAACGCCATAACGTTTTCTTCAAACTGATGCAGCTCAGCGCGAACAATTCCCTCAACTATGCGGGCTAGAAGTCTGGGCCAGTCGGCCCCTGCACTCGCCGGGCCGCTTGCGATTGGCGAGGGCTCGGCAGTTTGCGACGACATCTCTGGGCGATCTTTTTCCGTTGAACCGGGTGACATAGCTAAATGACCTCCGATGCGCGCCGTTTCCGGGCCTTATGAACAGCCCAAGCGCACTGAGTACGGGTACTTTTCCCTCGTCAAACCCAAAGCACGCAACGCCACGGGGTGGCTTCTGAGTTTCCGACTGAAGGGTGATTCCAAAGCACCCAGCCACCGGTTGGTCATGGCGCGATTGGACACCTCCATGCGGGTGCCAAGCCGACTGGTCCCACTCCAGGTCTGGCATGGCGAAGGCTGATGCGTCCAGACGCAGATGAATGTTGTCAGCCTGAATAGCACAACGCAGGGACTGTCATTCGAGGAATGCCAGGCTGCGCGAATCGCCTTACCTGAATTTCAATGCGGCTGTTAACACGGCCCCTCTAGCAGAGTTTCTATTTGCTTGATGCGCTGCGTCCGCCAGTCTGAATCGATTGGAGGTAAGCGACCAGCCTGGCGATAAGAAATTTGGTACCGGTCTCGCTTCCTTGGACGTCGGGAAAGAACTGTTTGCCCCACACCGGCATATCGCGTGGTCCATGGGCCTTTACGTCAGCGCGACCGTCGATGAACCGGGCGATTTGCTCTTCGGGCAGCGGGTTTCCATAGCGCTCCGAAAGCAGGCGCAAATTGGCGGGCGGCGAGGTCATTAGCGGCGCCATTGGACCCTTGCCGTCACCCGTTAGGCCGTGACAAGACGCACAGTATTGCAAGTAGATCGCGCGTCCTTGCGCGATCTCGTCGGCCCCGGCAGTGCCCATGGCGACGAACAGCAACAATCCAACGAGTGGAAGGACGCTTTTCAATGAGTGCTTCATTTGCATGCCTTTCTGATATCAGACGCGACGGCCTGCTGCGAAGAGCGCCTTCTTATCGTGGGGAATAACCTGCGCTCTTCGTCGTCCATTGCATCGTCCAGGGTGACCGCGAGTCCGCTCAACGCTTTTTCGTTACTGGTGAACGCGTGCCGGACGTCGAGAACGTGAGGGCTCGAACGACCGGAACAAAATCTGGACAAATCGCGCCATCATTTTCCATTCCTTCTCCCCGATTACCAGGTCTCAGGTGACGACCCAATCACTTTCGGAAGGCGAAAGGCGCTCCAGGAGCCGCCGACCCCGAGTGGAGAAGGAGACACGGGTCTTATGCGCCGCGCGGCGGCTTGCCCTTGTAGACCGTGAAAAACGCGCCCGCACTGGCTGCTACGCTCATCGAGACGATCTTGCCCGCCGCGTCGCGGCGAAACAGCACCGTCGCTTCGGTACCGCTGAGGCGCGCCTTGAAATAAAGCGAGTCGGCAGGATCGGCAGCGAGCAGGCGCAGGCCGCGACGAACCGGTCCGAACGGATGTCGCCCGCCAATCATCAGATGGCCCTTCATGATGAATACTCTGAGCGCGCCACCCAAAAACCACAGGCGCAGGTTGCTGTTGAAACACCGCATCGGCCGATAGGTCCCGAGCAACTCGTTCCACAACGCGGGACGCTCAAGGATCGGCGGCGGCGGAGCCGCTTCGGCGGCGTTGGTAGCCTCGCGGATCAACTCCGATGCCATTCCGTGAAGCGCCAATGTGCTGCTGTTGGCGAACAGAAGCACGCCGACAGAACGTTCGGGTGCCAGCCACATCGCGGACGAAAACCCAGGCAATCCGCCGTCATGCCCAACCAACTTAAGCCCCTCGTCCTTCCCCAACATGAATCCAAGTCCCTGCGCCGCCATCCGCGGATCGATCTCGTATTGCGGCGTCATCATCATTGCGAGCGTCTCGGCTCTGAGCACGCGGCCATGTTCGTTCGCCCCAGCCGAGAGCAGCGCGAGCACGTACTTCGCCATGTCGTCGATGCTCGAAAAGACTGACCCGGCGGGCGCGACGATTATCTCCGCATAGCGGATCGGTTTCAGACCCCGGCGGGTCATACGATAGCCCTGAGCAAGCGCTTCGCGCACGCGTTCGTCCCGCAGGTGAGACGTGTGCTCCATCCCAAGGGCGTGGAAGACGTTCTCGGTCATATACGAGGCAAATGGCTGCCCGCTGATGTCCTCGACCAGTTGCCCGAGCGTCGCGAACCCATGGTTCGCGTAGGCCCATTTCACCCCCGCCGCGGTGCCGGTTCTCAGCGCAGGACGGTAATACTCATTCAGCGCCGGAGCCTTGCCCGGCTTGCATCCGAGGCCAAGGGTCGGGCGGAGAAGATCGGTCAACTTACGCAGTTCGCCGATGCCACTGGTGTGCGTCAGTAGGTGACGAAACGTGACAGGCGGGGCAGAGGTCGGCGGTTCGATTCTGTATGCCTTCAGATAACGATTGACCGGGTCGTCGAGCTTGAACTTCCCCTGTTCGTAGAGCTGCATCAGTCCTATCGCGGTGAAGGTCTTGGAGATCGATCCGATTCGGAAGATGGTGCTGGCCGTGATCGGGAGATTGCGCGCCGCGTCAGCGATGCCGAATCCCTTCGTGTACACGAGGCGACGGTCACTGATGATCGCGGCCGCCAGCCCCGCCAGCGAGTACTCGTTGCACGCCTCGATCAGCAGCCGATCAATTCGTTGTGTATCCATGGACCGATCGCAGGAAAAAAGCCCTTTGAATGCGTGAGCCGTCTGGGACTTGAACCCAGATGATTAGAGATCTGAACCGAGCTTTCCCGAGGGCCGCCGGTAATTTCCTCGCAGCTCCGCAACTGCCTGCAAAACTGAGGTAGCATCTCGCCTGGTGCCCCCCGTGCCGAGCTTCTCCGTTGCGTCAGCTCCGCGTGCTGTCCAGTATTGACAGTAGGGCACTGCGCAGTCGACACGGGTCGCAACGCGACGTTTCAATCCCGGAGTCCGGCAATGAGTAGTAATGTCAATGCACAGCAAACACTTGCCATCTTAGTCGGCGGAGGGCCTGCACCCGGCATCAACGGTGTAATCGCCTCCGCGACTATTGAGGCTATCAACCGCGGACTGCGGGTCCTGGGTTTGATGGATGGCTACCGCTGGCTGGTGGATGGTGACGTTTCCCACGCACGGGAGCTGGAGATCGCCGACGTAAGCCGCATTCACTTTACCGGCGGTTCTATCCTGCGAACTTCAAGAGTCAATCCTGCGCGCGATCGGGAGAGCCTGGGGCAGGCAGTGGATACCCTGATCAGGCTTGGTGTGCGTTACCTTGTTTGCATCGGTGGCGACGATACAACCTACGGGTCTGCGCAGATCGCAGAGTACGCACGGGGGCGCCTCGCGGTGGTGACCGTGCCCAAGACCATCGACAACGATCTGCCGCTTCCCGAGAACGCGCCCACTTTTGGCTACGAGACCGCACGAGCGGCCGGCACCGCGATCGTTGAATCGCTGATGGAGGACGCACGCACCACCGGGCGATGGTACCTCGGGATCACGATGGGGCGCCGGTCAGGTGCGCTCGCGCTGGGAATTTGTAAGTCGGCGGGCGCCACACTCGCGATCATTCCCGAGGAGTTTCACGGCGAGAAGCTCGACCTCGGATTGGTAGCCGACATCGTCGTCGGCGCGATTATCAAGCGCAAGGCTTCAGGCCGCGACGATGGCGTCGCGCTGATTGCAGAAGGCATCGGCGAACGGCTCGACGCCGAGAAGATGCCGAGTCTCAAAGAGCTCGAACGTGATGCGTACGGCCACGTGCACCTGACCGACCTGCCGCTAGGCGCGCTGCTCAGGGAGGAGATCCGCACAACCCTGGAGGAGCTCGGCGTGCAAGTGTCGGTGGTCACCAAGGATATCGGTTATGAACTGCGCTGCGCCAAACCGATCCCGTTCGACGTCGAGTATACGCGCACGCTCGGGTACGGGGCAGTGCGTTATCTTCTCGGCGGCGGCTCTGGTGCCCTCATCGCGATCACGGGCGGCAGAATCACGCCGGTCGCGCTGGAACAGCTAATGGACCCTCAAACTGGCCGTGTGCGCGTGCGCACCGTGAACGTGGCAACCGAATCTTATCAGGTGGGCCGCTCTTACATGATCCGGCTTGAGGCCTCGGACCTCAAGGACCCCTCGCTCTCGCGGCTTGCCTCCCAAACCAAGCTCTCTCCGCAAGCCTTCTGTGAGCGTTTTCTGCGCTCCGTTCGGTCCACGACCTCTCTGACCGAGCTTGGACGGACCTTCGGCACCGCAGGATGAGCCGCGGCGGCGCGCAATAGCGGCGCGCGCGCGTCGCGTAACTGTTGCATCGCATTCCTCGACGCCGATGATCTCTGGCTACCCGACAAACTCTCTCGAACCGTCGCGGCGCTCGAGCAGAATCCCGAGTGCATGCTGGCTAACTCCGACGCCAAGAAGACGGACACCTCCCGCTGCATGCTAGACTTGAACAAGCTCGGACAAATCTCCTACAAATCGCTCATCGAGCGGTGATGATGAATCCGATGATTTCCAGAAACATGTTGATTTTTCCCCGGGGAATTTGAATGAGCCGTCTGGGACTCGAACCCAGGACCCTCTGATTAAAAGTCAGATGCTCTGACCACCTGAGCTAACGGCTCTCCCGCGCAAGCTTACGCGATCATCTCCCCGACGCAAGCGAGGCGTCGCGGCTTGCCAAATTGAAATCCAGAGCGCCTCAAACAATGGGCGCATATGGGAACTGGTGACCATGCCGGATAATCAGCGACGCGGCAGAATCCGATTTCGTCAGTTTATAGCATTTGACATTGAGCGAATGGTCAATAATTCACCCGCTATGCGGTAAATGGCGGATACTTAAACGCAAAGCACAAAAAGCACCAGCGGTCGCACGGCTTCCTACAAAAAGTCGTACAATTCGACAAATAGTTGGTGGCTGTGTTATCGAACCGCAAGATAGTTAGACCGCAAAGCGCGCTTCGAGCGTTTCGAAGAATGAAGGAGCCGAGCAAATGCGAAGAATAGCCTCTTTAACTCTGGTCGCAATCGCGATGCTGTGGGGTCAAGCAGGCGCCGCGCCCGCAATTGTACTTGGCACGAATGGACCCCTGCGTGGAACCTACGTATGCAAAGGGCAAGGACATCGCCAGAATGGAGTGCCGTCCGGACTGTACATTGTTCTCAAGACCGACGGGAATAATGACGTGACCGGAGGCGAACTGGGATCGCCTCTGAGTTCTGCCTTCTGCACATTTTCAATCTCTACCAGTTCCAGCATCAGTGTCGACTCGGAAAACGTGGGGCATCTGACGCTGGTGCTCAAGCCGATGGCTGAGATGGCTCAGCAGCCGAGTGCCGGGGGGCCGAGTTGCAGAGCTATCACGGAGACATTCGAGTTTGCCGGCCTGAACAAGGGCATCGCGCAAATCGAATTTACCGAAACCGACAACGGCGTAGAGGCTGGCGGGCATTGCGAACAGGTGTCCACTGCCTTCTGAAAACACCAGCAAGCTTTTCACGTGCGGCGGGACATTGAGTACTTTTACCAGACGCAACTTTATCGGTTTCGCGGCCGCGGTCGTGGCCATGCCCACGGGTCTGCTGCTATGGGAAGCGGCGCCACGCTCGCGTTCGAAGAAGGCCGGAGTCAATCGCGCCGCAACCAAAGCGCCAGTCCGCAAGCTCTCGCGTAACGTTTTCATCGATGAGAGCGGCAGTGCTGCCGACGAGTTCCGCGTCGCGGGATGCCTCACTATCGACGCCGCGCTGAGCAAGAAAATCAAAGCGCTCGTCCGACGCAACCTCGGCAATGAAGAGCGACTCCAATGGAACCGGATCAGCACCCGGAACTTTTCGGCTCACCAAAAGGTCGTCGCAGAGATTCTGGATGCGCGCGACCGCGACGAAATACAATTCACCTACGCTGTTGCTCAAGCGCGCAACGCGAATTGGCCGGATTCGCGGACCGACATCGGCTACAGCCGCGCGGTCGATCCGCTTCTGCGCCGATGCGCCCTCGAGCATCGCTCCAGCCACAAGCTCTACATTTATCCCCAGCGGCGCAGGGCAGACGGATCTTTGATCGCACTGTGCCGAAACCTGAATCGGTTCGCCTCCAACAACAAATTCGCGAAAGCGCCTATAAGGCTCATTGAGTATCGCGATTCGCGCGACTCACTATTGAACCAGGTGGTCGACGTGCTAGTCGGCGCCCTAGCCTATCGCGCTAACGCGCGTCCCGCGCATTCCGCTGCAAATTCTGAAAAGCAGCGCCTGGCCGACTACATCGCGAAACGTGTCTCCTCTTCAAGCCGCGTAGCAGTCTGAAACAACGTCGATTTCGAGTATCCCGCAGTCTGTGCAGCTGGCCACAGCACAAACGCGCGTATACAGAAACGCCCTCGTATCTCTGCTGGTCCGGAATTAGAAAAAGGGCGGCGGAAACCCTCGTCACCGTCGCCCGTCGCATTAAGGACCGGCCAAACCCCCGTCTGGCCGGCCCACGCATTCGAAGCCTATGAGTCTATTCCGAAGTTCGGAAGTTCGGCATCGAGCACTGTCAATTTACATACTATAAGTAGGCGAATACTGCAAACGGATCATTCACTATCTGTGAAGACCTCAAGCGCCGGAACGTTATGGCGCAAGCAGCTGCTCGGGCCTTGCGCATCGGAGCTACGAATGACAATTCGTCGACGATCCTGGAGACTCTGACCACCTGAGCTAACGGCTCTCCCGCGCAAGCTTACGCGATCATCTCCCCGACGCAATCGAGGCGGCGCGACTGATGATCTCGCGTCGGCGCCGTCATGTTGCCATCTACGCTGGCCCTGCGGTTTGCCTGCAAAGGCACCGAAAATGGGTTCGCATTTACTTAACGCAATCTATAAGATGCAACAGTAACTAGTTACATGGCGTAAGCAGACCAGTGCGCTTACAAAAGCTACGAACTGTAGATAGGAAATAAAGATCTGCAAATCGTAACTTCAGGGAGGACGCATCAGAGAGAGGGGTGACATTCGTCGGGGCGAGCAATCTCCGATCGAGCCGGCGAAGCCTGAGCCAGCGCCCGGCGGGCGGGTGCAGGCAATCGAAGCCGCGCCCGAATGGCTGAGTGTGGAGGGCCTTGCCCAAGGTTCGGAGCGGATTGGGGAAATGGTGGTGCGGTCGGCCCAGGTGCGCAAGGTGCTGAAGACGATCGCGCGGCTCAGCCCCTACAAATCGACCGTTCTGATTCACGGCGAATCGGGCACTGGCAAGGAGCTGGTGGCGCGCGCCCTGCACACCCTGGGACCGGTATCCAACGGTCCGTTCGTCACTTTCAATTGTTCCAACCTCGTCGAATCGCTCGCCGAGTCACAGCTCTTCGGCCACGTCAAGGGCGCGTTCACTGACGCGCGCGAAGACTCGCATGGATACTTCCGCTCGGCCAGTGGCGGCACCTTGTTCCTCGACGAAATCGGCGAGCTGCCGCTCAAACTGCAACCCAAGCTGTTGCGCGCGGTGGAGACGCACGAGGTGCAGCCGGTCGGATCGGCGCATTGCTACAAAGTCGACATTCGGCTGGTGGCGGCGACCAATCGCGATCTGCGCGCGATGGTGCGCGCTGGACAATTCCGCGACGATCTCTACTATCGGCTGAACGCGGCCGCGATTTTTATTCCACCGTTGCGCGAGCGTCCCGAGGCGATCCCGGCGTTCGTCAGCCACTTCATCGAGCACTACAACCGCCTGTTCGGAAAGGACGTGAAGTACCTGGCACGCGCGGCGCTTGATGCGATCGTGGCGTATCCGTGGCCCGGCAACGTTCGCGAACTGGCCCACGCTGTCGAAGGCGCGGTGCTGCTGACCGCCATCGACAGGATTTCGGTCGACGATCTTGCCGGCCACGTGACCGACGTCGCGGCCGCGATCGCGATCGGGGCGGAGCCTCTTAAGGCGCTTCTCGAAAGTGATGAGTTTGGCGGTCTTGGCGGCGAAAGTGGCGGCGACGTTCGCATCACCGATCCGCAGCCGCAGTCATATGCGCTGGACGTAGTGATTCGCGAGGCCACCAAAGTCGCGCTGATGCGCGCATTGCGGGAGACCAACGGCAACTGTCACCGGGCGGCCGAGCTGCTCGGCGTTTCGCGCTACACGGTTTACCGGATGCTCAATCGCTACGGGCTTTCCGAATCGCGCTCGTACCAGCGCAACTGGCGCAAGCCCAATGCACCCCCGGCCTGAACGACCAACCCGCGCGAGCGCGGACCACGCGCGCAGGCGGCCGCGCGTGCAGCCAGTCAAAGACTTCGCGAAGATAGCGGCGTTCGGACGCGGGATTGAAAGCGCGCATCCAAGCTGATAACTTTCGCGCGGTTAGCGCTCGGACCAAAAAGCTCCTGCTCAGAATCAAAGATGACCGGTCGCTCCACAACGGCGCGGCCGCGAGGGAAGGCGCGTACCGAAGGCTGATACCGCCGATCACGAGCAGGCCACAAACTAAACCGTGCCCCGCGTTTCCGTAGTTATTGCCGCCTACAATGCGGCCGCGACCCTCGCGGGCACCGTCGACAGCGTGCTCGCGCAGACGTTCCGCGACCTCGAAATTATCTGCGTGGACGACGGTTCGACCGACCGCACCAGGGCTATCCTCTCGGAATATGGCGACGGCGTCCGCGTCGTCGACCAGCCCAACAGTGGACCCGCGGCGGCTCGCAACGCTGGCGCGCGCTTGTCCTCGGGTGAATACCTGGCCTTCCTCGACGCCGACGACCTCTGGATGCCAACGATGCTCGAGCGGACGGTGGCGACCCTCGACTCCGACCCTTCGCTGTCGCTGGTTTACAGCAACGCCGCGATCGCCGACAGCGAAGGCGTCGCGCTCGGGACGTCGCTGGTCGGCGATGGATTCGATCACGCGCCGTCGCTGCGCGAACTGCTGACTCGCCTGTGGCCGATAATGCC
>DATDGX010000168.1:0-3529 GCA_036521875.1 Binataceae bacterium (SeqCode)
ACTCGCCTCGATTAGCGCGAGCTGTGCGCCGACCGGCACCGTTTGCCCTTCGGCGACGGTCAGCTTCGCGATTCGCCCCGCACCCGGAGACGGAATCTCGGTGTCGACTTTGTCAGTCGAGATTTCGCACAGCGGCTGATCTTCGGCGACCACGTCGCCCTCTTTCACCAGCCACTTCTCGACCGTGCCCTCGACGACGCTCTCGCCCATCTGCGGCATCGTGACTTCGATTTGCGCCATCTCAGTAGGCCGCGAGACTTCGGATCGCGTCGACGATCTTGTTGGTGTTGGGCAGGATGTATTCCTCGAGCGGCGGGCTGAAGGCGACATGCGTGTCCAGCGCGGCGACGCGGCGCACCGGCCCGTCGAGAAACTCGAAAGCGTGCTCGGTGATGAGCGCGGCGACCTCGCCGCCGATTCCGCCGGTCAGCCGGTCCTCGTGAACGATCAGGACCTTGCCGGTCTTGCGCGCCGTCGCGAGAATCGCCTCGCGGTCGAGCGGCAAGAGCGTGCGCAGATCGAGCACCTCGACTGCGAGCCCGCCTTCTTTTTCGACGATTCGCGCCGCATCGAGCGACGGCCCCAGCGTCCCGCCGTAGGTGATTATCGAAAGGTCGCTGCCCTCTTTGCGGATTTCGGCGACGCCGATTGGCACGGTGAAATCGCCCTCGGGAAGATCTTCCTTGATACTGCGGTAGAGGCGCTTGTGCTCGAAGTAGACGATGGGATTGCCGTCGCGGATCGCACTCTTCAGGAGTCCCTTTGCGTCGTAGACGGTGCCGGGCGCCACGACCTTGAGACCGGGCACGCGAGTGAACCACGCTTCCGGGTTCTGCGAATGAAACAGTGCGCCGTGCACGCCCGCGCCCGACGGCGCGCGAATCACCAGCGGACACGATGCGGCGCCGCCGTGGCGATAACGCAGCGTCGCTGCGGTGTTCACGATCTGATCGAATGCGCAGGAAATAAAGTCGCCGAACTGCATCTCGACCACCGGCCGCATCCCGAGTATCGCCGCGCCGACGCCGGCGCCGACGATCAGCGCCTCGGAAATCGGTGTATCGATCACGCGCTCCTCTCCGAACGCTTCGAGCAGTCCCTCGGTCGCTTTGAACGCTCCCCCCAGATCGGCCACGTCCTCGCCCATCACGAATACGTTTTCGTCGCGGCGCATCTCTTCGAACAACGCCTGGTTGATAGCCTTGATGTAGGTCAGTTCCATCCCAGGTTCCGACTCAGCTTTTGAGCTCGGCCTTTTGGGCCTGCGCGCGGGCTTTAGGCGCCGCGTGATTCGAGCCGCCGTCGCTGGGCGCGTACAAATCTTCAAGTGCTTCTTGAGGTTCGGGCCAGGGGCTCTGTTCGGCGAAATCAACCGCCGCCTGCACCACGGTCTTGCAGCGCTCGTCGACCTCTTCGCGAATCCGCTTCAAGTCGTGGCCTTTCTTTTCGAGGTACAGCTCGAAGCGCGGAATCGGGTCGCGGCTCTGCCACTCGATAAGCTCGTCCTGGTCGCGATACAGCGCCGCGTCGTGCTCGCTGTGTCCGCGATAACGATAGGTCTTGCATTCGATCAGCACCGGGCCGTCGCCCGAGCGGGTGCGCGCGATCGAGCGTTCGCTGAGCTCGAGCACCGCGAGCAAATCGTTACCCGAGCAGACGTGACCCTTGAAGCCGTAGGCTTCCGCGCGATCCGCCACGTCTTCGATCGCCATCTGCTTTTCCAGCGGAGTCGAGTAGGCGTAGCGATTGTTTTCGCATACGAACACGACTGGAAGCTTGTGCACCCCCGCGAAGTTCATGGCCTCGTGCACGTCGCCGCGCGAGGCCGCACCTTCGCCGAAGAATGCGACGGCGACGTTGGGGTCTTTCTTCATCCTGAATTTGAGCGCCGCGCCGACCGCGACCGGCAGCGACGAACCGAGCATCGAGGTCGAACCGAAAACGCCGTGTTCCAGATCGCCGCCGTGCAGAAAAGAATCCTTGCCGCGCGAGAGTCCGGTCTCCTTGCCCATGAGCTGCGCCATCAGGCGGCCCGGGTCGATCCCGCGCATCAGGAACGCGCCGAGGTCGCGATGCAGCGGGGCGACGAAATCGCCCTCCTGGAGAGGCGCGCAGATGCCGGTAACGATCGCCTCCTGGCCCGCGCCCGAATAGACGCCGCCCAGGATTTTGTTCTGCCGATGGAGCCGCGAGACCCGCTCCTCGAACGCGCGGATCAACTTCATCCAATAGTAGAGCTGCAGCTCGTGTTCGACCCGCGGGGCTGACTCGGGACGAACCCGCGCGGCTTGAGTATCGGCCATCTCGGAACCTCGATTTCTTTAACCTTAGCGCACAGTGCCGGAGCGGGAAAACGCCGCGCGCGCGAGGCTCTCTGGCCGCGTCAATTCAATGTCAACGCGCGGCGTCACGCGCGCGGGGCGACATCGAGAATGCGCTGGATTGAGGCCGGGTCGGTGAACATCGCGCCCTGTCTCGACAGACGCTCCGCGAGCTCTAGCCAGCGGCGGTCCGCGGCGAAGAGCTCGCGGAAGATTTTCAGCGCGTCATCGACCTGCCCCGCGTTGACCAACCCGACGGCATGCCACAAGCGAAATTCGGCGTCGTCAGTCAGACGCTCAGCGGCGGCGTACTCGCGCTCCCCCACCTCGACGCTGCCATTTGCAAAGGCCGCGTCGCCGGTGGCCTTGTGACGAAAAGCACGACGAATCGAGACCAGGCGGCGAAGCTCGACCAGCGGCAGAGGATGGTCATCGACGCGGACATCGAAGACGCAATCGATCCACGGGCGGCCAGTGCTGGCCGCATCGACGATCAGCATGGCGGCCGATTGCCGGCCGCGAAGATCACCACCCTCCGCCTCCGCCGCGTCCAGCGCCGCGAGCATTCGCTCGGCGAGATCGCCGCACGCGTGCTGGTACGCATTCGCCATTGCCGGCCACACCGTCGCGCGCTCCATGATATTGGCCTGCACGGAAAATCCCTCTCCGACCAGATGGCCAGCCTCGGCGATCGCGAGTTGCCCGGTATGCGCGGACACTCGTCCGTGCGCATCCACCATCGCCACCTGGCGCAACTCGCGAAGGCGATCGGCGACCAGCAATCCGCTGAGCGCATCCGGCGCGGCGACGCCCGCGCGCATCAGGTCGAGCCCGAGCTTCCCGTAGCTGGGCTCGCCAACCGACTGGGTCGCAATCGCGCCGACCCCGGCTTCCGCCCACGTCACAATCGAACCGACCGCGAAGTAGTGCGACTGGACCGCAACGCCGAGTTGGCCGGACTCCGGGTCGCGCGCGACGATCGAGTAGGTATGGATGAGCGGCGCGCCGCCGGCGCCACGGTACGGATTCGGGTCACCTCGAGCAGGCCCAGCGATTTCGATCGGCGTCATCCGAGCACCTCGCATTCTTGGAATGCATTGAATTGAAGCGTGCGATTCTCGCGCATGGGGCACGCGCGCGGCAATCGAAACCGCGAGTCAGTAGTGCTTTGCAACTCAGGTTGCCTCCCCATACCCATTGGCCTATAA
>DATDGX010000169.1:0-4270 GCA_036521875.1 Binataceae bacterium (SeqCode)
CATTTATTTCCCTACACCGTTTGGCATCGCGTTCGACATTTTCAATTTGACATGATGAAGGGTAGCGATGGCGACCCATTATGGTTCCCTACCTACGTCCCAACTTGAAAACCGTCAACTGTCCATCCTTAGCGGAGGATATCGGAGTCGCCGGGCTTAGGGCGTAGCGCGCATCTTAAGCACCGGTCCAGGTGCCGCACCTGGATCGACAGGAAGCGCGAAACCCGTGAGGGGTTTCGCATATTTATTATTCACTCTTGGCTACGGCGGTGCCGCCCTTAGCGGGCTGCAGAATCTCCTCGTCCTCTGCCGGTGCCGGCAACCCCAGCTTGTCCATGATAGTGCGCTGCCCGATACGCAGGCCGCGATCCGCGAGCTCCGCGATCATGTCGGCGAATACCTTGACGTCGAAATCGTCCGGCAACCCGATCGACAGCTTCGGATAACGCGTGCGAGGTCCCAGGTTCAGATCCACGATCGGTTTCACCAGGTCGCGATTCAGCGTCGCCGCCAGCCGCCGCGCATCCGAGGTCAGGATATCGCGCCGCACCGCGTCATGAACCTCGGCCGCCGCGCGCGAGCCGCCGCCGCTGGGCAGCTCGGTCGTCAAGGTCTGGCCCAGGACGGCCTTGCTCACCTGGCGATCCAGATATTCGCAGAAGCTCATGTACAGCTCCGAGCTTCCGCCCTGGCGCGCCTCGGTGAACTCGATCAGCATCGACTCGGGAATGATCGCGGCGGCGTCGGTGCCGATATTCGCGACCGCCTGCAGCAGCGTCTGCTTGTCCTGCTCGGTTGCTCCCGGATGGTACTTGCCGACTCGGAGAGGCTGTCCGAAAATTTCCGTGAAGGTGACCCAGTCTTTTAGGACGTAGTTCTTGAACAAGTAGGCCCATCCGGCGGCGCGCGCCAGCCCTCCGCGGATCGGCAGCCCGGCCTTGGCCTTGGCGACATGAGTCACGAACTTGAAGGGCGCCAGCGGCGCCGTCAGCGGCTGGATTCCCAGGCCGCCGCGAAACGCGCCATACAGTCCGGAGCCCGCGAAATGCGAGGGACGCGGGCGCGCCTCGCCCTCGACCGGAATCGCCTGGCCCTCGTTGGAGAGCGTGCGCACCAAAATTTCCTCGCCCGACACCCAGTCGAACATGAACCAGCGCGGATCGCGCCACACCAGGTTGCGCGGGAACCATTCGCGCCCCGAGGTGTCCCAGATAATTTCGGTAGCCGAGAAACCCTTGCCGATCGCATCGAGGATGTCGCAAATCGCGCTCTCGAGCTGGAGCGGCCCGTCCACTATCATCTCGCGGACCATCTCCGCCGCTTTGATCTCGTCCGCATCGCTGGAGACCGGCCGCACCACGAAATCAAGCTGCGAAATCGCCTGCCTGCGCGTGCCGAGCACGGCCAGGTAGTGCAGGTCCTTTTCTTCCATCTCCTCGGCGAGCTCGAGGTACAGGAACGGGTCGCCGAATTCGGCCTGGCGCAGAATTCCGGCCAGCCGCTCCGGGGTCAGCCCGACCGAGGGATGCATCATCGAGTAGATATTGCGGACTCCGGCGAGCGTGGGCGCGGCCTGCTGCTCGCCGAGGAGTCCGGTATCAACTTCGCGTCCGTAGGCGTCGTAGAGTTTCATTAGCTAATCGGTTCTCCTTCTTTGTGGGCGGACTCGCCTATTCGGAGGAACCACGAGCCGCCGCATCGATGGCACGAGTCGGGCATTCGAAGCGCGATCGTGAACTCATGGCCGCATTCCTCGCATTTCCATTTCCAGTAGATAGCCATTCGATTACTCAGTAGCCCTCGGCGAAGCGCCGGCTGCGTAGGCTTGGTGCGATCCCATCATCTGGCGGAGGCGGTCCCCACGGATCGCGCGGGCGCTCGAACAGCAGCGGCGCACGCGCTTCCGGCGCCGCGCGATATGCTATCTCGGTGACCTCGGCGCGTGATGCGAAGTACGCCAGCGCCGCCGCGACCGCGGAGTCACCGTGCCGGCGCTTGCCGTCCGCGCCGGCGTGCCGCTCGGAAACCCGCGCCACTCCTTGCTCCATCACGATCGTACGATGGTCCTGCAGGATGTCGGCGTCGCGCGGAAGTTCGATGGTCCCGTCCTCGAACGCGGCTTTGTAGCGCGGCATGTTCTCGCGGTACCAGGTCTCGGACAGCATCACCTGCGCAATCCGCGCGCCGTATTTCTGCGCGGCGGTTTCCGCCAGGAATTGTCCGTTGCCGCGCGCATCCATCGCGCCCGCGAAGAAACGCGGCATCCGGTCGACGATATAGAAGAGGATTTGCTCCTGGCTGCGGAACGGCACGTTGCGCAACTCGACCACGAACGGCGTGCGGCGGGTCAGATCCGGCGCGATCTGAAACGGCCAGATCACGGTCAGATCGCCCGAGCGTCCGAAGTCCTCGCCGAAACAGGTCGCCAGGTTCGCATCGAGCGCGCCCAGCACCGGCGCCAGATTGTCCTCGCACCACGCTTGTCCCTCCGAGCGGCGCACCTCCTCGGGCCGGCTGGCGAAATCCGCGGGCGGCTCCCATCTCAGGATCGGAATCCCCGCCTGCATTCGCGATTCGATCATCACCGAGCTCAAAAACGTTCCCGCATTCGCGCGCGGGATGCAGAACAGCTCTTCGTCCGCGTGCTCGCCGTAAAACTCGACTATCTCATCGCGCCACGCGCGCTCCGCTTCCGGGCTCCAATCGCGCTTGAGGCTATGGCAGATCTTGCGGTAGAGCCCGTCGCCGATCGCGTCGTCGAGCGTCGTGCGATGGAGTGAATAGGGGCGGCGGCCGGCGCGCACCTCGGTGACCAATTCGTTGAACGGATTGTCGGCGCCGTTGTGGGTGGAGATTATCCGCACCAGCCCGCCCCACATCGTGAACGCGAGCGCCGCTTTCAGAAGACCCGGCAGGTCGTCGTGATAAGCGGCCTCGTCGATAACGGCGCATCCTTCCTTGCCGCGAAGATTCGACGGGCGCGACGACAGTGCGACAATCTTGTGTCCCGAGGCGAAGCGGATCCGGAATGCGAGGATATCGGCGCGCTCGTCGCCCACCACGATTTCCTCGATCGCGCGCGCGGCCTTGTTGAAGCGGCGCGCCCACATCGCGGCGGTCTCGACGAACTCGAGCGCCATGTCCTTGTTGTAGCCGATATACCATCCGTCCATGCCGGCGCGGCCGCCCACTGCGGCGGCGAGCGCACGATCCGCGGCTTCGGTCCAGGTGATTCCGATCCGCCGCGACTTTTCGATTACTTTGACCTGCGCGCGATCGGCGACCCATCGGCGCTGATAGGGAAGCAAGATTGATAATTGGTCAGCCATAGTCAGAGACCGGGGTTCAGCGGCTTCCGCACAAAGCCCGCTAGTAGTCAGTGCGCTCGCGTCCGGTGGCGACGCGCAGCACCAGGTTGTGAAGTTCCTCGGCGTGGCTCTCTAGTGCGCGGGCAACGGCGTGGCCGATCTCCTCATGGCCGCCCGCGTTGCCGCCCGATGCGACCTCGACCTTGATGTTGGGTGAGAAGTTGATCGTGACCGGCGCGTTGGCAGCCGATCGTGGGGGCACGGACACCGCGCTCGCGCCGCCGCTTCCCGCTCCGCGCGCGAAGCGCTCCAAAACGCCGCGGAGCCGCGCGCCGAGGTCGAGCGGCGGAAGGCTCGAACTCAGCGCGCGGATTGGCGGCGCGATGAGTTTATCCGGCACGCGAGCGGCCGCGTCGAGTCGGTAACGATTCGCGGCGCCGGCGGCGTCAGCCGCGCGCGCGGCGCGGAGCATCGGATTCAAAATCGCTGGTGCGGATGTTGCGCGCGCGACGCGCGTCGCATCCGCGCCGATGGCGACTGCGCCGGGGCCGGGGCTTAGGCGCGCCGCCGCGCGCCTAAGCCCCGCGAGTGTGCGCGCGGCGAAGCTGTGCGGCGTGCCGCCGGCGCGCGCATCGCGCACGCCGGCAGCACCCGGGGGCCGTCCAAGGATAGCGCGCGCCGGCGCGGCCGCGGGCGGCGGCATCGCCGCCGCCGCGCGGCGCGCGACCCGGAGCGCATCGCCGAGGATACGATTGGCGTGGGCGAGGTTCGCCGCAGTGTCGTCCGCCGGCGCTGGCGCGCCGAATGCACCCGTCACGGCGCGGCGGACGACGCGGCTGAATCGCGTCGCCACTTCGAGCGGCCGCGTCGCCGCGGCAGCGCTGCTCAGGCGGTCGAGGCGTTCGCGCGTCCGCGCGAACGCCGCGACCGCGCCTGCGGTGGGTTCTATCGCCGGAGGATTG